>DIRM01000003.1 GCA_002427545.1 Mageeibacillus sp. UBA5436 | reverse complement strand
GACAGCATCAACCCTGTTTATTATATAGCTGGTGGCGTTACCTTAATGCTCCTTGCAGTTCTTGTTATCACCAAAATGATAAAAGACAAAAAGAAAGAAGTCGCTAATAAGAAAAGCGAATAGTTTGGAAAAAAACGGAAATCTCCGTTTGATCATATTTTTTTAGTCAGAGCCTACCTTTAAGGGTAGGCTCAATTTTTTACAAAGAAAAATAGTCCAGAAAGAAAGGAGAAAAAAAGTGCAAAAAGCAAAAAAAATTATATCAATACTTTTCATAGCATTATTAATCATTGCTGGAATTTTTCTAATCGTTTCTTATAAAGGACAAAAACAAGTTATAGATGATAGAAAAGATGAAACAGAAGTAAATATAGCCATAGTAGAAGAACTTGAATCCTCATTTAATGAAGGTGTTCATGATAAAGATAACAAAAATGCCAAAAAGATAGATTTTCTAAAATTTTCACAAGAGTTTTTAAAGCGTTTAAACGAGAAATACAATACAGATAAGATTGTCGCTTATTTAGACACAGGAAAAGAGGGTATACAAGAAATTGTAGCCTATAATTCAAACAGTGATTTTTACGATAGACGAAACATAAACGGCGATTATGATTTTTCTGGAACGGTCTTTCTTTATAAAGAAAACGAAGGTTTAGATGACCCTTATCTTAATTTATTTGGACATTCTATGAAAGATAAAACAAGACTAGGAAAGCTCCTTGATTATCAAACAGATTTAGACCTCATCAAAAACGCAAAACTATATACCGAGTTTGGCATTTATGAATACAAGTTAACGCATATCGTAGAAGTTAACAGCAACTGGTATGACAAATATCCGACATGGGAAAAGGAAGGTTTTTTAGATTTTATAGAGGATAGTAAAGAAGAAGAAATATTTCAAAAAGAACTATCTCCATTAAATGAAGAAGCTAAGTATATGCTCCTTAACACTTGTTTTGATGATTTAGGAAACGAGAAATTAATAGCGGTATACGAATTAATTGAAATCTACAAAAATTAGTACCTTGTAATTTAACCAATAAGCAATTTATATTAATCTGTTGTAAGATATTATAAATAGAATTAACGATGATTAATTCTTAATAAAATAAATTTGAATGCAGAAAAAGATAATATGGCAAATGAATCATTGGAAAATAATATAAGCTTTTCTGAAAAAGTAGAATTAATAGAGAAGGCGATTGAGGCAAGTCATTTTAGTTATGCGCCTTATTCGCATTATCATGTGGGAGCAGCTATTTTAACTTTAAATGCCGAAATTTATCAAGGATGCAATATTGAAAATGCTTCTTTTGGTGCAACAAATTGTGCTGAAAGAACAGCGATCTTTAAAGCTATTTCTGATGGCGAAAAAGAATTTAAAGCGCTAGCTATACATGCCGTGAATGCGAAAAATGAAAAAAATTATGCTTATCCATGTGGTATCTGCCGCCAAGTTTTAGCAGAGTTTTGCAATCCGGATTTTTTAATTATTATTGCAAAAGATAAATCTGATTATAAAGAATATAGATTGTCAGAATTATTACCTAAATCATTTTCAAAAGATAATCTTTGAATGAATAATATTAAGCTATACATTAAGTGTAATATTTAATTTACAACAATAATAAATGAAGTTATTTAATAAGAAAGGATTAATCTATGGAAAAGAAATATCATATTAATTTAGATGATAGTCATCAGGCAAAATATGCAGTTTTACCAGGAGATCCTGGTAGGGTAGAAAAAATAGCAGCTTATTTAGATAATCCTAAATTTCTTGGACAAAACCGTGAATACACAAGTTGGTTAGGTCAATTAGAAAATGAAAATGTTTTAATCATGTCCACAGGTATGGGCGGTCCTTCTACAGCAATTGGCATTGAAGAATTATTTCAGACAGGAATTCGCAATTTCATTCGTGTTGGTACTTGTGGTGGTATTAATTTGGAGGTTCAAGGAGGCGATTTGGTTATTGCAACAGGAGCTGTTCGTATGGACGGAACGCCAAATGAATATGTACCGATTGAATTTCCATCAGTTGCTAATTTTGAATTGACAACTTCGCTTGTTTCGGCAGCCAAAAACCTAAATTACAAATATCATACAGGTATTGTGCAGTGTAAGGATTCTTTTTACGGTCAACATGATCCCGAAAGGATGCCAATCGGTTATGAATTAAAAAATAAATGGGATGCATGGTTTAAATCAAATGTTTTGGCATCGGAAATGGAAAGCTCAACATTATTTATTGTTAGCCAAGTACTTGGAGCTAGGGCAGCTTCAATTTTGAATGTTATTTGGAATCAAGAAAGATCTAAAAGAGGATTATCCGATCCTCATCAACACGACACCGATATGGCTATACGTACAGCCATAGAGGCAATACGCATTGACATTCAAGAAAATCGATAATTGAATTGCAAAAAAATAATCATTAATTCAAAATATATAAAATAGACCTAAAAGAGTCATTAATTTAATTAAATGGAGTAAAAATGGAAAACAGATATCAAGACTTTTATGATTTACCAGAAGAATGGCAGGGCTTTTTGCAAGCATGTCAAACTTGCAAGGCATGCGATTTATACAAAAGTAGAAATCAAATTGTCGTTTTCAGAGGAAATATAAAGGCTGATTTAATGATAATTGGTGAAGGTCCAGGTGCAGAAGAGGATCGATTGGGTAAGCCTTTTGTGGGAAGATCAGGCAAATTATTTGATAGTCTTCTAATAGCACAGGAATTTACCGAAGAAGATTATCATATTTGTAATATTGTTAAATGTCGTCCTCCAGAAAATCGTGCTCCTACACCAGAAGAGGCCAAAGCATGTAAAAAATTATTAGCGGCTCAATTCAGTTTAGTTCAACCTAAAATTATTGTATTAGTAGGAGCCACTGCCTTTAAATATTTCACCAATTCAGATACAGCCATCTCAAAAGTAAGAGGGCAATGGATAAAAAAAGGTGATTATTATATCATGCCAACCTTTCATCCAGCGTATTTATTACGTAACCCTAAAAAACGAATTGATATGTGGAATGATTTTGTCAAAGTTCGAGAAAAAATGGAAGAATTAAATTTAATTAAAGAAAAATCACAACCTTTTTTAATGGATAATTGGAAATGAATAGCAACCCTTTTAAAATAGTTTCGGATTATGAACCGCGTGGCGATCAACCAGCGGCAATCAGAAAAATTGTAAATGGAATTAATCGTGGTGATCGGGATCAGACCTTAGTAGGGGTCACAGGTTCAGGAAAAACATTTACAATGGCTAATGTTATTGAGCAAACGCAAAGACCAACTTTGGTTATTGCCCATAATAAAACTTTAGCTGGTCAATTAGCGGCAGAATTCTCAGCTTTTTTCCCGAATAATGCCGTGGAGTATTTTGTTTCTTATTATGATTATTATCAGCCTGAAGCATATATTGCTGCCAGCGATACTTATATAGAAAAAGATTCTTCTATTAATGAAGAGATTGATCGTTTGAGACATTCGGCAACTTCTTCATTACTAGAGCGACGAGATGTCATAGTAGTTGCTTCTGTGTCTTGTATTTACGGCTTAGGTTCGCCTGAATCGTATAAAAGCATGATGGTCCATCTGCGCCAAGGAATGAAAAAATCGAGAGATCAAGTTATAGAAGAATTAATTAATATTCAATACTTACGCAATGATTATGAACTAAAAAGAGGAACTTTTAGAGTACGAGGAGACATCCTAGATATTTTTCCTGCCTCCTCAGAAAGTATCATTACAAGAATTGAATTTTTCGGCGATGAAATTGATCGTATTACAGAAATTGAAGCTATCTCTAATCGTCGCATACAAGGAAGAAACTATACGCAAATTTATCCAGCTAGTCACTATACGACAACCAGCGAAAATACAAAAAGAGCAGTTCGAGATATTCAATTAGAATTGGAAGAACGACTAGCAGAATTAAATAAACAGGGGAAAATTGTTGAGGCATATCGACTTGAGCAAAGAACTCGATACGATATGGAATTATTGATAGAAACTGGTATTTGTAAAGGAATAGAAAATTATTCTAGACACTTTGATGGTAGAAAAGTTGGTGTACCACCTTATACGCTTCTTGATTTTTTCCCAGACGATTATCTTTTGATGATAGATGAATCACATGTCACTGTACCGCAAATTGGTGCCATGTATAATGGTGATCGGGCTCGTAAACAATCTTTAGTGGATTATGGATTTCGATTGCCTTCTGCACTTGATAATCGACCACTTAATTTTGAAGAATTTGAAAAACGAATGGGCCAAACAGTTTTTGTGTCGGCAACGCCAGCCCAATACGAAAAAAATCATTCAACTCAATTTATTGAGCAAATCAATCGTCCAACAGGTTTGTTGGATCCGATTATATCTGTCAGGCCTGTTGAGGATCAAATGGCCGATTTGATTTCAGAAATTCAAAAAAATATTGAAAAAAGTGAGAGAACATTAATCTTGACTTTGACTAAAAGAATGTCAGAGGAATTGACGGATTATTTAATGGTAGAAGGCTTTAAAGTTAAATACTTACATTCAGATATCAAAACAGTTGAACGTCTACAAATTCTTAAAGAATTACGCGAAGGTAAATTTGATATTCTAATTGGTATCAATCTTTTGAGAGAAGGTTTGGATTTACCAGAAGTGTCATTAATTGCTATTTTAGATGCGGATCGTGAAGGGTTCTTAAGATCAACATCATCCTTAATTCAAATGATAGGTAGAGCAGCAAGAAATGAACATGGACGCGTTATTTTATATGCCGATGAAGTGACGGATTCTATGTATCAAGCCATAACTGAAACCAACCGTCGCCGAGAAATTCAACAGTTATTCAATGAAGAACATCATGTTAAACCTCAAACAATTAAAAAAGCTGTACATAAAATCATTGACACTGCTTATGAATTAGACGAAAAAGAAAAATTGAAAGTTGCAGAAAAAGAATCTGATTATCAAGATGAATCAGGTTTAGAAGAATTAACAAGCATTGAATTAAAGAACTTAATGCAAGAAAAAGAAAAAATGATGCGTGAAGCGGCTGCTAATTTGGCATTTGAAGAAGCTGCAGATTTAAGAGATTATCTCTTGATGATTCGTGGTGTTTTACAAGCAAGAAAAGCATAATTTTTTTCAAAAAAAAGAAGAAACTTATTCTAAAAGCTAAGTTGACAGTTGATTATATTAAAAAGTGAAAAACAATTGTAAAATAAAATAAAATGATAATAAATGATACAATAGAGCTATTCATTTGGTATGGGGAGGATTTTTTATGAACCTTGGAAAAGAAAATTATAATATTTGGTTAAATGATCCTGATATGGATCAAGAGACAAAGGCGGAATTACTTTCTATTAAGGATAATCCAGAAGAAATAGAAGATCGTTTTTACAAAAACCTGAGTTTTGGCACAGCTGGTTTAAGAGGAATCTTAGGTGCTGGAACAAATCGTATGAATTATTATACGGTTGCCAGAGCTGCAGATGGATTTGCTAGATATTATTTGGATAAAGGTGAGGAGTTCTGTAAAAGAGGTTTGGCGATTTCTTATGATTCAAGACATTTTTCACGTGAATTTGCAGAATTAGTTGGTAGAATTTTTGTAACCTATGGGATTCGAGTCGTATTTTCTGAAGTATTAAGACCAACGCCTATGTTGTCTTTTGCTGTTCGTCACTACAATTGTGGCGGCGGTGTTATGATCACAGCAAGCCATAATCCAAAAATTTATAATGGCTTTAAAGCTTATGGGGAAGACGGAGGTCAATTTGGACCAGAAGCTGCAGAAATAGTTCTAAATAAAATGAATGAACGTGATGACTTTGCCAAAATGTTAAATTCTGCTAAATCTTTAGAAGAAGTTCAAAAATCTGATTTATGGCATGAAATGGGCGAATCTTTTGATCAAGAATATAATGATATGCTTTTGAAATTATCAATTAATCCTGAAGCCATAAAAAAACAAAAAGATCTTGCTATTGCATATACCCCACTTCATGGAACAGGCTTTAAACCCGTTATGAGAATTTTAGATTCCCTTGGTTTTGAACACATTTATGTCGTTAAAGAACAAGCGGAACCAAATGGTGACTTTCCAACAGCACCTTATCCCAATCCTGAAGAGCGTGATGCTATGAAAATGGGAATCAATTTAGCTGAAGAAAAACATGCGGATTTACTGATTGCTACTGATCCTGATGCAGATCGAACTGGTGTTGCTGTTAGAACTAGTGATGATGATTTTGTAGTTTTAACAGGTAATCAAATTGGTCTTTTGATCATGGAATATATATTGAGTGAAAAAGCTAAAAAGGGCATTTTACCAGAAAAATCATTTTGTGTTACCACTATTGTTTCCAGTAAATTAACAAAAAAAGTTGCAGCTAATTATCATACCGATTTAACGGAAGTTTTGACTGGCTTTAAAAACATAGCTGAACAGATTTTAGAAAGAGATGAAAATGGCGATGAGCATTTTCAATTTGGTTTTGAAGAAAGCATTGGTTATTTAGTTGGTACGAATGTCAGAGATAAAGATGCGGTAGTAGCAACTATGATTATTGCTGAAATGGCAGCTGTAGCAGCAGAAGAGAATAAAACTCTCTATGATAAATTAATCGAAATATTTGAAAAATATGGCTATGCTTCTGAATTGACTGTTTCTTTGCAAAGAGAAGGAATCAAAGGTGCAGAACAAATTGCTAATGCTATGCGTGTTTTACGCGAAGACAAATTAAAAGGTTTTGCGGGTTTACCTATCACAATAATCAAAGATTTTCAAGAAAATGATATTGCAGATTTGATTAAAGGAGAGACACAAAAAGCTGATTTACCACAAAGTAATGTTTTACTTTATCAAATGGAAGATTTAGATTGGTTTGCCGTTCGTCCATCCGGAACGGAACCAAAATTAAAAATTTATCTAGGCTTTTATGATGAAAGCAAAGAAGTTGCAAAAAATAAATTAGATGAATATAAGGCATTAATAGTCGATCATATTGAACAACTTTTAGGAAAGTAAAGCTTCAAATGTCATTTACGCACTTACATCTACATACTGAATACAGTCTTTTAGATGGAGCTAATCGAATTAAGGATCTCATACCGCGTTTAAAAGAACTCGGTATGGATTCTTGTGCGATCACAGACCATGGTGTTATGTATGGTGTTATTCATTTCTATAAAGCGATGAAGGAAGCTGGACTAAAACCAATCATCGGTTGTGAGGTTTATGTCGCACCAAGAGGACGTTTTGATAAAGTTAGCGGCATTGATAATCAGCCTTTCCATCTCGTTTTACTAGCAAAAAATTTACAAGGCTATAAAAATTTAATTAAATTAATTTCTTATGGATTTACAGAAGGTTTTTATTATCGTCCTCGTATTGATTATGAATTATTGCAAAAATATCATGAAGGGCTTATTTGTCTTAGTGGTTGCTTGAGCGGTGAAATGGCGAGAACCTTTTTTAATCAGGGTTATGATGAAGCCAAAAAATTAGCCTTAAAATATCAAAAACTTTTTGGCGAAAATCAATATTATTTAGAAGTTCAAGCGAATCATTTGCCTGATCAATTAAAGTATAATCAGGCATTAATTCAAATGAATCGTGAAACAAAAATTCCTTTAGTTGCGACAAATGATTGTCATTATCAAAAAAAAGAATCTGCATTGGCGCATGAAGTACTTGTTTGTATGCAAACAGGTAAAAAATTAAAAGATGAAGATCGCATGCGAATGGATACGGATGAATTCTATATTAAATCTGAAGAAGAAATGTCTGAATTTTTCTCAGAGATACCTGAAGCAATTGAAAATACACAAAAAATTGCTGAACAATGTAATGTTGAAATTCCTTTTGGTGAAATGCATTTACCCAAATATATTCCAGAAGATGGTTCAAGTAGTTATGAATTTATTGAGAAATTATCGTATGCAGGTTTAAATGAACGCTTGAAAAATAAAAGAAGTGATAAATCAGATGAAGAATATTTTGACAGATTAAAACATGAATTAGATGTTATCAAATCAATGGATTATGTTGATTATTTTTTAATTGTCTGGGATTTTGTTCGTTTTGCACATGAAAATAATATTATGGTAGGTCCAGGCAGAGGATCAGGTGGTGGCTCTTTAGTTGCATATGCTCTAAAAATTACCAATATTGATCCCTTGCAATTCAATTTACTATTTGAGCGTTTCTTAAATCCTGAACGTGTTAGTATGCCTGATTTCGACATGGACTTTTGTTATGAAAGACGCGGAGAAATCATTGAATATGTAACCGAAAAATATGGATCGGATCATGTTTGCCAAATTATTACTTTTGGGACTTTAGCAGCAAGGCAATCTATTCGCGATGTAGCTAGAGTATTAGATGTATCTTTTGCGGAAACATCAAAAATTATAAAAATGATTCCTAATATCCTTAATATCACTATTGATCAAGCCTTGAGTATTAGTAAAGAATTACAAACCGCTTATGATGATTCTGAACAAACAAAAGAAATTATTGATTTGGCAAAACAATTTGAGGGCATGCCTCGCCATGCTTCAACTCACGCAGCTGGTGTTGTTATAGCGGATGTGCCAATTACTGATATAGCCCCTTTATCCTTAAATGATGAAGCCGTCGTTGTACAATATGATAAGGATATTATTGAGAGTATTGGCTTAATAAAGATGGATTTTTTAGGCCTTAGAACATTGACCGTGATGCGTGATACCGCTGATATGGTGAAGCAAAATCATAATATTAATATTGATTTTGATACGATTCCATTTGATGATCATCATGTTTATCAAATGCTAAGTGATGGAGATACAGCAGGTGTTTTTCAATTAGAATCAAACGGAATGACTTCATTTATCAAAGAAATGAAACCTCAAAATTTAGAGGATATCATTGCAGGTATTTCACTTTTTAGACCTGGTCCGATGGAACAAATTCCTAAGTATGTTCGTTCATTGCATCATCCAGAGACCATTAGCTATGATCATAAATTATTAAAGCCGATTCTTAAAATGACATATGGCTGTATTATCTATCAAGAACAGGTCATGCAAATCGTGCGCGAATTAGCAGGATTTTCTATGGGCCAATCTGATAATGTTAGAAGAGCTATGTCTAAGAAAAAACCTGAAATATTGCGTAAATATAAAGATCTTTTTATTCATGGCGGTGAAGATGAAGCAGGCAAACATGTCGAAGGTGCTATTTCTAATGATGTATCAGAAAACATTGCAGACAAAATTTTTAATGAAGTAGAAGCTTTTGCAGGCTATGCTTTCAACAAATCACATGCAGCAGGTTATGCTGTTTTAGCTTATCAAACGGCATGGCTAAAATATTATTATCCTGTTGAGTTTATGGCTGCCATGCTCAATTCTTTTTTAGGTAACTTAGAAAAGGCATCAAATTATATACAAGTTTGTAGAAAAGCTAATATACCTGTATTAGCTCCTGATATTAATCAAAGTCAAGCTCGATTTTATGCTAAAGATGGTGTTATTCATTTTGCTTTAGCCGCTATAAAAAATGTAGGTAATAAAGCCATTTCACAAGTTATTTCAGAACGTGAAAAAAATGGAGAATTCAAAAGCTTCGGCGATTTTATTAGACGAATTAGTGATTTAGATATCAATCGTAAAGTTGTAGAATCATTAATTAAATCTTCAGCTTTAGATTGCTTTAATGTCCCGCGTGTTAAATTAATGGCAGTACATGAAGATTTTATGAATAGCATTCAAAGGTCTAAACAGCAATCACTTGAAGGGCAGTTAAGTTTATTTGATCTAACCGATCAACCTGCAAATAAAATAGTTGAACCAGATTATCCTAACTCTTTAAAAGAATACTCAATTAATAATCGTCTACAAATGGAAAAAGAAGTCCTAGGTATTTATGTTAGCGGTCATCCTCTTGATGCTTATTGGGAAATTATCAAAGATATTATAAATACAAGCAGTTCTCAATTAAGAAGAGATACAAATCAAGATACAGAGCAGAATATTAATCCAGATGATTCAGAAGAAACGAATATCCTTATAGCCAAGCAAAATCTTCAGGTCAAAGATAATCAATCAGTTACAATGGCCGGTATTATTATACAAAAACAGGAACTTTTAACCAAGACAAATCAAAAAATGGCCTTTTTAACAGTTGAGGATTTAGAAGGAACTTTTGAAGTTGTTGTCTTTTCTAATTTATATGAACAAGTTCGATTTCTTTTAGCTGAAAATAGAATTCTTTTAATTTTAGGTAATATTAGCTTACGTGATGAAGAAAATCCTAATGTATTGGCTAAAAATATTATTGAGTTAAAAGAAGGAGATACATTAAATTCTCCCGATATTCAAAGTTTTTTATCGCAAACAAAAGATTTTTATAAAGAGAATAAAAACACGAAAAATAAGAATGAAAAATCTTTTAATAATTCTTATAACGATAATTTAACAAATAAAACTGAATTTCAAAACAAATCTAAAATTAATAATATATCTAATCAAAACAACATAAACGTTATGGAGAATAAAGAAAGTATAAAATCAATATTCAAATTATATTTACGTTTACCTGAACAGATAAATTCGCATGAATATGAAATCTTGGAGGCCATGATTTCATATTTTTCTGGCGATATTCCACTTTATTTATACGAAGAAAATAAAAAAATTTTGATTAATCAGAAAGATTATTATGTTGATGAACAATGTATAGAGATTTTGATAAAACGCTATGGACAAGAAAATATAATTTTAACATGAAGTCTATAGAATATTATTAGAATTGAGTATAATAAAAATTCATGAGTTTAAGAAAAAACGTAATTTTTTAAAAAGAATATGATTATTAGGTAGAGGGTTAAAATGGAAAAGACAAAGGAAATTAAAACAATAGGTGTTTTGACAAGTGGTGGCGATGCTCCTGGTATGAATGGTGTCATCCGTTCGGTTACTAGATCTGGTATTAATTCTGGATTAAAGGTTATGGGTATCAGACGTGGCTATCAAGGATTATGTAAAGGAGAGGTCGAAGAATTAACAGCAAGGTCTGTTTCTGAAAAATTACAACAAGGCGGGACTTTTCTAAATACTGCAAGAAGCGAATTATTTGCAACTAAAAAAGGTCAGGAACAAGCTGCGAAAATTACACAAATCTTCGAACTCGATGGTTTAGTTGTTTGTGGTGGTGATGGAACTTTACACGGAGCAGCAGAATTGGCCAAATTGAATGTACCGGTTATATTTATACCGGCAACGATTGATAATGATATTGGTTGTACAGAATATTCTATAGGCTTTGATACAGCTCTTAATACGGCAATTTCTGCTGTTGATAAATTAAGAGATACGGCTTCTTCTCATGAAAGATGTTCTGTGGTAGAAGTTATGGGGCGTAAATCGGGTTATTTAGCCTTACATGTTGGTATAGCTACAGGGGCGGAAATCATATTAATTCCGGAGCATCCTGTTGATAATGAAAAAGATGTATTAGCAAAAATTCTTTCTGCTCGAAATCGAGGCAAATTTCATTATATAGTCATTGTGGCAGAAGGATCATCTAATGCCATTGAATTAGCCAAATACATAGAAACTGAAACTGGCATAGAATCAAGAGCTACTGTTTTAGGCTATTTACAAAGAGGTGGAACTCCTAATTATTTTGACCGCTATATCAGCTCAATGATGGGTATAAAAGCTGTTGAATGCCTTAAGTCTGGTGAAATAAATCGTTCTCTAATTTATCAACATGGTGAAGTTGTAGATATTGATATATTCGAAAGTCTTGAGAAAACAAAAAATCTTGATGAAACTGATATTAAAAAATCTAAAATATTATCAATTTAATGAATTATATTGATAGTATTTTCTGCTAAAAGAAAAAATATAGATGATAGAAAAACATAGTTTAAATACATTAGAATACGATAAAATCATTAGTCGATTATCAGTAATGGCTTTAACAACCGGTGGTAAAAAAATATGTGAAGAATTAAAACCACTGGCTGATTTTGATGAGATTCGTGATAATTTGGATGCTACTTCAGATTTTGTTGACTATTTAATACTTAATCCAGAATTACCTTTACATGGATTAAAAGATATTCGACCACTTTTAAAAAAATCTAAAAATGAGATGATCCCAGAGATCAAAGAATTAGTAGATCTGATTTATTTTTTAGAAGTTCTTGAAAAAATCAACAAAATTCCTCAAAATACTGAAAAGCAAGGACAATATCTTTTTTTTGAACAATTAACATACATTGAAACCCTACCTAATCTTTTAAATCGATTAAAACAATGTGTTAATAGTAATCAAGAAATAGATGATCGTGCATCTTCAGAATTATATGATATAAGGCGCAATATTAATCGAGCTCAAACCAATATAAAAACTCAACTAAATCGAATTATTAGTTCTAAAACACAAGCTTTACAAGATGCAATTATTACAATCCGAAATGATCGTTATGTTGTACCAGTCAAATCCGAAAATCGTTCGGAAATTCCTGGAATCGTACATGATATGTCAGGTTCTGGTGCAACAGTTTTTATTGAACCTTTAGCTGTTGTTGAATTAAACAATAAAATTCGCGAATTGGAAATTGCTGAAAGAGAAGAAGTTTATAAAATTCTATTAGAGTTAAGTCAAAGGATAAAAGAGGTTAGCATCTATTTAAAATATGATGCTGAGCTTTTAGAACAACTAGATTTTATCCAAGCCAAAGCAAAACTCTCAATAGAAATGCGAGCTATTCAGCCCATTTTAAATCAAGAAGGACGAGTTGTTTTATATGATGCCAGGCATCCATTAATTCCTGATAATGAAGTGGTCCCGATTTATTTTGAACTGGGTACCGATTTTAATACATTGATTATAACTGGCCCCAATACAGGCGGCAAAACGGTCACTTTAAAAACTTGTGGCCTTTTTGTTTTAATGGCGATGTCAGGCTTACATATTCCAGCAAAAGAAAAATCAGAAATATCTATCTTTAATCAAGTACTAGCAGATATTGGAGATGAACAAAGCATTGAGCAAAATCTCAGTACATTTTCTTCACATTTAAAGCAAATCATTCAAATTTTAAATATTGCTGATAAAGACACTTTAGTATTAACAGATGAGCTTGGTGCAGGTACAGATCCATCAGAAGGAGCCGCTTTAGCTATTGCCATTCTTGATTATCTCAGGCAAAAAGGTTGTCATACTGTTGCAACAACACATTATCGAGAATTAAAAGGATATGCTTTAAATACAGAAAAAGTAAATAACGCTTGCTGCGAATTTGATGAAGAAAATCTAAAACCAACCTATCGTTTATTGATTGGAATACCAGGTGTTAGTAATGCTTTCAAAATTTCAGAAAAATTAGGTTTAAAACCAGAGATTATTTCGGCTGCTGAGAATTTAATATCTGATGAAAATACTAAATTTGAAGAATTAGTTTCTGCTATAGAAAAATCTCATCAACATGCAGAAGTTATGACAAATGAAATAGCAAGTTTAAAACGAGAAAGCAAGCTTCTGCAGGAACAATTAGAAAAAGAAAAAGAACAGATTGCGATTTCGAAAAATAAGTTGATAACAGATGCCAGACAAGAGGCAGATCAAATCATTCAAAAGACTCAAAATGATGTGTCAAAAATACTTGATTCTTTAAGAGAAGAAATTAAAGAAGCACAAAGTTCATCTGAAAAACAAAATGCTCAAAAATCTGCTAGAGAAGCTAATCGTCAATTATCAGAGAAAGCGAAGATTAATCGAGAAAAAATTGCAAAGCATAAATATGATCATAAAACTAAAAAATTGACAATAGATAATCTTATGATTGATGAGTATTATCATTCTGATCTTTATAATATTGATGGCCAAATTTCTGAAATTCTACAAGATAAAAAGGAAGTGGTACTTAAAAGTGGTGTTTTAACTGTAAATGTACCAATCAATTCTTTGAGTTATATTTCGCAAGACAAACAAAATAAAAAAAATCAATATAGTAAACAATCAAAGACAGAAAAACGTCAAACTCAAAAAATAATTAATGAACGTAAAAATATTATGAATACAGAAATCAAATTATTAGGCTTAACTGTTCCTGATGCTTTAATGCAATTAGATCAATTTATAGATGATGCTGTTTTAGCCAATATTTCTCTTGTTAGAATAGTTCACGGCAAAGGGACAGGTGCTTTAAGACAGGCTGTTCACAATTCGCTTAAGAAAGATAAACGTATTAAATCTTTTAAATTAGCAGAAATAGGTGAGGGTGATACTGGGGTAACAATAGCAGAATTATAATTTGAATATAAATAAAAGTATAAATAGAGATATAAAATTAATTAAACACAATTAATGAAAAATTAAAAATTTATTAATAAAAATAATTTTTTTAAATTTTTGATAACTTGCTTGTGTAATATGACAATAATGATATAATTAAGTAGAATCTATATAAGGAGATTGCACAAAAATGGATCAAGCGTTTCTTTTCAATACAGGAAAAAACCATATGAGTTATAAGTTTTTGGGATCTAGACCAGATCACAATACAGAGGGTGAGCCTGGTTATCGCTTTGCCGTATGGGCACCTCATGCAGTTAGAGTTTGCGTTGTTGGTGATTTCAACAATTGGGAAGTGGACATAAATAATTTAGAAATATATGGCGCAACAGGCATATGGGTTGGATTTATTCCTGATTTGCAACAGTTTGATAATTATAAATATGCAATCTTGACACAAGATAATGAATGGCTGTTAAAAGCAGACCCCTATGCGAGACATGCAGAAACAAGACCGGATACGGCTTCTAAATTATATGATCCGGATGATTTTGTTTGGACAGATAAAGAATATTTGGAAAAAAGACAAGATGCATATGATTTAAAACCTTTAAATATTTATGAAGTCCATTTGGGTTCTTGGCGTCGTTATCCTGATGGTTCTGTTTATAATTATAAAGATATCGCTCCACAATTAGCAGATTATGTAATTGAAATGGGCTACAATGCGATTGAATTAATGCCTATCACTGAATATCCTTTAGATGCTTCTTGGGGATATCAAGTAACGGGCTATTATGCTGCAACAAGCCGCTATGGGACTCCAGCAGACTTAAAGTTTATGATTAATCATTTTCATGAAAAAGGAATACACGTTTTCTTAGATTGGGTTCCTGCTCATTTCCCTAAAGATGCTTTTGGCTTAGCAAAGTTTGATGGAACGTCATTGTATGAATATGCAGACCCGATGATGGCTGAGCATAGTTCTTGGGGGACTTTAGTTTTTGACTACAGTAAAGCAGAAGTTCGCTCCTTTTTAATTTCTAATGCATATTATTGGTTAAATGAATTTCATTTTGACGGACTTCGAGTTGATGCTGTTAGTTCCATGTTTTATCGGGATTATGATCGAACTGAATATGTCCCCAATATTCATGGTGGTAGAGAAAATTTAGAAGCCATCTCTCTCTTTAAAGAAATCAATACTTTAATGCGTGAAAAATTACCTGGTACGATTATGATGGCAGAAGAGTCAACACCATTTCCTTTAATTACAACTGGTGTGGATCGTGGAGGTATTGGCTTTACATTCAAATGGAATATGGGCTGGATGAATGATACCTTATATTATAATTCTTTAGATCATTATTTACGTAAACATCATCATAATGCTTTTACTTTTTCTCTTATGTATGCCTTTTCAGAAAGATATATTTTACCTTTCTCACATGATGAGGTTGTGCATGGAAAAGGTACTCTTTTAGGCAGAATGCCTGGAGATTATTGGCGCAAATTTGCTAATCTCCGTACGATATTTGCTTATCAAATGGCACATCCAGGAGCTAAATTAAATTTCATGGGTAATGAATATGCTCCATTTACGGAATGGCGTTATTATGAAGAACTTGAATGGTTTATGCTCGATTATCCATCACATAAACAAATGCAAGACTTCGTGAAAAATTTAAATCATCTTTATTTAGAAAAACCAGCTTTATGGGAAAATGACAATGATTGGGACGGCTTTAAATGGGTACAAGCCAAAGATTCTAATAATAGTATTTTTGCTTTTATGAGATTTAATGCTGCCCAAGATAAAGCAATTTTATGTGTACTTAATATGACACCTGCTGTAAAAGATCTATACACTTTAGGACTACCAAAAGCTGGAGATTATAAACTGATTCTAAATTCTGATGAAGGAAAATATGGTGGCAGTGATTATTTAGATGAATTTCCTCAAAAAGAGATTTATTCAACCTATCATCCAGAAGTTGTAAATTCAGAAAATTCTTTAGAGGACAAACCAGAAGTTGATGGTAAAAATTCTGATAATGAATTAAAAGAAAATAATGAAAAGAATTGCAAAGAAGAGCTTTATACAACAACTGTAGAACAAATATCTCAGATACCTAAAAAGGTGTTTAGAGAAGATCTTAATAATTTAGACATTGTTGTACCACCACTTTGCGCCATGTATTTTGAATGGCAGTCTGTGAGTAATGAAGATCAAGATAATAAAGAACTAAATAATAAAGAACAAAATAATAAAAAACAAAAAAATAGTAAAAATTTCATAAAAGGTTAGGACAAAAAATAAACTTATAGATCAATAGGAGGGGAGTAAATATGCCGAAACAAGAAATGATAGCAATGATACTTGCAGGTGGACAAGGATCTAGATTGGGTGTTTTGACGGAACATATAGCAAAACCTGCCGTACCTTATGGGGGAAAATATAGAATCATAGACTTCTCCTTAAGCAATTGTACTAATTCCGGAGTTGAAACAGTCGGAGTTTTAACTCAGTACTCGCCTTTAGAATTGAATTCTTACATAGGCAATGGTTACTCATGGGATTTAGACAGAAATATTGGTGGTTTATCTATTTTATCACCTTATCAAACGATGTCTGGTAGCGATTGGTATAAGGGAACAGCGAATGCTATTTTTCAAAACATTACTTTTATCGATCAATATGATCCTGATTATGTACTAATTTTATCAGGAGACCATATTTATAAGATGGATTATCGTAAAATGTTAAAAGCCCATATTGAATCAGAGGCAAAAGCTACAATAGCAGTGCGTGAGGTTCCTTGGAAAGAGGCTTCACGATTTGGCATTATGAATACCGATGAAAATATGTTGGTTACTGAATTTGAAGAAAAACCAGCTGAACCAAAAAGTAATTTAGCTTCCATGGGTGTTTATATTTTTTCTTGGAAAGAATTGAGACATTATTTAATTGAAGACGAACATGATTTGTCCTCTAATAATGACTTCGGTAAAAACATTATTCCAAAAATGCTCAATAATAATGAAAAATTATTAGCATATACTTTTGATGGATATTGGAAAGATGTTGGTACGATTCAGTCTTTATGGGAATCTAATATGGATATTATAGATCGACCAAAAGATGTTGATTTTTCTGATGCTATGTGGCGAATCTATTGCCGTAATACTTTGCAACCATCCCATTTTATTGGCGAAAAAGCTAGCTTGAGTGATGTCGTTTTAACGGATGGTGATGAGATTTATGGAAATGTTAAACATTCCATTATATCTGGTGGCGTTATCGTAGAAGAAGGAGCAGAAGTATCTGACTCTATTTTAATGCCAGGATGTGTTATCAAGAAGGGTGCTAAATTAAAAAAATGCATAGTCGGTATAGACACCATCATTGGCGAAAATGTGCAGGCAGGACCATTTGTTAAAGATGGCATTGAAACTAGTGTCAATACAAAATATTGTTCTGATGGCATAACTGTTTTTGGTAGTGGCCTTGTGATTGCAGATAACGTTAAAATTGTTGCCAATTCTATGATTTATCCTATTGATGAAGGTGAAACGAGTGACATTGTAGTAAAAAGTTCCACTATAGGCGTGATTTAAGGAGGGATAGAAGATGTTATTAGATGCTATGGGAATAATAATCGCTGATAACAAGAGAATTAACCTTGGCGAATTAATAAATGAGAGAGCCTTAGCTGCCGTTCCATTTGCTGGACGTTATCGTATTATTGATATGATTCTATCTAGCATGGTAAATTCAGGGATCAAACATATTGGTATTTTAGCTGAAACAAAATATAGTTCATTAATGGATCATATAGGGACAGGTTCATACTGGGATTTAGATCGTTTACAGCAAGGTTTAAGAATTATTCCGCCTTATACCCAATCTGATTTCTTTAAATCTCAAAATCCTCAAGACTTAAGAGGGTTATATGATTTTCTCCAAAGATCGGTACAGCAATATGTTGTTATAACTGAAAGTAACTTAGTAGCAAATCTTGACTTAAGTGATTGCATTAAAACTCATGAGAAAAGTGATGCAGATATTACGATTGTATACAATGAAGATGGTAAACAAAGTGGTTCTCCTATCTTTTCTTTGGTATTCGATGAAGAAAACACCTTAACTGATCTTTTATTTGATGCGGAAAATCCACCGAATAATAATTCATTAGGCGTTTGTGTCATGAGTCGTACGCTATTAGTTGACATATTGGCACAGTCAATAGCTAGAGGTGATACCGCATTTAGTGTAGAATTTTTATTGAATCAATATAAAGAATTAAAAATTAAAGGCTTTAAGTGTACAAATATCGTTTTACGTATTAATTCATTAGCAACTTATTTTTCAAGTTCGATGCGTTTATTGGATTACGATGTTAGAAAATGTTTGTTTAGAAGTGAAAATAAAATATACACTAAGGTTAAGAATGAAGCCCCAGCTAAATACTTTGTTGGCAATTCGGTTTCTAATAGCTTGATTTCTGATGGATGTGATATATCTGGAACTGTAAAAGATAGTATTATTTTCCGTGGAGTTAATGTCGGAAAACATTGTAAAATACAAAATTGCATTATTATGCAAGATACCCAGATTATGGATGGAGCTGAATTATCCAATGTAATTATTGATAAAGATACGGTTATACGTGCTTTTGTTAGATTACAGGGTACAGCAGAACATCCTGTTGTCATTGGTAAAGGAGTGATCGTTTAATGAATATTTTATTTGTAACGTCAGAAATGTCTCCTCTCGCTAAAACAGGCGGACTTGGAGATGTAATTGGTGCATTACCAAAAGCTATACGTAAAGCTGGCCATGATGCTAGAGTTATCATGCCTCTTTATAAACAAATAAAAGATCGATATGGTGATCAATTACAATTTATGCGTTGGTCGATGAATAAATTAGGCTGGCGTACCATGTACAGCGGATTATTTAAAATGGATGTTAATGATATTCCTGTATATTTTATAGACAATGAGTATTATTTTGGCCATGAATCAATTTATCTTGAATATTCCTTTGATATAGAACGATTTAGCTTTTTCCAAAGAGCTGTTCTAGAAGCATTAGGGGATCCTATGAAATTTGAGCCAGATATATTGCATCTCAATGATTGGCAAACTGGTATGATTCCTGTATTGCTTGAAGCACATTATAAATCACATGGTTATCATAATAATGTTCAATGTGTTTATACTATTCATAATTTAAAATTCCAAGGTATACATGGACGTGAACGCATTCAAGACTTAATGGAATTACAAGATCGATATATGTCCGAAGAAGGCGTCTTAAAAGATGGCGTGCCTAATTTCATGAAAGCTGGGATTCTATACAGTAACCGTGTAACTACGGTGTCACCAACTTATTCGCAAGAGATTATGCAAGATTATTATGGTGAAGGACTTAATTATTTACTAGCTTCTAATGCATGGAAAGTCAAAGGCCTGTTAAACGGCATCGATGTCGAATCTTATGATCCACAAGCAGATTCAAATATCGCAAAAAATTATTCGATTCGCACTTTTAAACAAGGAAAAACAGCCTGTAAATTAGCAATTCAAGAAGAAGTAGGTCTTGAAAAAAATGCAGATATTCCATTACTTACGATGATTACACGTTTAACATCTCAAAAAGGTTTGGATCTTTTATTACATATTTCAGAGGAATTGTTAGAAGAAAACATTCAATTAATTATTCTTGGTACTGGTGATGAATTTTATGAAAATACATTCCATGATTTAGAATGGTATCATCCCAATAAAGTGAGATCGATGATTTTATTTGATGAGAAATTATCAAGACGCTTGTATGCTGCTTCTGATTTGTTTTTAATGCCTTCTATGTTTGAACCATGTGGGCTTGGACAAATGATTGCCATGCGTTATGGTTCCTTACCTGTTGTTCGAGAAACTGGTGGATTAAAAGACACAGTCATTCCATATAATAAATATGATGGAACAGGTACAGGTTTTTCGTTTAAGAATATCAATGCACATGAATTCTTATTTGCGATTAAAAATGCATTAGATGTATATAGGGATAATCCAGATGCTTGGAATCAATTAATTCGTCAAGCGATGAATTGTGATTTTTCTTGGGATAAATCAGCTAAGGAATATATTGATCTATATCAAACTATTTTAGATGAAGTAAAATAGAAGATAATTTTAAAGATTACATAAAAATCGAGTTTATTTGAATTTGTTATTTTAACTAATTCAGATACTGTATTTTGCCTAAAAAAATTAAAATTTGACAAAGTTATATGTGCCTAATATAATGAATCGGTAAATTTTAATGCAACCATGGCGGAACTGGCAGACGCGCACGTTTGAGGGGCGTGTGGGAGACCGTGAGGGTTCGAGTCCCTTTGGTTGCACCAAAACCTGTATCGTCTCAAACAGGGAGATACAGGTTTTTATTTATAGCGTATTGGAGGAAATAGATTGAGCTATGAATTTTATCGTTCATTTGATGTCTCTAAAAAGGCTTATCTAACCGCAGAAAAAGCATTAAAGGAATGTAAAAACTCATTTGAGGAAATCGATCATTTACGTGAGTATAATCAATTGCGCACGATAAAAGCCTTTCAAAATGCCAAAATAAATTCATCAGATTTTCAAAATTTCTCTGGTTATGGTTATTCTGATTCAGGTCGTGAAGCCGTTGAAAAAATTTATGCTGAAATATTTTCTGCTGAACAAGCTTTGGTTCGAATACAATTTTCTTCAGGTACACAAGTTATTTCTACTATGCTGAAAGGCATTCTCAGACCACATGATCGTTTTTTAATTATTACTGGGGATGTATATGATACATTAAAATTCACTTTGGGAATTAATCAAAAAGAAGATCAAGCCAGTTTGAAAGATTTTTTAATTGACTTTGATCAGCTAAACTTAGATCCTAAAGGTGAAGTAGATCTTGAGTCTCTAAAAAATATTTTTAAAAATAAAAATCAAAAATATAAAGCTGTTTACATTCAACGTTCACGTGGCTATACGATGCGACCAGCTTTAACAAATGAAAAAATAGCGGTAATTTGTAAAATTATTAAAGCTCAAAATCCAAATGTTATTATCATGCTTGACAATTGCTATGGCGAATTAACTCAAAGAAATGAACCTTTAGCTTTTGGTGTTGATATTATGGCTGGTTCATTAATAAAAAATCCAGGAGCTGGCATTGCTCCTAGTGGTGGATATATTGCCGGTAAAAGTAATTTAGTCGAATTATGTGCAGAGCAAATGATAGCCTCAGGAGTTGGTTCTGAGATAGGACCAAGCTTAGGTTTTTCAAAAGCCATAGCTCAAGGTATATATATGGCTCCACAAATTGTAGCGACTGCTTTAAAAATAGCTGTTTTTGCCGCTACCTTTTTCCAAAATGAAAATTACATTGTAGAACCTAAGCCTCATGATGTTAGAGCAGATATTGTTCAAACAATAAATTTTGATAATAAGGAAAAATTAATTAAATTTTGCCAATCTATTCAGGAATGTTCTGCTATAGACTCTCAATATGCACCCATTCCAGCTCCTATGTCTGGTTATGATTGTGATATAATAATGGCATCTGGCTCATTTACACAGGGTTCTTCTATAGAATTATCAGCAGATGGACCATTACGTCCACCGTTTACAGCCTTTTTGCAAGGTGGCTTAAATTTTGAATCAGGATATTTAGCATGCATGAAAGCTATGGATCAATTATGGCAAGAGGCTTAAATTATGAGTTCTAATAAGACAACAGATGTCGAACGGTATCGCAACATCCAGAAGCGGAAAATAAGGCAGCGTAGACTGATTATTACAATGATCACTCTCTCGATAATAGTTATCACAATGTTTTTGATCGTTCGTATATTAAATCACTATAAACCAGAAACTCAATTGATGTTTTTAGAAGAAAAAGAAATTTCTAATCGTTATCAAGTAAAAGCTTTGCTTATTCGAGACGAAACCGTTTTTCAAGCTGCTGAATCTGGTACCGTTAGAAGTCTTTATGCTGATGGTGCTAGAGTTGCTAAAAATGAAAATTTGGCATATATAATCCTAGACAATCAAAATGAAGAATATAAAGAATTACAGAATATAGAAAATGAAATTATCAATTATCAATATGAAATTATTGACAATGAAAATTATGCAGGAGCAAAACAAATTGATATTGACACCGAAAATCAATTAAAGGATGTTTATCATAGTATCTATACAGAGATTTTGAATAAAAACTTTTCGAATATTTCAACAGATGAATCAACATTAATTTCGCTCTTAAATGAACGTAATGAAAAATTAAGAAATTATAATTTTGATGATACTAGATTGACAGAACTGTTAGATTATTATCAAGAATTAGAAAATGAATTAGGAAATAAAAGCAATATCGTTACAAGCAGTCAGTCGGGCATTTATATTCGTAGTGTAGATGGTTTAGAAGAAAGATTAAACCCAGATAATATAGATAATCTAACTGCAGAAGATTTAAATGACTACTTGAGTACAGCTACACAGGGACGCTTAGAACCCATACAACATGTAGAAAAAGGGGATCCCCTATATTGTTTAACGAATTCTATAGAACAATATTTTGTTTTCTTTATACCTTCTGGAAATAGTGTTGATGTTCAAATTTCGTCTTCTGTTGATTCCATAACTAAAGAAGGCATACCTCTAGACAATGGTATTGTTACACGTTCTGAAGAAACAGATTTTGGTACATTTATTGTAATCCGTTGTGATAATTCACTTGAAAGGCTATCAGATCGTCGTATTGTTGAACTTGATGTTGAATTAAACAAAAAAACAGGTTTGAGAATACCAATTGATGCTTTAATTAATTTTAAAGTAGGAAATACTGAAGCAGAAATTTATATAGAAGACGGTGGTTATATTAATAAGACAACGGTGAAAGTTACAGACTATAATAATGACTATGCTCTAATTGAGTCGAAAGAAGATGCTGAATTACCCATAGATGTCGCAACTATGGTTGTCTTGAATCCTAAGGATGTTTCGATAGGAGATTCAATAACTGGTATTTCGGAATAAAACATAAATAAAATAGATTAAAAACGAGAAAAGAGTGATTGTGTTGTCTAATGAAAGAAAAGAACAAATTAAATCTAACTTAATAAAAATACATCAAAATTTTGAAAAATATCAATTGCCTGATCAGCGACAACCTCAATTAATTTGTGTTAGTAAAAATCATCCCTTAAACGATATTCTGATTGCTAATCAATTAGGAGAAAAAATATTTGCAGAAAACCGTGTACAAGAAATGCTTAAAAAACAAGAGATGTTTATGCATTTACCAGAAGCTGAGAGAGAAAAATATGATTTTAAATGGCATTTTATTGGGACCTTACAAAAAAACAAAATAAAAGATATTGTTGGTTTGGTCGATTTGATTCATTCAGTTCATTCTTTTGATTTATTAGAGAGAATTAATAAAGTTTCTAAAAAGCGAGGATTAATTAGCAAAGTATTAATCCAGGTTAATATTGCAGAGGAAGAATCAAAACATGGTTTCAAAGTAGAAGAACTTGAATCTGTTCTAGAAAAATCATGTGAAATGAAAAATGTTAAAATAATGGGACTAATGACGATGGCGCCTTTTTATGAAGATGCTGAAGTTTATAAATCTCAGATTATATTTTCTAAAGCGAGAGAACTTTTAAATCAATACCAAAAAGAATATTCTGCTGACTTCAATCAATTATCCATGGGTATGAGTCATGATTATATTTATGCATTAAAAGAGGGTGCAACGTTTATTCGTATAGGTACAGATATTTTTGGAGAAAGAAATTATTTAATGTAATTTCTAAAATGTTACAATACACTTACTCTTTCAATATTGACTTGCTCAAAAAGAGTACAATTTTTATAATATTGAGAGTTAATGCTTGTGGAGGACTCAAATGGCAGGAATTTTTGAAAAATTATTTGGTAAAACCGATAATTATGATGATTATGATTATGATGAATATAATGATATAGATGATTATTATGATGAACTAGGAGATTCAGATGATACAACTGAAGAAACGATAGACAATCGTGATTATCAATATAATAAGCCTATAGTGGAACATTCGAAGGAACATAGACGTCCAAATAATCGTGTTGTTGAAATTAATCAAAAATCGTATCAACAACAAATTGTCATAATGGAGCCTTCTAATATTGAAACAGCTCAGCAAGTATGTGATGACGTTCGTTCAGGCAAGACTGTAATCTGTAATATAGAAAAAATTGACCCCAAAATAGCTCAGCGCGTCATTGATTTTATAACTGGTGCAGCTCATGCATTAAGAGGAAATGTGATGCCAATCTCTGCTTTGATTTTTGTAGTAGCCCCTGGTACTACAATGATAAAAAGTTCAGTTATTGCTGAAACACAAAGTGATTCTGATTCTGTTGAAGAATTTGTGAGAAGGGCTGCAGTTACAGCAAGATAGTTTTAATTTATTTGTAGAAAAAAAGACTCCTAGGAGTCTTTTTTATTTTTATTAGAAGTTTTTATATAAATTTAAAGAAAGAGCCAATTATGAAAAAAGTTATTGTTGGTTTAGACATTGGTGGTAGTACAACAAAAGTTGTTGGTTTTCAAAATGCACAATTGTTAAATGAGACTTATGTTAAATCCAGTGATCCTATTGCAGCTGCTTATGGTGGATTAGGCAAATTCTTAACCGTTAATCAATTGCAAATCGAAGATATTGCAAAAATATGTACAACTGGTGTTGGAGCATCATATATCAATAATGATTTGTTAAATCGAGAAACTGTAGTGGCAGATGAATTTGAAGCGGTTGGACTTGGTGGTTTATATATTTCTCAACTTGAGGAAGCTATTGTTGTTAGTGTAGGAACAGGAACTTCTTTGATTTATAGTTCAATTGATAAAACAGAACATATCATAGGTTCAGGTGTCGGTGGTGGCACGGTACTAGGTCTTTCTAGTAAGATTATTAATTATCGAGATTTTGATCTTATATCAGAATTAGCTTCTAAAGGAAATTTATCTCATGTTGATTTATTGGTCGGCGATATATCAAAAAACGTACCAGGGCTAAGCTTAGAGGCTACTGCTTCGAATTTTGGTAATGTAACTGATAATGCCAGCAATGAAGATTTTGCATCGGCTATTATGAATCTAGTATTTCAATCTATCGGTACGACTGCTGTGTTAGCTTCAAGACTATATAAAATAAAAGATATTGTCATTGTAGGATCAGTTGTTCATGTAAAACAAGCAGAAAAAACTTTAAAACAATTTGAAGATTTATATCAAGTAAATATGCTCTTACCAGAAAAAGCAAGATTTTCAACCGCTATTGGTGCAGCATTAACTGGAATGAAAAGATAATTTTCTTATAAATATAAAGATATGCTTATATGATTAAACAACCCTTAAAAGAAGCACAAAACACTGTAAATAAAGTGTTTACGGCATAAAACAAACTAATCAAAGAACACTCATACAAGGCCAAAACGCACGGCAACA
>DIRM01000013.1:7791-20397 GCA_002427545.1 Mageeibacillus sp. UBA5436 | reverse complement strand
TTCAATTTCTGATGAAATGCAGACGGACTTGACTATGAACCAAATGTACAAGATTGGTATGGATTACCGCAAGGCTACTGATAACTTGAGCCAAGACCATGCTCAAGGTGTAAGTAAGCAAACTATGAATCCTAAGCTTGGCTTAATGGAAATCGAAGTCGTAAGTAAGGAAGAAAGACAAAGAGTATCTGATAAGTTGAGAGCAGCATTAGATCTTCCTAAGGTAAAGGTTGCTGCTAATAATGCCAGTTACGTCATGAATCAATAATAAGGAAAGACAGATGGAACAAGAACAAAAGCAAACTGATAATACAATTGATCTTACTCAGTTGTTACGTATTTGTCGTAAGCATATCTGGGCATTGATTATTTGGAGTGTTGGCCTCGCATTAGTTGGCTGGGGCGTTTCAGAATTTGTGATTTCGCCTAAATATACTTCAACCGCTCAACTTTTGGTTAACCAAAAGAGTCATACTGATGATCCCAATGCCGCTTATGCGACTCAACAAGCTAACATGCAAATGGTTACTACTTACAAGGACATTGTAACTAGTAATAAGATCTTGTCAGAAGCATCTGATCGTTTGGCCAACCCAATTACAGTTGTAAGACCAGCCAGAAAAGCTGTCTACAGAACTGATGCCAATGGTAAGAGAAGATTAGTTAGAAAGGCTCAACCAGCTGTTATCGAAAGAACTGGTAAAACTTACTCAGTTTCTGCAGGTGAACTTGCTAAGAGTGTTTCAGTAAATACACAACAACAATCTCAAGTCTTCTCAATTTCAGCTGTAGCCGATACACCTGAAAAGGCAAAGGCAGAGGTTAATGCTGTGGCAGAAACTTTCCGTAGAGAAATTCCTACTATCATGAGTGTTAACAACGTAACCATTGTTGCAAATGGTACCGATGGTGCTCAAACATTTCCTAATGTTAAGTTGTTTACTCTAGCTGGTTTGGTCATTGGTTTGGTATTAAGCTTTGCTGTAGTTTTGATTCGTGAAATGAGCGATACCACTGTTCGTGATGATGATTACTTAACTCAAGAATTAGGCTTAACTAACTTAGGTCAAGTTGCTCACTTCCACTTGTCATCTTCATTTACTATTAAAAACAATTCCAATATGACAAGGCGCGGACAATCTAAGAGACGTAGAGTATAACTGGAGGAGGACAAAATGCCATTATTTAAGAAAAAGCGCGGTACAGATGATACCATCGAAAATGGTGCTAAGTTAATCACCCTCGCTAAGCCGAAAAGTCCAGTAGCTGAGCAGTTCCGTACTGTTCGCACCAATATTAACTTTATGGCGGTTGACCATCCAATTAAGTCTTTGGCATTTACCTCAGCTAATATTAGTGAAGGTAAATCCACGATAGCTGCTAATGTTGCTGTAACTTATGCTCAAGCTGGTCGCAAAGTTTTGTTGATTGATGCTGACTTGCGTCGACCTACAGTTCATGCAACTTTTAACTTAAGTAACCATGTGGGTCTTAGTACAGTTATCTCTTCAACCGCTAAAGAAGTTGATCTTGATAGCGTTGTTCAAGAAAGTGGCGTAGATAATCTCTATGTCTTAACGGCGGGCCCTATGCCACCTAACCCAGCTGAATTAATCGGCTCAAGACGCATGCGTGATTTTGTCAAAATGACTGAAGAACACTATGATCTAGTGATCCTCGACTTAGCTCCAATTCTCGAAGTCTCAGATACGCAAGAACTTTCCAGCCACTTGGATGGTGTAGTCTTGGTAGTTAGTCAAGGTAAGACCCCAAAGTTAGCCATTAAGCGTGCAGTCGAAATGCTTAAATTTGCTAAGGTTCGTATCTTAGGTTATGTCATGAATGATGTAAGTTCTGAAAACTCAGGTTACGGTTATGGCTACGGCTACGGATATGGTTATGGCTATGGGGACGAGGATACCAAGAAAAAAGGTTTATTCTCTAAGTTTAGGAAGTAATTATGACTTTAGTTGATATTCACTGTCATATTTTGCCAGGAATTGATGACGGATCAAAAGACTGGGAAACATCAATTAAGTTGGCAAGGGATTCTGTCAAAGATGGAATTACTCATGCAGTATGTACGCCGCACACGTTAAATGGTAAATACATTAATCATAAAAAAGACGTGATTCGGTTAACTGAAAACTTCCAAGACATGCTTGATCAAGCTAAGATTCCATTGACAGTATTTCCTGGGCAAGAGGTGCGCATCTCAGGAGATTTACCTGAAGCACTCGACAATGATGACATTCTCTTCTTAGATGAAGACGGACAATACATGTTGTTAGAATTCCCGAGTGATGATGTGCCAACTTATGCTAAGGATATGATCTTTAATATTCAACAGCGCGGCATCACGCCAATTGTGGTGCACCCTGAGCGTAATAGTAGGATTTTGAAGGAGCCGCACATCTTGCAAGAATTGATTGAGCAGGGATGCTTGGTTCAGATAACGGCTAGTTCATATGTTGGTACGTTCGGTAAAGAAATTGAAAAAATGAGCAAACAATTCATCGAAGCAGGTCAATGTGCTTGCTTTGCTTCAGATGCTCATGATCTGCCCAAAAGGCAATATGAATATAGTGCAGCATTAAAAAAGCTAGGTGAAGAATTCGGCGAAGAACGCGTAAATGAGTTTAAAAATAACGCCCGGGCAATTGTCAATGGTGATAATGTTCAATTAAATTGGCGCCCACTTAAGAAAAGAAAAAATATCTTCCGTTTTTTTAAGATGTAAGCTTTTACAAACGAGCCGAGATAAAAATTAGGTATTATAATACTTAACTGAGAGTAAACAAAAAATTTAAATTTATGTTAATAAAGTATAGATATAGAAGGTAAGAATAGGCAATGACGGTGATGGAAAGACTAAAAGTTAATCCTGCAAAGGTCAATGATCGACCTTTTTATCATGTAGTGAAGCGATTATTTGACATCGTTGCTAGTGCATGTGGGTTAATTCCTCTGTCTCCATTGTTTTTGTTTTTGGTTATCAAGATCAGAAGTGAAGATGGAGGCCCAGCTTTTTATTCGCAAGAGCGAATTGGTAAGAACGAAAAGCCATTCAAAATGTGGAAATTTCGTTCAATGGTGGTCAATGCCGACAAGCTGCTGGATGAATTAGAAGATGAGAATGAAGTTGATGGGGCTATGTTTAAGATCAAGGATGACCCAAGGGTTACCAAGATTGGGCATGTGATCCGTAAATATAGCTTAGATGAATTGCCACAATTGTGGAATGTGTTGATTGGTGACATGTCATTAGTTGGTCCGCGTCCGCCTCTGCCTTCAGAAGTAGAAGAATATACTAACTACGACAAGCAACGTTTGACCGTAATGCCAGGTTGTACTGGCTTATGGCAAGTAACTCGTAGAAGCGAAGCTGATTTCGATGAAATGGTTTGGCTTGATATTGTGTATATTAATCATTCTGGAATGATTGAGGATTTGAAATTGATTGTTAAGACTGTACTAGTTATGGTTCATCCAAATGGGGCATACTAGAAAAAAACCAGTTGGCTAATTGGTCAACTGGCTTTTTTTGAGAAATTGCAATTTTTTATATTGGATTATAGGAAATATATGATGAAAGACATATTTATTGTAGGTTCTAAAGGTATTCCGGCTCAATATGGTGGCTATGAAACCTTTGTTGATAATTTGGTAACAAAACAGGTATCAAAGGATATTAAATACCATGTAGCTTGTATGACATTCAACAAAGATACAAAAGATTATGATTATAATGGTGCAGATTGTCATGAAATTCACGTACCTAATATTGGTGGCCCCAAGGCTATCCTTTATGATTTAAGAGCTTTGGATTGGGCTCTAAGCAAAATTAAGAGTAACAATTTAAGAAATGGCATTGTTTATATTCTTGCTTGTCGAATAGGACCATTTATTCATAGCTATATTCCTAAATTTCATAAATATGGTTTTCAAGTTTGGGTTAATCCTGATGGACATGAGTGGCTTAGGGCAAAATGGTCAAAGCCAATTCGTGAATATTGGAAAATTAGTGAAAGTGGTATGGTAAAAAATGCTGATTTACTAATTTGTGATAGTAAAAATATTGAAAAATATATTCATGAAAGTTATCAAAAATTTGATCCTAAGACTACTTTTATTGCTTATGGTGCAGATGTGGAGAAATCTTCTTTAACTGCTAATGATGATAAGGTAAAAGATTGGTATGCTAAGCATGATGTAAAACCTAATAACTATTTCTTGATTGTAGGTAGATTCGTTCCGGAAAACAATTATGAAACAATGATTCGCGAATTTATGGCGAGTGACGTTAAGAAAGATTTAGTTATTATTACTAATGTTGAACATAATAAATTCTATGAGGAATTGAAAGAAAAGACCCATTTTGATAAAGACAAACGTATTAAGTTTGTAGGGACAGTTTATGATAAGGATTTATTGAAATATATCCGTGAAAATGCGTATGGATATTTACATGGTCACTCAGTTGGAGGAACTAACCCATCATTATTGGAAGCATTAGCTGACACTAAACTGAATCTTTTATACAACGTTGGCTTTAATAAAGAAGTAGGAGAGAGTGCTGCACTTTATTGGAGTAAAACACCAGGCTTTTTGAAAAATTTACTTGAAAAGGCTGATAAATTAAATTCTAAACAAATTAACAACTTAGGTAAAAAGGCTAAACAAAGAGTCATTGATGGATATTCTTGGAAGAATATCATTTTAGAATATGAACGTACGTTTGTAAGGTGCAAAAATGATGAATAATGATGTGTTAGTTTTAATGTCTACTTATAATGGCGAAAAATATCTTGATGCTCAATTAGAAAGTTTGGCTAATCAAAAACAAGTAAAAATTTCACTATTGGTTAGAGATGATGGTTCTCAAGATAATACTATTAATATTTTAAAAAAATGGAGTAAAAGGATAAATTTAAAATATTATTCTGGTAAAAATCTGGGGTCAGCAAAAAGTTTTATGAATTTAGTAAAAATGGCTAAAAAATATTCTTATTATGCTTTTTGTGACCAAGATGATTATTGGGATTCCGATAAATTAATTACAGCTATTAATTTTTTAAAAAAAACGGAAGATAAACCATCTTTATATACTTCGGCTACCAGAATTGTAGATGAAAACTTAAGATTTATTGTGAATCATGAGGTTGTTAGTTTCAAAAATTTTGAAAATGCAATTATAAAGAATGAGGCAGTTGGATGTACTGAAGTATTCAATTACTCGTTAATGAGAGAACTGAAAAAGTATGAGCCAGAATTTTTAAAAATGCATGATTCGTGGGTTTGTAGAGTTTGCTATGCAATAGGCGGTAAAGTATATGTAGATTCAGTTCCTCATATTTCATATCGTCAGCATGGTGACAATGTAGTTGGATATAAAGAAAATATATTTAAAAAATTGTCTAAGCAGTTTAAAACAGCATTTAAAGATAAAATTAGAATTAGACAAAGAATTGCCCAAGAGTTAAAGATGGGGTATGAAAATGAGATACCAGTGAAAAATTTACAGATCATAAATAATCTAATTGATTATCCTCATGATTTCAAAGCTAAGATAGCATTATTAACATCACGTCATTTTAAGACCCCTTATAAAATAATTAATGTAGAAATGAAAATTGCAATTCTTTTGAATAAGTTTTAAAGAAAAGAAAAATGTCAAAGAAAATAATCTTAAATAATGAAAAAATTTTTTGTGCTTCATTATTCATTTTGGCCCTGTTAAATGGATTGTCTAGATTAGCGGTGTTTAATGAGAATAATTTGTTTGCAAACCTAGAAAATTATATTCAGTTGCCAATATATTTAGTATTAGTTTTTCTTATAATACAAAAAAATTTTTCATTAGATCAATATTTGCTCATTTTAACAATAGGCATACTTATTGTTATCGGTTATTTTGATAGTAAAATGGCCGGTTTTTTAAGAGCATTTTTACTCATTTTAGCTGCAAAAAATTTTGAATTAAAGAAAATATTAAAATCGTGTAGATATGCACTCATAATTACAGTTATAATTTCTGTTATTTTATTTTTGTTTGGAATATCGGTTGGATCCGTAAGAAGAAACTTCATTTCTTGGGGATTTGTTCATCCCAATGTTGCAGGTCAAGTTATGATGTTAGTAGTTTTACTTTGGGTAAGTGAAAATGAAGACATTAAAAAAATTGACACAATGTTGTTTTGGGGTGCTGTTATAATAGGTGCTTTCACTGGCGCAAGAACACCAGCTATTCTTCTGATAGCTTTAATTTTAATGTTACCAATATTAAAGTATGTTGTATCCAAGCAGAATTTTGTAGCAGATATATTGTGTTATTTGAATCCTTTTTTATTGTGGCTGACATATTATACGGCTAATAAATTAGATGTAAGTCAATTTGCTCAACTAATGGATAAAATTTTAGTTAATAGAATCTTTCTGAATTATTTTGCACTGAATCGCTGGGGCATAAAGTTATTCGGACAAGATATTAGTTTAACAACAACGGGTACGGTATATAACAATATTCGAAATGTTTATTGGACTACGGGTACGACAGTTGATAGCACATATATGACTTCATTATTAGTTATGGGGTTATTGTCAACTGTGATATGGTCAATATCTTATATATTTACAATGAAGAAGATGAAAGAAAATAAAAATTATCTATTATTAGGAGTAGCAATTATATTATGTTTCGAAGCTTTTACCGAAACAGGGATGATCGAAATATATAATAATTTCGTTTTATTTTATTTAACGGCTACAGTTTCAAATTTACAGGATAAACAAGTTGGTGAAAAATATGCAAAATAAAGTTCCAAAAGTAATAAATTATTGTTGGTTTGGCGGTTCCCCACTTCCTGATGATGTAAAAAAATGTATTAATTCTTGGAAAAAGTATTGCCCAGATTATGAGATAAGGCAGTGGAATGAAACTAATTTCGATTTAAATATTTGTTCGTATGTTAGAGAAGCAAGTAAGATGAAAAAATGGGCATTTGTATCAGATTATGCTAGATTTTGGATTCTATATAAATATGGTGGACTATATATGGATACAGATGTAGAACTTATTAAACCAATAGATACAATTGTTAACAATGGCCCCTTTTTTGGAAGAGAATCAGCAAATTATGATTCGTTTAAAAATAAAATTGAAAAGCAGCTCGCAGTTCAGATATCTACTTTGTTCTCAAAAAAAGTTGTTCAAGAAACGACAAAACAGAGATATTATCCGTTAAATCCTGGATTAGGTATGGCAGCGGTGCCACACATGCAATTTTATAAATATATGTTGAGACTATATAATTCACAACATTTTTTATTGGATAATAATACAGTCAGCCCTATTACGATTGTAGATTATGCTACTGCTTTAGCTAAAAGTTATGGTTTTAATGAAGTCAAAAAAGATGGAATTCAAAATCTAAATATAGATTCACCTAAAATAAAAATTTATCCTGTAGACTATTTTTGCCCAATGAACTATGAGACTGGAAAGGTAACTATAACTTCTAATACAGTATCAATTCATCATTATTCAGCTAGTTGGCTAACTCCTGCTCAAAAAAAGGAAAAAGAAATTAAGGCTTTCGCTAAAAAACATAATCTTAATTATAGAACGGAAAGATTTTTAACTTTTCCTGTTCGAGTAATTGGAAAAGTTAAAAGCTTAGGTATAAAAAATTTTAGAAAATTTGTTGTTAGAAAAATAAAAAAGTAATTATGAATGAAATTAAAATAAGTATAATCGTACCAATATATAATGTAAAAAAATATATTGAGAGATGCTTAAATAGCATAATAAAACAAAACTTCACGAGATTTGAAGTTATTCTCGTTGATGATGGTTCAACCGATGGATCAGGTGAGGTGGCAGACAATTATGCAGATAAATTTGACTTTATTAAGGTTTTACACAAAAGAAACGCTGGATTAGGATTCGCAAGAAATACAGGATTAAAATACGCGAATGGTGAATATGTTTTATTTATTGATTCAGATGACTATATTGAACCGAACATGCTAATTGACCTATATAGTTCTGTAAAAAAGGCAAATGCTGATGTCTGTTATTCTGATTTCTTTAGAGATTATGGAAACATAATTGTGGAAAATAACCATTTAAAGGGATTAGAAGGTGTCTATAGTAATAAGGATATTTATTCTAAAATTGTTCCTTGGTTAATTGGAGGCTCACCATGTGATAAGTTTGATGACATTTTAGGATGGGGAGTTTGGAAGTCGCTTTATAAAAATGAAATCATTCAAAAATTTGATTTGAAGTTTCACTCTGAAAGGGAAATGATTTCTGAGGATATTATTTTTCAATTAGACTTTTTAAAGAAAACAAGGAAAGCCGTAATAATCGATAAGCCATACTATCATTATTGTCTAAGAAAAGAATCTTTAAGTGCACATTTTTCTAAAGATAGATTAGAAAAAAATGCTTATCTATACCATCAGGAATTGAAACGTTTAAAAGAAATGGGGATTTTAAAGCAAACTAAATTGAGAGCAGATAGGTTGTTATTAGCTGCTTCTCGAGTAAATATTATGATGGCTGTTTCCTCTCAGAATTGTAAGGATGCCTTAAAAATAATAAATAGCTATGAGATGAATAAAACTTATTCTAGTAGTTTGCGAGAATATCCAATAGAGAAATTACCATTTAGACAAAGAGTTTTTGCCTATTTTTTAAAAAGAAAATACTCTTTATTGACATATTTAATATCAATAATTTATGTCAAAAAAAGCAATTGGTAATTTTCAAAGATAATTGCATACACTAATAATTCTAATATATCGGTTTATTAATATGTTTTATTTACAAATAGGTAATAGTCAGTTGTTAGTGAAAGATAAAAATAATGAAGGTATTTAATAAATTTAAAAAGAAAGTAAGAAAAGGAATTAGAGATACTATTCTTATTATTTGGAGCAAGACTAGAAAATATGATATCTCTGTTATGAATAATTATGAATCTTTGAACTTGATTGAGGATAATAAATTGTCAGTTATAAGGTTTGGGGATGGAGAATTTGATATTATTCGTGGGCGCAGTATTCCATATCAAGAATTTGATCCTAAATTAGCCGATAAACTACGAGATTTGATTTTAAAAGGGAGTACAAATGATACATTAATTTGTCTACCGGATATCTTTCAAAATATAAATCGATATAGCAAAAAGTGTAAGCGATTTTATTATGAGGAATTTTTTCATCAGAATAGAGAATTTTTAAAAGAGATTGAAAAAAGTAAAAATAAATATGGGTCAACTTTTATATCTAGACCCTATATTGATTTAAAGGATAGAAGCAGCAGTAAAATATATTTTGATAAGCTAAAACGCTTATGGCAAAATAAAGATTTATTAATAGTTGAAGGAAAATATACTAGGTCTGGAGAAGGGAATGACCTATCTGCTAATGCAAATTCAATTTCTCGTATTATAGTTCCTTCTAAGAATGCGTTTGTTAAAAAGAATGCAATTGAACAAGCTATTCGTAAATATTCTAAAAATAAGTTAGTGTTATTAATGGTGGGTCCAACAGCTAAAATTATAGTTAGTGATCTTAAAATTGATGATAATTTTCCAAATCAATTGATTGATATAGGGCATATAGATTCAGAATATGAGTGGTTCAAGATGAAAGCAGAGAAGAAAGTTAAAATTCCGCATAAGCATACTGCGGAATTTAATTATGATGATGGTAAAGTTACTTTGATAAATGATAAATCTTATTTGAATCAAGTTAAAGAAATAATTGATTAAAGAAGATACGATCTAAATGAAAAAGAAATCTTTAGGGATGAATGCATTTCTTAATGGATTGCGAAGTGTTTTAAATTTATTTTTCCCGTTAATTACTTTTCCGTATGTTTCGAGAGTATTGTCTGTTTCAGAAATCGGAATTTATAATTTTTCTAATACATATGTAGGATACTTTATATTAATTGCTGGACTAGGTATAGCAACATATGCTGTACGTGAAGGGGCAAAATATCGAGAAGATAAAAATAAAATAAGCAAGTTTGCTAGTCAAGTTTTTAGTTTAAATATGGTGGCGACAATAATAGCGTATTTATTACTGTTTGCTTCATTAATAATATTTAAAGATTTGCATAATTATATTTCTTGTATATTAATTTTTAGTCTACAAATATTATTTACTACCTTGGGAACAGAGTGGGTTTATACAATTTATGAAGACTATACTTATATAACAATAAGAAGCATAATATTTAAAATATTTTCTATTGTTTTATTATTTCTATTAGTCAGAAAATCTGAAGATTACTTAATTTATGCGGCAATTACCGTGTTTTCGGCTGTGGGGTCTAATTTTCTTAATTTTATTCATGCTAAAAGCTTTATTGATATTAGATTAACAATCAAAACTGATTGGAAAAGGCATCTAAAGCCTATACTAGTAATTTTTGCCTCTGCGGCAGCTGTAGCAATCTATGTTTACTCGGATACAACAATTCTTGGATTGATAAAAAATGATTATGCAGTGGGAATATATAGTACATCAGTAAAAATATATCAAATGGCACAAGGCTTATTATCGGCATTATTAATGGTTACTATTCCTAGGTTATCATTTTTATGGGGACAGAAACGTATAAGTGAATATAATAAAGTCTTGTCTAAAGTACTTGATTCATTAGGTATCCTGGTTTTACCTGCAGCAGTCGGATTAATAATGCTTAGCCGTGAAGTTGTCTTAATTATTGCCGGTGAAAAATATTTGCCATCGGTAAATTCACTTAGAATTATTTCATGGGCAATAATTTTTTCAATATTTGGTTGGATTTTTTCAGACTGTGTATTGATTCCAGCTAAAAGAGAAAATTTGGTTTTACGTAATACAATAGTTACTGCTATTGAAAATGTTATTTTAAATTTCATCTTAATACCATTTATGTCATATGATGGTACTTCACTCAGTACGGTCATAGCTGAATTCACTGTTATGATCATGAATGGTTATTCATGTCGAGATATTATTAAACCAGTAATTTTCAAAAGAAATACGTTAAAAAATTTATTGGATTCTGCTATTGGTTGTGTGGGAATCGTAATTGTTTGCTTATTATGTGATTATATTTTTAAATTGCTAATTTTTAAAACGATTTTCTCTGTAGTTATTTCTATCATTATGTATAGCATGATACTTATCTTATTAAGAAACAAGAATGCTTATTCTATTCTTAATAGAGTTAAGATGATAATAAAAAATAAGTGAGAGTATCCATAAATTGGTATACTTTTTGGATAAAATTTGTGTTTAAGTTTGACTTCTTTAGAATATTTTTTATAAAAACTAACAATTTAGCCTAAAAGAAATTGAAATGGCTATAGGTGAAAATTAAATATGAAATTCAATAAAGTAAGCATAATCGTACCTGTATACAAAGCAGAAAAAAGCATTAAAAGATGTATCGAATCAATTTTATCTCAAACTTATAAAAATGTAGAACTTATACTTGTTGATGATGGATCTCCAGATAAAAGTGGAAGTATTTGTGATAAGTACAAAAAAGATACTCGTGTTAAAGTTATTCATACTTCGAATGCAGGTGTATCACATGCACGTAACATAGGCATAGACTATGCAACGGGAAACTATGTTACATTTTGTGATTCTGATGATTTTTATGAAGTACATTTTATCGAAAGGATGATGCGGATAGCCACTGAATGCAATTCTGATATTACTATATGTGGCTATTTCTTTGAATGGAAGCATCATTTCGAGTCTGCAGTTAAATCAAAAACGGGTATGATTGATAAGAATGAAATGGTTGAACACTGTACTCTAGATAATGAGTTTGGAGGATTTTGTTGGAACAAATTATATAAAACTGAAATTATAGGTGAGAACAGATTCCCAGAAGATATGGATATTATGGAAGATACATATTTTCTATGGACTGTAAGTCAAAAAGCCCATCGTATATGTTATTTGGCTGAACCGCTTTATTATTATTGTGATAATAAAAATAGTTCAGTTCGAAATATTGATAATTTATATTCTAACGACAATACTGTTAAATATATTGATGCTTATAAAAGAATTTTAGCTGATTTTCAAATAAATAAAATAAGTAAAAATTATATTTATGTTTCAATGGTTAAATTTGCAATTGATTTTAAACGATTAGAAAAGCAAAAAAATCAAGGTAATAAAAAATTGATAAGTAATTTGAATGAAATTATTTTGAATCATATACGATATTTTTATGCTTGTAAAAAAATAACCAACTATGAAAAAATAAAATGGACTATAAAATGCTTATTTCCAAGACTTAATAAGTTTTAATGAAACTGTAAAATAGTTTGTGTAAGGATGAATGATTCCTTAAATTAATTTTCAAAAACATTAGAAAAAGGAGTTCCTTTCTCGTATGATTGGATTGAACAAAAAAACAACATACAGAAAGAAGAACTCCTTCATGAATGATTTTACCAAAAATATGGCTCAAGCACTCCAATAATCAAGGCAAAGCCCAAAGCAGAGTTTCCAAGCGAGCAGTCGCTTGATACTTTCATTGGCATTCAGGCAATAAGCTACAATGATCGCTACTTCAAC
>DIRM01000013.1:0-7544 GCA_002427545.1 Mageeibacillus sp. UBA5436 | reverse complement strand
GACTAACAAATAAATTAAAAAATCAATTAACGAGAAAGATCTATTTACACAAACTATTTGACAGTTTCAATTTATTTTCTAGTAGTTTTACTATTTAGTTTATGTATAAAATAAAAATAAGCATAAGTATATTTATTAGATTTAATATTAATTGTTTTTATTATTAAACTTTATGATATATAGAAGGAATACTTTATGAAATATGTAATTATATCTGAGGAAAGTAATTATAGTTCAATGTTTAAAGTGCTTTTTAATGATTTATGTATAAAAAAAAATAGTGTATTTTTAGATAAATACTTTTGCCAGAGAAGTAAATTATATATTTTTTTAATGAGAGTATTGTATAAAAAAGAAATAAATAAATATTTAAAAAGTAAATTTGAATTTTTTTTAAGGCCGGATTTTAATTTAATAAATACTCTTAATAAATATAACAAAGAAAAAATTTGTGTGATATTTAATAATAGTAGTGTTAATAAATATTATAATGAATATACACTAAAGAGTATAAGAGAGAAATATCCTAATGTTAAATTTGTTTTATATTTTGTAGATTCTATTTTTCAATGTAAAAATACTAATGCAGTTAAATTAGCAAAAACGGGAATTTTTGATTTAGTGTATACTTATAGCAAACCTGATGCTGAAAAATATGGATATTTATATTATCCAACACCATATTCTAAAATAAATAATTTACCTCAAAATACAATTAAGGGTATATATTTTTGTGGAAATGAAAAGGGACGTACTGAGCTATTAAAAGATATTGCAGTACAATGTAAAAAATTAGGTGTTACTTATAATTTTGATGTTGAAGGAAATCCTGATAACTCGAATAAATATTTTCAAATTAGAGAAGGAAATATAAAAAAATATACTGATGTCGTTAAGAAGACTATAAATTATAATTGTATTTTAGATTTAACGCAAAAAAGTTTAGATGGAAGTAAGCCAGGGCTTTCTTTAAGGGTATATGAGGCATTAGTATATGATAGGGTATTAATCACTAATAATCCTCTTATTAAAGAATTTAAGTATTATAATCCTAAAACAATGCATTATATTAAAAGTGCCAGTGAGATAAAAAAAGAATGGGTAATTAATAAAGTGAAAAACAATTATAATGGCCAATTTTCACCTTTAAATTTTGCAAAAGATATTGAAAAACGTTTGAATTTATAATTTTTATAAGAGAGAAAATTTTGTCTAAAAAAACTGTACGTCAACGATCTATGGGATTAAATGCAGTATTAAGTTCCATTCGAACATTAAGTACTATAATTTTCCCACTCATTACATATCCATATATTACTAAAACATTATCCGTAAATAATATTGGTAAGATTAATTTTAGTCAGTCTATAATTAGTTATTTTACTTTAATTGCTCAATTTGGAATTTCAGTATTTGCTATTAGAACAGGTGCCCGAATTAGAGATGATAGAGTAGCATTTAATCGATTTGCTAATAGAATTTTTTCTATTAATCTAATATCTACTCTAGTTTCAATGATATTGTTGATGATCTTATTAATTTTACCCACTAAGCTTCTAGAGTATAGAGATTTTATTTGTATTTTGAGTATTAACGTAGTGTTAGTACCAATTTCGGTCGATTGGATATATACAATTTATGAAGATTTTGGATACATCACTTTAAGGGGCATTTTAATTGATTTATTATCATTGATTTTGATGCTGACACTTGTAAAGAATAACTCGGATGCATATTTATATGTTGCTTTGATAACTGTATCTACTAGTTTAGGAAATATATTTAATTTCTTTCATGTTCGTAAATATGTACATTTAAAAATTACTAGACATACTCATTGGCAAGAATATAAGAATTCTATATTTATGTTTTTTATAAATAGTATTGCTACAGTCATCTATTTGAATTCAGATGTTACATTGTTAGGCTTGATGTCAACTAATCGACAAGTTGCACTTTATAGTGTAGCTACCAAAATCTATAGTATTGCTAAACAAATGTTTAATGCTGTTATATCTACAACAATTCCCAGGTTAGCTTATATTCAGCAAAAAAATAAGACAGAATTTGTTATTTTGCTGAAAAGAATTTTAAATATAATGACTTTTTTCATTGTGCCAATGATAGCAGGATTAGTTTTGATTCGAAAGAATGTTATTCTTATTATATCTAATTCAAAATATCTTGATGCCACTCAATCATTATCTATTTTATCATTTGCACTTTTTTTTGCTGTTACTGCTAATATAATAGCTAATGGATTGCTAGTTATATTAAACCAAGAAAAATATGTTGTAATTGGTACCACGGCAAGTGCAACTATCAATATAATGCTTAATTTTGCTTTAATTCCATTGTGGGGACAAAATGGTGCAGCATTAACAACATTACTTGCCGAGGCGGTTATGTTAGGAATTTCAATGTGGGCAGCTAGAGGATATTTAAAAGATTTGCTTGATATTTCAGAATTTTTGAAAGCTATAGTAGGCTCAACAATTATGTTTGTAATTACAAATTTGATAATTCCGTTTCTTAGTACAAATGTGATTCTTAATCTTATAGAAATAGTTATCATAGCTATGTTGGTTTATTTTGTCAGCATGTTCCTTATAAGAGATAAGATATTGAAGATGATTATCAACTTAGCAAAAGAAAAATTGGCTAAAATTTAATATATGTCTATCTGAATTGAGTCCTAAAAATCAGGCAATTTAAAGTATAGGGTTAATAGAGATTTAGTTTCGATATTCTTTCGGAGTTATTAAATCTCTTAATTTGATTTTTTATCTTTTTTTATTTTCTGTTCTTTATTAAATTAAGACATTAACAAAAGACTTAAAGGGATTATTCAGATATCAAACTCATTGTTATAATTTATAAAATCGTAAATTGCAATAATAAATTGAACACTTAAGCTGCTTGATAGATATGATCCAATTCTCTTTCAAAGATCTCATCCGGGGTATGATATGCCAAGATCTTTCTTGGCAGTGAATTGCACCACGTTCCAATATTAATGATCTCTTGAAGAGAATAGTTGTTGATGTAATCACCCTTAGGTATGAATCTGCGAATAAGGCCGTTACGTCTTTCAACAGTGCCCTTATCAAAATGAGCATAGTAGAGTAGACTAAGGTTTTAGAGATTTTTTCAAGATTAGACAGATCTGCAAATTCTGAGCCATTATCAGTTGTGATCGCCCTTGGTTTTATGCCAATGAAAGTTTTTGATCAAAATAGCTTTTGGAAATGTTTTAAAATTTCTTCTGATAATCGGGAAATCTTTGAAACGATGTTCAATGACTCAACTAATATCTATAAATTTAAGTCATTGACTTATTTCGAAGGTAAAGAAAACAGATGGGCTCTGGACTATTTAGTACAATGTAAATGTTTTGATTCAAGCAAATATGAAAATTTTAAGATTATCAAAAGGCGTTTATGTGAATCAGCAAATTCATTGAAACCATTATTATATAGTGATGGGATAAAACTAGATAATAGATTTATAGCAATGCATTTGCCTACTTATTTGAAAAAAGTGCCAAAAGAATACATTTATATCATTTAATGAATTTAACGAAGCGGTATTGTGGATGATAGATTTGAAAGAGTCATCTATGAAATCCAATTTAGCAACGTCCTTAGGAAGAATTCTGAATAAAGCCAGGTTTGATGATTCTTATAACGCTGAAGTTAAAAAGCTTCTTCTTAAAGATATAAGAAAGTATAGGAGAAGGTAAAGACCATATTATTTCTAATTGCCATGTTTGCAAGTGATATCCACTTTAATAGTTGATGAGAATTTGAAATCAATCATTGCTCAAGAAACAAGGAACCACAGGCGAAGGAAACATTAATCAATAAAATTACTGTGAGATTTAGTGGCGATAAATTAAAAAAGCGATAATCTATTAAATGATTTATAAAATGCATATAGGGGACGATATGATAGATTTACGTAAATTTTACTTGGAAGAAATCAATAAAAAGGAATACTATTACAGATTTTATGATTTTATAAAAGGAATAAATATTATTTTTGATCCTTTTGATGACGAACCTAAAGAAATAGAATCGGACGTTCAATTTTTAATTTATGATTCAGAGGAAGCAATAAAAAAATTTAGAGAATTGTGCGAACCCAATGAAGAATACAATGAGCAAAATAAATGTTGGTTTTATGTAGTGTCATTTTATTTATATAAACATGGATATTATATAGAACAATTTCCTAACGTTTTGAAACGTCCACCAGAAGATATAACTGATTTTACATATAGTGAAATAAGAGATTGGGCATTTTCACACAATCTTAATGATGGTAATAAAATACGTTTTGCAACAAGAAGAGAAATTGTTGCAAAAATGCATTTTACAATTTCTAGCTCTTTTATTGAAATTGGCGAATCATTAGAAGATGCTTTTCAAAGAATTTCTACGAATGATATTTCTTTTCAAGAAAAGAAAATTGATGAAAAAATTAGAGAAATTGCTAATCTTATTGAAAACTTGTTGAAAGAAAATGGAAAATTTAAAGTATTAAACTATAAGAATGTAGCGTTTGATTATTTAACAAATGACGATGTTAAACAGTTTCGAAAACAAATTCAATGTTTTCGACATGCTTCAAATGACTCGATAAAGGAAAGAGAACATTTTACAAATGATCAAAAGAAATTTTTAGTAGATTATGGAATTGTAATTTGTAAAACTATATACTGCCTTAAAAATTTAAATAATTAAGGTCCTTATATTTCTTTCACATAATCACATATTCCTTCTCAAGCAGGCAAAAATGAATTAGTTCTTTCTTGGTGCTGGTGTGAATTTTCATGATTCGTTACCCTGCAATAATTCCATTAATTTGCGAATAGTGAGTTCGCAGTAGACGTTGCCCATCTCATCTTTTAGCTTGGATTTCTTGAAGCGATCGTGGATGAGAATAAAGGCGATTTTTGCGTTGCCTGACATTTCCTTATATTTAGGATCTTTTAATAATTCTTCTGAAATAAAAAAGTTGGGATCAAATACGTCTGGTTTTCTAAATAATGTAATCATAGTCATGTTAATTCCTCCTTGGATTGAAAAATAAAAATTATAAATTGTTGATTACACTATTACTAACGAATGAGCGCCGGAAAATGTGCCAAATCTTTTCGAAAGAATTACTTCTACTTAAACAAGCTATCTTGTATAATAAAGCCATGATCATATGTTCCCATGTTGAAATCATAAATATTTTTGCTTTGGAGAAAAAATGAATTTTATAAATAATATTAAATAAAGTAATCAATTTCCTATAATTTTTATTGGTTCTGGAATAACTAAAAGGTATTTTAAGAATGCACCAGCATGGATGGAATTATTGAAGTAAAGGGGCAAGAAAAGCAATTAAAGACAGTATTAGTTGATTATATAGATATTGATAAATGGAATAATGAAGATATAAAGGATAAAAATATTGTTGTCACCTTTGGTAATGAAAAAATTATATATACTATGCTTAATTTTGGCGATTATTTAAAACAATATTTTAGCAATACTAATATCTCACCTTCTTTAGCAATAAAGTTTATTGAGGAGCAGCCTTTAGTAACACCTATTCCAATAAAAAAATATTTAATAGCTATAAAAACACAAATTCATAATAGTGATTCTGAAATTGAAAAAAGAAAATTAACTGATAGATTAGATAAATATGGAAATCTAACATATTCAAATTATATTAAACTACTTAAGCACCCTAACACTGGACAAAGCCGCTTATATATTTCAACTCAAAACCTTGTTATATTGCAACAAACTAAGAAGCCACAAGAGGTAATGGATTTAAAGGCGGTAAAAGATATTCCCAAAATTAATTATCTTACTATGAATTTAAATAAATATGATAGAAAATTAGTCGATGAATTGATGGAAAATCTACTAGAAAAAGATGCAAAAGTTATAACACAAAGTCATTATAGAAAACTATTTATGGCATATAGTTTAATTTTGTGAAATCAAAAAGGGCCTCAACATCACTAAAGAGTGATGAGAGACCTTTCTGAACCTCCGATAAAGCGAACATTGCTAAATAGCAACTGTTTTTATCTTATTCTTAGTTTAATGATTTTATTGGAAATGTCAAATTAGGAACTTTATGCAAACATATTACACCAGTGGCGAATTCGCACATAAGGCACACGTGTCGATTCGCACGATTCGCTATTATGATCAAAAGAATTTATTAAAACCAGCGATCCGCACTAAAAGCGGGGCACGCAAATATACCGATCAAGATTTTGCCAAGTTGCAGCAAATTCTCCTATTAAAATACTTAGGCTTTTCTCTCAGTGACATCAGAGAAATGACGATTGGGTCAGGAGATGAACGATTGCTGCTTGATTCACTGCAAATTCAAAAGCGCCTTGCCCAGCAGCGGCTTGAAGAGATGAAAAACGTTGTCAATGCTATTGATTCAACCAGTCAGGCACTAAAAGCCAACGATCAAGTGGACTGGAACAAGATGCTGGATTTGATTCACCTAACTTCAATGAATCAGTCGCTGAGTCTGCAATATAAGAACGCCACGAATATTTCTGCGCGAATCAGACTTCATCGAGACTATTCCACTAATAAGGAAGGCTGGTTCCATTGGTTGTTTAAGCAATTGCACTTAAAGCCAGGGATGAAAATATTAGAACTTGGAGCCGGTAACGGTGCTTTGTGGTCACAAAATCTAGATCATTTACCTTCAGGCGTCACAATTGTGCTCTCAGATATTTCCGAAGGAATTTTAGCAGATGCGAAGAACGAAATTGGGGATCATCCCCAGTTTCAATATGCAGTATTTGACGCACAGAAGATTCCGTTTGCAGATGAGACTTTTGACTTAGTCATTGCCAATCACATGCTCTTTTACTGTGATGATATTCCGCAAACACTTAAGGAAGTTCGACGCGTTCTCAAAACTAACGGCATTTTTGCCTGCAGCACATATTCTAAGAAACACATGCATGAGATTACCGACCTGGTGCAGAATTTTAATGCCAATATTGTCTTATCTTCGACTAATCTTTATGAGCTTTTTGGTTTGGATAATGGTCGAAAAATTCTGAGTTCGTTTTTTAATAAAATCACCTGTCACAAGTATCAAGATTCAATTGAAATTTCAGAAACCACACCGATTATTTCTTATATTTTGTCCTGCCATGGTAATCAAAACTCGATTCTGCTCGATCATTATCAGGAGTTTAAACATTACGTCGAAGAAAAAGTCCATGGTGGATTTCACATTACCAAAGATGTTGGTTGCTTTATTTGTAAAAAAGACTAGCATCTTTTTTCTTTTTCTCTTGAGGGTTACGTTACGTAATGTTATATAATTTGAGATGTACGAAAAAGATTTTAATTCGGAGGATATTTATGAAAGTTATCGTTACTGGTGGAGCCGGCTTTATCGGTTCTAACTTTATTTTTTATATGATGAAGAAACACCCAGATTACCAAATTATCTGCTTGGATAAGTTAACTTATGCTGGTAATCTTTCAACTTTGAAG
>DIRM01000014.1 GCA_002427545.1 Mageeibacillus sp. UBA5436 | reverse complement strand
TTTACGAAAGTTTGTTTTATATAGGGAGGGATTATGGGTAAAAAAGGAACGAAAGTTTGTATTATTGGTGCAGGCAATGTTGGTGCCAATTTAGCTTATGTTATGTCTATTCAAAATACATGCAAAGAGCTAGTTTTGATTGATGTTGCAAAAAATAAAGCCGAAGGTGAAGTCATGGATATTATTCATGGTTTACCATTCTTAAATCATATGGAAATTAGAGCAGGTAGTTATCAAGACGTTAAAGGTGCGGATGTCATTGTTGTTACAGCTGGTGCTGGCCGTAAACCTGGTGAAACAAGATTAGATTTAGCTTCGAAAAATGTAGGTATCGCAAAAGCAATTTCAGATGAATTAATGAAATATTATGATGGCGGTATTATCTTAGTTGTTTCAAATCCAGTTGATGTCATTACGTATCACTTTAGTCAATGGACTGGTTTACCAAATGGTCGCGTTGTTGGTTCTGGTACTGTTTTAGATGGTATTCGTTTCCGTACTTTACTTGGTAGAAAATTTGACATTGATTTTAAAAATGTTCATGCCTATATTTTAGGGGAACATGGTGAAACACAATTTCCATCATGGAGTTATAGTCGAATATCTGGTTTAACGGTTGATGAATATTGTAAAGTCACTGGTGTTGAATTATCAGATGAAAAAAAAGCAGAGATCGCTTATAAAACTAGAACAGCTGGTGCAGAAGTTATTAAAAATAAAGGCGCAACCTTTTATGGTATCGGTATTGCTACTAATGCGCTTTGTGAAAGTATTTTACATGATGAGAATACGATTCGTACCGTTGGTAGTGTTTTAAATGGTGAATATGGTTTGAACGATGTTGTCGTTAATGTTCCTTCTATTCTTGGTAGAGACGGTGTTGAAAAAATACTAGAGATCGATTTACCTGAGAACGAGATGGCATTATTGCATAAATCGGCAGAAAGCATTAAAGCTGTTATAGATGCTACAAAACATATTTAATTATAATCTAAGATCGACTAGTTTATTTCAATGATTAGATTAGTCGATCTTTTTATGATCTGAGGAAAATCATTTTTGTGTGCCGAAAATAACTCAACCATTATAAAATCAACAAAACTTAGAGCCAATGGTGTTGATATTATCAGAGGTATATGTATTGTCTTAATGATTTGGTATCATTTCATGTATGATGTTCGTTATATTTTTAACTATGATGCCTTCATATTCTTTGAAAGTTTTGTTTTCCAAAATATAATTCATCCACTTCTTTTAATAGGTCTTTTTATGATGTCTGGAATCAGCCAATCTTTTTCTCATAATCATCTTAAACGCATAAAAAATATGATTTTATTAGCAGCTTCGATCACGATAATTAGCTCTTTAATCTCAATGATTTTTCAAATTGAAATTTATTTTTTCTGGCAAATTACTCATAGTTTATCTGTTTGTATAGCGATTACAATATTGATCGAAAAAATGATAAAAGATATAAGGCTTCAAATCATAGCTTTTTTGACATTAGCTATGTTATTTCTTTTTATTCTGCCATTTATTTTCGAAAAATATAATTTAGCAGAACAAGCTTCACCCTGGTTATTGCCATTAGGGATAGGTTATAAAAATCCACAAGTACCAGATATGGGTGATTATTTGCCCATCATTCCATATGGTGGTTTCTTTTTTATAGGTAGCGTTTTAGGAAAAATACTTTATCCAGAGGGCTTAGTAAATAAAGAGAGTTTTAAAAATCCAATATGGAAACCACTTCGATTTTTAGGTAAAAACTCTTTATTGGTTTATGCTATTCATCAGCCGATTTTACTTTTATTAATTTGGCTATATGGGAGGTTTTGCTTATGAAAATTATTTGTTATAGACATCAAGAATATCAATCTATTGCAGATATTTTGCGACTTTATTTTCAAGAAATTCAAATAGATGAAGAAAATAATGGTATTCGCATTGAAGATAATTCTGACCTAAATGAAGATTGTATTATTGTTTCTGAAGCAAGTGTCGCAGTAAGCAAAACACAAATTCGTGATCAAAAGGATCAAACTGAAATCGAAGTTAAGACTTTTGTTAAAGAAAGAGATCTATATATTTCATCTCGAATTTTTCCGAATGCTTTACGTCGTGAAATAAAAAGACAGATGTATTTTATTTTGAGTTCACTTTTAAATATGACTTATCCTTGGGGATCTTTAACTGGAATTCGACCCACTCAAATTGCTTTGCGTTCTTATTTAGAAAACGATCATGATTTAATAAAAGCTGAAAAAAATTTAACGGATTATTGGTTTGTTTCCAAAGAAAAAGCAAAAATAGCTTTAGAAACGGCAATTTCCGAAGAAAAAACTTTACAAAAAACGGATCCAAATTTGCCGATGCTCTATATTGGGATACCTTTTTGCCGTACTCGATGCGCATATTGTAGCTTTATTACTAGAGATGCAACAGCTCAAGCTGGATTTATGGATCTCTATACGGATGCTTTAATTGAAGAATTAAAACAAATTTCTGATTATATGGCAAAGAAAAATAAAAAATTTCAAGCGCTTTATGTAGGTGGGGGTACACCAACTGCTTTGAGTGATGAGAGCTTTTTAAAATTAATGACAACCATAAAAAATGAAGTACCACTTATCAAAAATGCGGAGTTAACTGTAGAAGCAGGTAGACCAGATTCTATCAGTCAGAGCAAATTAGAGTCGATAAAGACTTTAGGGGAGGTCAGGATTTGTATTAATCCGCAAACTATGCATGATAGAACTTTAAAGTTAATCGGCAGAGATCATAGTGTGGCTGATGTTTATGAGGCAATGGCAAAGGCTAGAAAATTAAATTTTGATGCTATTAATATGGATTTAATTTTAGGATTGCCCAAAGAAAATAAAGAAGATTTTCTTTTTTCTTTAGATAAAGTTTTAGAATTAAAACCTGAAAGTATTACTGTGCATACCATGGCTTTAAAGCGTTCTGCTTTTATTGAACAAAAATATAATCAAAAATATATGGCCTTACGTTTTCCAAATCAAGAATTATCTGAAGCTTTTTCTCAATCTGTAAATATATTAAAAGAAAATAATTATCAACCATATTATCTTTACCGTCAAAAAAATGTTCGAGCGGGTCTTGAAAATATAGGTTTCGCTAAAAAAGGACATGCCTGTGTTTACAATGTTGGAATGATGAGTGATCGTATTTCTGTTATTGGTTTAGGCAGTGGTTCAGCTACTAAAATTATTTCAGGTGATTTAGTAGAACGTCTATATAATCCTAAAGACATATTAACTTTTAGCCAAAGAATCTCTGAAATTTCTCAGAAGAAAATAGCATTTATGTCTGAAAGAGATATATAAATGAAAGTCTAAATTATTTATTGTTTTTTGAATCTTTAAAGTGATCAATCCCTAATTGCAAATGAGTTTGTCCTATGTTTTGATTGATTTGATTAATTAATTTTTGTATTTCTTGAGATTTCTTTTGTTTGTTTTCTTTTTTTAGCCAGGATTCTTTTTGTTCTGGATTTTGCCATTCAGAGATTGAAATTTGTTTATAGGCAGAAGCTTGATCTTGTAAATTATTAGCAGTTACGGCTAAAAGACGAATTGGTGTTTTTTTATCCCATAATTCATGCATTAATTTAAGTGATGTTTGATAAATATCTGTAAAGCTATCAATTGGATTAAAAAGAGTCATTTGCTTAGAACTCATTTGAAAATCAAAACTCTTCAATTGTACTTGAATGACATTTGCAGATTTTTCAGAAGCTTGTAATCTTTGACTGACCTCAGCTGCTAAATCTTTTAAACCAGATTCGATTTCTGACCAAGTCGTTAAATCTTTTTGAAAAGTGATGCCATTACCAATCGATTTAGCTTCCTCCAATTCAGAAAATTTTGGAACTTGAGAATCATCTAAACCACGGGCATATTTACTTAAAGTAAGACCTTGTTTGCCTAAAAGTTGTTCTAAAAAATGTGGTTCTAAAGCGGCGAGATCACCAATTGTATTAATATTTAGGTTTCTTAATTTCTTTTCAGTCACTTTACCGACATAAAGCATATTATTAATGGGCAAAGACCAAACTTTAGATTTCATATCTTCTTTTGTGATAATGGTTGTGGCATCAGGTTTTTTTAAATCGCTACCTAATTTGGCGAAAATTTTATTAAAGGAAACTCCGACAGAGATAGTAATCCCAATTTCAGATTTAATTCTACTTCGAATTAAATCTGCTAATTTTCCGGGTGAATCTGCAAATTTAAACCAAGTTTGACTGACATCTAAAAAACTTTCATCAATACTAAAAGGCTCAACAAATTCTGTATATTCTAAATAAATTTGATTGATTTTTTTAGAATATTTTTGATAGAGATCATGATGAGGTTTTACGGTTTTTAGACTAGGACATTTGCGTTTAGCTTCAGCAATAGTTTCGGCCGTTAAGACACCAGCCTTTTTAGCCAATTCATTTTTGGCTAAAATAATACCATGTCTATTTTCTGGATTGCCTGCAACCGCCATGGGTATATTTTTTAAACTGGAATCCAAGAGACATTCGACTGAAGCATAATAGCCATTACAATCACAATGTAGAATTATTTTCCCCATGTCACTATTGTACTGAAAGGTTGGGTAGATGACTAGTAGATAAAAGGATTATAGTATGTTAATGATTGCTAAAATAGAGCATTTTTATATTGAAAAATCTTTAAAATTGATTGATTTGTAAATAAAATAAAATTTTTCCTGAAAATTTGCATTTTGCTGCATTACCTACTATATTAAAATAGTTAAAAAATTTTAACTAAAAGGAGATTATTTGTGAAAGTCAAAAATATGTATAAAAAACCTCTGTACGATACAAGACAGATTACTGATTTGCGCGATATGATCATGGGCAGTGTGGAAATGTATGCTGATAAGACAGCTTTTTTAACGAAACCTGTAAAAGGAAAGCCCTATGTCCCAGTAACTTATAAAGAATATGGCGATGATTTAAAAGCTTTTGGTAGTAAATTATTAGAAATGGGTTTAGGTAAAGATAAAAAGGTGGCTATTCTTGCTGAAACGAGATATGAATGGTATGTAAGTTACTTGGCCGTAGTTACAGGTTTAGCGGTAATCGTACCTCTTGATAAAGAATTACCTCCAGAAGAAATTAATCTGATGCTTAAACGTGCGAATTGTAATTCGATTATTTATTCCAATACTTTGAGAGAAAAAGTTTTAGAAGCTGCAAAAGGTGTAGAAAGTTTGGAATCCTTCATTTTAATGGATTATTATAAAAATGAAGTTGAACCTTTTACCGTTAGAGACACTGAACCAGATTTACCTAAAGAATATTCTTTTACTTATTTGGTAAATGAAGGTCAAAAATTACTCGATAATAATTATCGTGATTATTTAGATTGCGATATTGATGTTGATGAGATGCGTATTTTATTATTTACTTCTGGTACGACTTCAAGATCTAAAGCAGTTATGCATTCACATCATACGATTTCAACAAATTTAATTTCAATGGTTTCGATGATTCATATCGGTGATGATACCGTTTTATCAATCTTGCCAATCCATCATACTTATGAATGCACTTGTGACTTTTTATGTCAAGTCTATAAAGGCAATACGATTGCTGAATGTGAAGGCTTAAGGCATATACCTGCTAATTTAAAAGAAAGTGAAACAACCTTATTGCTTGGTGTTCCTTTAATTTTAGAAACATTTCATAAGCGTATTTGGAGAAATATTGATAAACAAGGCAAGAGAGAACAAGTCGAATTTGCATTAAAATTGACTAGAGCATTAAGAAAAATAGGCATTGATCTTAGAAAAAAAATGTTTAAGGATATACATGCAGCTCTTGGTGGACATTTGCGTTTAATCATTGCAGGTGGTGCAGCCATTGACCCACAAGTATTAGCAGATTTTGACGATTTTGGCATTCTTGCTCTGCAAGGTTATGGCTTAACAGAATGTGGACCTATATTAGCTTTAAATCGTGATATTCATAATTCATATCGTTCGGCTGGCTTACCTTTACCAGGTACAGAAGCAGAAGTTGTCGATCCAGATGAAAACGGAATCGGCGAATTTCGTTCCAGAGGTGAGAATGTCATGCTCGGTTATTATGGAGATCCAGAATTAACTGCTGAAACATTAAAAGATGGTTGGTTTTATACAGGCGATTATGGCTTCATAGATGAAGAAGGCTTTTTGATTATCACAGGTCGTAAGAAAAATGTTATTGTCACTAAAAATGGTGAAAATGTTTTTCCTGAAGAATTAGAAGCACTTATTAATCGTAATCCGGAAGTGGCAGAATCTATTGTAAGTAGCGCTGCTGGTAGAAATGGCGACATGGAAATTGCCATCGAAATTTATCCAGATGCTGAAGCTTTGAAAGAACATTTTGGCAATGATGATTATACAGATGAAGAAGTATTAGATTTGATGCAAGAATTAGTGCGTGAATTTAATAGCAAACAACCTTTATATAAGAGAATCAAAAATGTTTCAATTAGACATGAACCGTTTAAGAAAAATACTTCTCAAAAAATTGTTAGAAATTATAGAAAGTAATTCTTATGCAAGTTTAGTTTTTTGTTTAAATTAAGGGCATTTATTTTAAAAATATGGACTTTTAATTAAATCCATAAATTATAATGAAAAGAATCAGTCGTTTTAGCATTTTTTGCTGAAGCGATTGCATTCTTTTTTTATTACACATATAATGGCAGAGAATTTAATAGAAATGCTTTGATGGGAACAGTAGATTGAATGTAAAGAAATTAAAGCGAATAGAAGTTAGTGTGAGTTCTATATTTCAGTTCAATTGAATATCATCCCGGAGCAGTGATTCTGAACATGTTGCACTTGAAAAGAAATTGACAAGAACAAAGCTACATTTTTAAGATGAACCGAGCTGCATAATAGCAGGCCTTCGTAATGGCATTGAGGTAAATTATGAAGCCTATATCTGGCTTTTTAATTTATGAAAACGGGTGGTACCGTGCAATTTGTAAATTTGCGCCCCGCAATGGAGGCGCTTTTTTTATGCAAAAACATAAAGTAAAGTAAGGATTTTGAGATATAAAAAACAAGTATTAAAGGAGAAAAAATGTATAAAAAAGTTGATAGTTCTTTAGATTTTGTAGCAAGAGAGAAAGAAATTATTGAATTTTGGCAAGAACAAAATATTTTCGACAAGCAAACAAAATTACGCCAAGATGGCGAAAAATTTGTTTTTTACGATGGTCCTCCAACAGCAAATGGTAAACCACATATCGGTCATGTTTTGACCCGAGCCATAAAAGACATCATTCCACGTTATCATAGTATGAAGGGAGAAAATGTCTATCGTAAAGCAGGTTGGGATACACATGGTTTGCCTGTAGAATTAGAAGTTGAAAAAATGCTCGGCATCGACGGCAAAGATCAAATTGAAGCCTATGGTGTTGAACCTTTTATTAAAAAATGTAAAGAAAGTGTTTGGAAATATAAAACCGAATGGGAAGAAATGTCCAATCGTATTGGTTTTTGGGCCGATATGGAACATCCATATATAACTTATGAAAATAATTATATCGAATCTGTTTGGTGGGCATTACGTCAAATTTGGGATAAAAATTTAATTTATGAAGGACATAAAGTCGTACCTTACTGCCCACGTTGTGGAACAGCTCTTTCTAGTCACGAAGTTGCGCAAGGTTATAAAGATATTGAGGAAGCAACCGTTTATTTACGCTTTCATGTCATGGATCAACCTCATACTTATTTAACGGCTTGGACGACGACACCATGGACCTTACCATCAAACTTAGCTCTTTGTGTTCATCCAAATGAAACTTATGTTCTAGCTGAAAAAACTGAAGAGATTAATGGTGAAAAACAAGTTAATCGCTACTATGTAGCAGAAGCTTTAATAGAATCAGTTTTGGGTAAAGACGTAAAAATTATTGAAAAGATGCAGGGCAAAGAACTAGAAGGAATGAGGTATGAACCGTTATTCCCATATGCCAAAGATATCATTGCACAATCACATAAAGATGCTTATTTTGTGACGGTGGATACTTATGTCACCATGGATGAAGGTACTGGTATTGTTCACATCGCTCCTGCTTTTGGTGATGATGATGCTCGCGTCGGCAAAGAATATAAATTACCATTTGTTCAGTTTATTAAAGAAGATGGTACGATGCCTGAAGAAGTAACCGATTTTGCTGGTTTATCTTTTAAAGAAGCGGATCCAAAAATTATTGTAGCTTTAAATGAAAAAGGCTTATTGATAAGAGAAGAAGAACATACTCATAATTATCCATTCTGTTGGCGATGTGATACTCCTTTGATTTATTATGCCAGACAATCTTGGTTTATTAAGATGACAGAATTAAGAGATAATTTGGTTGATAATAATAATACGGTTAATTGGATACCTAAAACTATCGGTACAGGTCGTTTTGGAAACTTCCTTGAAAATGTTGTTGATTGGGCTGTATCACGAGAAAGATATTGGGGCACACCATTGCCAGTATGGCGTTGCGAAGATTGTGGACATGATCATTTAATTGGCTCTTTAGAAGAATTAAAGAGCATGTCAGATGATTGCCCAGAAAATCTTGAATTACATCGTCCTTATATTGATCAAGTTCATCTTAAATGCCCAGAATGCGGCGGAAAAATGACCCGAAGGCCTGAAGTCATCGATACTTGGTTTGATTCTGGCTCTATGCCTTTTGCCCAATATCATTATCCATTCGACAATAAAGATTTATTTGAAAAAACTTTCCCGGCTAATTTTATTTCTGAAGCTGTCGATCAAACCCGTGGCTGGTTTTATACTTTGATGGCAATCGGAACCGCAATTTTTGATAGTTCACCCTTTGAAAATTGTATTGTTATGGGACATGTTCAGGATGAACAAGGCAGAAAAATGTCAAAACATATTGGTAATGTTGTTGATCCCATGGAAGTGTTAGACAAGGAAGGTGCCGATGCCGTGCGCTGGTATTTCTTTAATAACAGCCAACCTTGGTTACCATCCCGTTTTTCAGAATCGATGGTTAATGAAGAAAAAAGAAAATTTATTAGTGGCCTTTGGAATACTTATGCTTTCTATGTTCTATATGCAGATATCGATGAATTTGACCCAAGCCAATATACATTAGACTATGAAAAAATTAATGTCATGGATCGCTGGATTTTGAGTAAATTGAATACCTTGATCAAAGAAGTTGATAAGAGATTAAGCAATTATGATATTACGGGTTCTACCAGGATGATGGAACATTTTGTGGATGATTTATCAAATTGGTATGTGAGACGCTCCAGAGATCGTTATTGGGGTGGCGATATGAATCAAGACAAGATTAATGCCTATATGACACTTTATACGGTACTGGATAATATGATTCGCTTATCTGCGCCATTTGTGCCTTTCATGACGGAGTCCATGTATCAAAATATGATTAAACCTTTCTTTGCAGATGCTCCTGAAAGTGTTCATTTATCAGATTTCCCTGAATATAATGAAAATTTAATTGATAAAGATCTAGAAATACAAATGCAAATTGTTTTGGATTTAGTCAATTTGGGTCGTTCTGCCAGAAATATTTCGGAAATCAAAATTCGTCAACCATTACAAAAAATGTATATTGTCTCAGAAAATAAATTAGAAGCAGCCTATGAACCATTAGTTCTAGACGAATTAAATGTTAAAGAAATAGTTTGGGCCGACGATGCGGAAAGCTTACAAGATTTTCAATTTAAACCACAATTGCGTACTTTAGGAAGACGTTTTGGTAAAAATTTACCAAAAGTAAATGAAACCTTAGCCCATGTAAATGGTAGAGAAAGATATGCGGAATTAAAAGAAAAAGGTTATATCGAAATTGAAATTGCAGGACAATTAGAAGAATTAAAAGAAGAGGATTTATTGATTTCGGCTATTCAAGCTGAAGGTCTGGCAACAGCTTCTGATCATGGTATAACAATTGCTTTAGATACAAAATTAAATGATACCTTAATTGCTGAAGGTAATGTAAGAGAAATTATTTCTAAAGTTCAGAATATGAGAAAAGAAAGTGGATTTGAAGTAGCGAATCGTATTCATCTTTACTATGCTGATAATGATGAATTAGGAAAATTGATTGAAATGAATAAAGAAACCATTCAATCTGAGGTATTGGCTTTAGAAATTTCACCATTGAAGGCAGATGTGCCATTTGTTCAAACTTGGAATATTAATGGGCAAGACTTAACAATTGGTATGGAAGTTATTCAATAAGAATGTCTTTGCATAAAAGCAATTAACTTTTTAAATTGTTAATAATCAATTTTTAATTGCTAAATATTTTTAAATTCGATAAGATAATTTTTGGAAAAGCAGAATCCACTGTTTCACGGTCAAGGTTCTGCTTTTTCTGTGTATAATTGAACGTTTATCGAATTGGATGACATGTTCAAAAAATATCCGGATGACTGTTTCTCATCTATGGAGGTAAAATGAATAAGAAAATTTTTAATCTTGTATTGTCAGGAGTATTAGCTGCAATGTATGTGATCTTAACATTGCCTTTTGCTCAAATTGCTTTTGGTATGGTGCAATTTCGGCTTGCTGAAATATTAACAACCTTGCCCATTTTGACTTCTGCGGCCATTCCTGGTGTCTTTATAGGCTGTTTACTAGCCAATTTTTTAAATCCACAAAATCTGGGTCTGATTGATATTCTAGGTGGTAGTTTAACGACTTTATTGGCAGCTTTTCTGACCTGGAAAATAGGAAGGCCTTATCGAAATTTTGTGCTCGAACAAAAGAAAAGTCTTGCCATTAAAGGCCTTGAAGATAATAGGCCGGAAAAAAAATTGCCAAAGAAATTAAAAATAAATTTAATTTTAGCTCTTTTGCCACCGATCTTATTAAATGGTTTTATTATAGGAAGTTATTTACCTTTTTTGCTAACCGATAATCCTGATATGTGGATTGTACTTAGCACAATTTTATCTGTTTCTCTTTCTCAAGCTATTGTTATTTTGGGGCTAGGTTTGCCATTTTTAAATCTATTTTCAAAAAATAAAAGTATGCAAGATATGCTATCATAAATAAAAATAATTTAATTAGAATAATAGAGGACAGATAATGACACAATCGCATTATTTTAACCCGGATCCGAATTTAAGACATCAAATTAGAATCATTAATTATTCTATAGAAGAACATGATTTTAATTTTGAAACAGACAATGGTGTCTTCTCTAAAGAACAGGTAGATTATGGCACTCATGTTTTATTAAAAGCGATACTTAAGGATCAAGATTTTTTAGCCAATATGCTTGAGATAGAAGCCCTTGATTTTGGTTGTGGATATGGTGTTGTTTCTATTGTTTTACAAAAACTTTTTTTGGGAAATAATGTATTTGAAAAACAAAATTGGACAGGTATCGATATCAATTCAAGAGCGATAGACTTGGCAAGAAATAATGCTAAAAGATCAGGTGTTTCAGTTGTTTATGAAGAGGCGGACGGAATACCAAATGATTATAAATTGTTTGACTTGATTGTTCTTAATCCACCCATTCGTACTGGAAAATCCATTTATTATAAAATGTTTCAGCAAGCCGCGATTCACCTAAATAAAGAGGGTGTTTTTTATATTGTTATTCAAAAAAAACAAGGCGCAAAATCAGCAAAAACCTATTTAGAGACTTTATTTGATCATGTGCGAGTTATTGATAAGACCGGTGGTTATCATACGATACGTTGTCAATATTCAAAATTATAAATTGTATTAAAATAGGCATATCTAATTTAATAGTGCATTCATCATTTAGAAAAGGAATAGAAATGGAAAATAAATATAGCATTTCAGCCATTGGTCAAGACAGCCATCGCTTCGTATCAGAAAATGAGGATAAACCTTTAGTCTTAGGTGGTTTGACGGTAAAAAATGAAAACGGTTTAGAGGGTAATAGTGATGCGGATGTATTATTACATGCTTTAACAAATGCTATTTCTGGTATTACTTGTAAACCAATTTTAGGTGCTATGGCTGATGAATTATGTTTGAAGCATCATATTACAGACAGTTCAGCCTATTTAGAGCTTGCTTTAGCAGATTTAGCAGATTGTGGTTACGAATTAGCTCATATTAGCTTTACAATACAGGCTAAAAAGCCAAAATTTTTACCTATCATTAACCCTATAAGAGAATCCATTTCAAAGAAAATTAATTTACCTATTGATCATATTATGTTAACAGCAACTTCTGGAGAAAACTTAACAGAAATGGCGAGAGGTGAGGGAATAGAAGCTTTTTGTATTATTACGGCTATTCCTCTTTCAGAAAAAGCATAGTTTATTATGAAAAGACACAAATTTTCTTATCAAATAATATGGATAAAAATTAAGACTGTATAATTAGAAATCATGACTGAAAAAGTAATAAATCAAAAAACATATGATATTGCCATTATTGGTGCGGGGCCGGCCGGCTCAACTTTTGCGCGTTTAATAAGTGAAGCAAAACCCAATTTGTCGATTGCTTTGATTGATGATCGTCAACCAGATTGGCAAAAACCTTGTGGCGGTTTGTTATCCTCAGATGCACAAAAAAGATTAGCGGAACAAAAATTAACTTTGCCGAAAAGTGTCATGGCTGATCCTCAAATCTTTGCAGTTAGAACGATTGATTTAGAGCAGAATTTAGATTGTTCATATCAAAGAGGATACTTCAATATGGATCGCAATGCTTTTGACGAATGGCTTATTTCTTTGATTCCAAATCAAGTCTCAATTCTTAGACAAAGATGCAAAAATATTCAAGACGGCGAAGATGGATTTATCTTACAATTAGATTCTAAAGATGAAATAAAAAGCCATTATTTAATTGGGGCAGATGGTGCGGCATCAATGGTCAGGCGTACTTTTTTCCCGAATAAAAAAAGTAATAATTATATTGCAATCCAACAACAATTTAAAAGAAAAGATTTAAATCGAGCAGAATATTATTGTGTTTTTGATCAAGTCACTAGCGATAGTTTTTCTTGGTTTTTTAATAAAAACGAATATATTGTTTATGGAGGGGCTTTTCCCAAACAAAATAGTCGCGCCTGTTTTGAAGAGCAAAAAAATAAATTCGCTGAAAAAATGAATTATGATTTATCAGATATTCTCAAGACGGAAGCATGTCAAGTAGTTTTTCCACGAAAGAAAAAAGAAATCTTTTTTGGATCGGACAATATTTTCTTAATAGGTGAGGCAGCAGGCTTAATAAGTGCTAGTTCTTTTGAAGGAATTAGTTATGCGATAGAAAGTGGCAAAAAACTTGCCACTGCCTTCCAAAATGTAAATTTCGAAGATCCAATTAAAACGGAAAATCATTTAGAATTTAATGCGCATCATAAAGTTAAAAATCATCCTGAGCAATCATTAATCAAAACTTATGAAAAATTAATGCGCAAGACGAAATTTAAATTAAAGCTAAAAATGTATAAACGCGATATTCTCTGTTCTCCATTTTTACGTAAAATTATTATGCGTTCTAAAGTACATGCTCTTAAATTCCGTTAAAAGAATCTTTAATAAAGCTTTATTCTTCTTCTTTGGAATCAAATGAATCAGCAATGGCTTTATTGACTTTATGTAATTCAAAACGAGTTGAAGAAACGGCACTAGCTCCTGCAGATATGGCATCTAACATATCTTTTTGATTGCGAATAAAGCCACCTGCAATTAATGGTAAATCGCAATGCTCGCGAACAAGTGCAAAGGATTTGGTGGCAATTCCAGGGAGTATTTCAACTAAATCAGGTTCACAATGTTCTATATTATAAATGCCGTTTTCGAATGCCATGGAATCAAGCATAAAAATTCTTAAAATAGTTAACAAATCAAATTTTTTGGCATAGCGTAAAAGGCGTGGTTTAGTAGAAATAACTCCGTCAGCATCAGTATATTTGCTGATAAATTCGACAGCGGCTTCATGTGATGCCATACCGTTAATTAAATCGAGATGCACGAAAACAATTTTCCCATGTTGTTTTGCTAAAGAAATATGGTCTGCAATGGTTGCTATGTCTCCAAAAAGGAAAAATAGAATTTTATAATCGCTAAGAACTGCCCTTTTAAAATTTTGTTCATCCTTCATTGAAAAAATAACTGGTGACCGATTTAATTGATTAATAAATTCATTGTTAAGCATATAAAAATCCTTTTTTGTTTTTTTGTTTAGTAATTTTTCTAATAATAGTATAACCAAATATCTGCTTAGTTAAAGTATTCATAAAATTTAATTTTCAAATAAAAATTTGTGAGATTCAAATAAAGTGGTTTGAAGATAGGGTTTTGACTCATTAATATGAAAA
>DIRM01000042.1:12546-22159 GCA_002427545.1 Mageeibacillus sp. UBA5436 | reverse complement strand
TTTTTTTAGATATGATGCAATTTCTATTCGCTTAGTATAGTACAAGCTATTTTTTCTATCAAATAATTTAATGTTTTGGTTTAATCCCTTTTTTTTGTTATAATAATTTTTGTTAATCGTCGTAATTAATCTACGGTCGATTGTGGGTTCCGTGCGATATTGGCTTGTGAACTCCGTCAGGTTCGGAAGGAAGCAGCGGTAAGCAAATCCCAGTATGTGCCGCGGGTTGATCTGCACCGACCGTAGATTAATTACGATGAGCTGTTTATTTAGGAGGTTTTATGAGTCATATTGCACTCTACCGCGAATGGCGACCTCAAACCTTTTCTGATGTTGTTGCCCAAAATCAAGTTGTTTATCCCTTAAAGCAATCCATTGTCAATGGAAACATTGGTCATGCTTATTTATTTAGTGGCACAAGAGGTACAGGTAAAACATCAACTGCCAAAATTTTTTCTAAAGCGGTCAATTGTTTAAATCCTCAAAATGGTGATCCTTGTAATCAATGTGAAATTTGCAAAGCCATTAACGATGGTTCATTACTCGATGTTATGGAAATCGATGCTGCTTCAAATAATAGTGTAGATAATATTCGACGTATTACTGAAGAAGTCGTTTTTATGCCATCCAGAGCAAAATATAAAGTATATATCATAGATGAAGTTCATATGTTATCCTCTGGTGCTTTCAATGCTTTGTTAAAAACTTTAGAAGAACCACCATCACATGTTATTTTCATTTTAGCTACAACAGAACCACATCGTATTCCTGCTACTGTTCTTTCACGCTGTTTACGTTTTGATTTTCGTCGTATTGCAAAATCAGATATCATCGAAAATTTAAAACGTATTGTTGAAGCTGAAAACATCCAAATCGAAGATTCTGCACTTAATGTTATTGCACAATTATCAGATGGCGCCATGCGTGATGCTATTTCATTATTGGATCAAGCTAAGTCTGGTATTGCAGCTCCTATAACAAATGAAAAATTATTTGATATGATTGGTATCGTTCAAGATCAATTTTTACTTCAAATTACAGAAGCTATTTATAATACTAATATTAAAGAATTGCTGAACTTAGTTGAACAAATGGTTATGTCAGGTAAAGATCTAGAAAGATTCATTACTGAATATGCGCAATTTTTAAGAAATTTATTAATTACTCAAATTACTGGCAATACAGATGATTGGTTTGGTTTTTCCAAAAACGAATTAGAATTAATTGAAAAACTAGCAAATAAAGTCTCTGCAGAAACTTTATTACAATGGATTGAAGAATTATCAAAGCTCTCTTCAGATTTAAAATATGTTAGTGATGTACGAGTGGCAATTGAAATTGCTTTCATAAAATTATTGAATTCCATTGACCCTAAATCAATTCAAACAAATTCAGATTTACGAGTCAAAAGTTCTATTGAATCCGTTGAATCTGTCGAATCTATTAAAATTGATGAATCATCAACTAAAAGCACTACTTTATCTGAACAAAAAGCTCCTCCCCTAGTCAATGAAATTGATACGAAATTCCAAAATCAATCAAATTTATCAGATTCAATTAATACTAAAAATCTAATTGAGGATACAGAACTAATAGAGTCACAAGATTTAATTGAAGATAAATATCCTATTGAAAGACAAGATAAAAAAAATATTCAAATTAATGATAAAAATTCCGAATCAAAAAATATTGAGCAAAAGACAATCTGGCAAGAAGCTTTAAATAATTTAATAGACAAACATCGTATCGATTTAAAAATGTTGCTATCACCTGCTATTATAGAAGCTGAAGGTCAACATTGGAATATTATATTCAGTCATGATTTAAAAGCTCATTATCAAACTATTTCTCAAAAAGAGAATCAAGAGATTATAAAAGAGGCTTTACAGTCTGCTACAAAAAATGCAAATATTAAACTTACAATTAAAATATCTGATGAAGAAGAAAATATAGAAGATAATTTAAATTCATCTGAATTACAATGGATAAAAGACGTAAGAAAGATGGCAAAAGATTTAAACATCCCAATTGAGATGGAGGAATAAAAATGGCAAAAAGAAGAGGCGGATTCCAAGGCGGTGGCGGTGGTGCCCCTAATATGAATCAATTAATGCAGCAAGCACAAAAAATGCAAAGAGATTTAGAACAAGCTCAATCTGAAGCAGCAAATATAACTTCTGAAGCTTCTGTTGGTGGAGGCATGATTGAAGTCAAAGTAGATAGCAATCATCAAATCGTAGATTTAAAAATAGACCCTGCTGTTATTGATCCAGAAGATCCCGAAATGTTAGTCGATTTATTTACCGCTGCAGTTAATGAAGCTAATCGAACCTTGGATGAAAAGGTTGAAGCAACCATGTCTAAAGTTACTGGTAATAGTAATTTAGGTATGTTCGGCCTATAACATGTATCAATTTCCCAATTCGATTGCAAAATTAATCCAAGAACTCGGAAAATTACCTGGAATAGGATCAAAAACTGCCCAGCGTTTAGCTTTTTATATTTTGTCTTTAGAAAAAGACAAAGTTAATGAATTGGCTGATTCTATTATTAATGCTAAAAAAAATACTACTTTGTGTGAAGAATGTTGTAATTTAACAGAAACAAATCCTTGTCCTATCTGTTCCTCTGGAAAACGTGATCACAGTTTATTATGTGTAGTCGAACAACCCAGAGACGTAGCAGCCTTAGAAAAAATGAAAGAATATCAAGGATTATATCATGTATTGCATGGTGTCATTTCGCCCATGGATAATATTGGTCCAGAAGATATCAAGTTAAGAGAATTATTAATTCGATTGCAAGAGCATCCTGAAATTAAAGAAATCATCTTAGCAACTAATCCTACCGTGAATGGTGAAGCAACAGCTATTTATTTGTCACGCTTAATCAAACCGACTGGCATTACTATTAGCCGCATCGCTTCTGGTCTGCCAATGGGTGGTGATTTGGAATATGCTGATGAAGTGACATTAGCTAAAGCTTTTGAGGGTCGTAAGGTTTTATAAAACTAAACAAATCATTTTTCAATTAAAAAGCTGAGATATTGTCTCAGCTTTTTTTATTCTAATGCTCTTAATATTTAAGTTATTAATTTTCTTTCAAAATATTAGAAATAGTTTTAAAATCTGGATGTTTGGAATCTTTTAAAAGATCATAAGCAATACTCTCTGAATTAGAGATCACTGCACCCATTTCACGCATTAAATTTACTGCATTATTTTTATGTTGATTATCTCTTGAACCAACTGCATCTTCGACTAGAAAAACATTAAATTGATTATTTAATAATTCACGTACCGTTTGTAAAACACAAATATGTGCTTCTATTCCCGTTACAATAAAACTTTTAACTTCGTCTTTTTTGATTTGTGCTTCTACTTCTGGTAAATAAGCATTAAACGCTGTTTTCTCCCAATAATGAATATCACCATTCTCTATCCAAGTTTTAATTTTCGGTAATGTTTCACCTAAACCTCTCGGATATTGTTCTGTGATATAGATTGGCATATCAAAAATTTTGGCTAAATTAATTAAAATTTTTAAAGGCTTTAAAAGGTTCTCCTTATCTGCAATCGCAGGATAGAGTTTATCCTGCATATCAATTAAAAATAATGCTGTACGTTCTGATTCTAAATAATATTGTTTCATTCTAATTCTTACCTCATGTCGATTTATACTTGTATAAACATCATTTTATTTTCTGTTGAATATTTTTCAGAAAAATTTAAATTACGGAATTTAAATTCTTTTATTTGCTCAATTTTTTCAATTTGATTTTCAGCTAAATAGCGAATCATCTCACCTCTAGCCATTTTTGAAACCATGCCTAATTGTTTGGTTTTTCCATTTTCTTCTTTAGCAAATTCTACATTAATGAATCGGTCATTTTCTTTTAAATAAGGACTGATGACAGAAAAATATTCCTTTGATGCTAAATTAATTACGCTATCATCTTCAGCAAATAAATCTTGGTATAATGTAACTCCCCAAAATTCGTAGAGATTTTTCTTTTCATCTATTTGTAATTTATTACTCATCTCAAGTCTATAAGGAACAATTCCATCAAAAGGCTTTACTAAACCATAAAAGCCAGAAATAATACGCAAATATTTTTCTAAATAATTTATTTCTGCCTCATTTAAATTCTTTACATTTATATGTTGATAAACTTGGCCTTGATAAGCAATTAAAGCTGGGGTTAGATCTTTATTTAAATCCATTTCCATAAATCGTTCAAAATTTACTTGAGTCAATTGTTCACTGGTCTTATACATTTTTTGTAGTTCTTCAAAAGACATTTTCTTAACAGCCGTCAACAATTTTTCAGTTTGTTCTCGATAAACCGGAACGTTTTTTACAGGAAAAGTCTTTGTATCTACTTTCATTGTTTTTGCGGGAGAAATTATAATCTTCATTTATATCTCTTTTCAAATTAATTATTCTATTAAAGCATCAAGCATATCCTCAGGATTTTTGCTGGCATTAACTTTTTCCATAGCTTTGATGATGATACCTTTTTCATCTATTAAATAGGTTGATCTGACTATACCCATATGTTTTTTACCATATGCCATTTTTTCATGCCATACATCATATGCTTTAATACAATTCAATTCCTCATCTGATAGTAATGTAAAAGGTAAACCATATTTTTCTTCAAATCTTTTATGTGATTTAACGCTATCTTTACTCACACCTAAAACTATAGCATTCTTCTCTTGAAATTGTGGATATAATTCCCCAAAAGAACAAGCTTGTTTCGTACAACCTGGGGTATTGTCTTTAGGATAAAAATATAACACGACCTTTTTACCCTGATAATCTTCTAAATTATGAATATCACCATTTTGATCTGGTAATGAGAATAATGGAGCTTTTTCACCCACTTTTAGCATTTTAAATTTCCTCCTTAACTTACTATACAAATCTAATATTCTTTTTATCATAGATGAAAAAAGAATATTTTTCAGTACTCTATGTTCCCATAAATTTTATAGATTTTGATTAATAAAAATACAATTTGCTATTTTACAAAAACAAAATAGCAATTTATTGTTAATAAACGTATAATCAACGTCATGAGCTTATTTTTCAATATAATTGAAAAGGGGGATTTATATGGCTTATAAAAGAATTTTAACGATACAAGACATTTCTTGTCTTGGGCAATGTTCTCTAACGGTTGCTTTACCTATTTTATCTGCTGGTGGTATGGAAACTTGCATTATTCCTTCTGCGATCTTATCTACACATACTGCTGGATTTACTAATTATACTTTTCGTGATCTCACTGAGGATATTCCTAAAATTAAATATCATTGGGTTGCAGAGGATCTAAAATTTGATGCTATTTATACAGGATACCTAGGAAGTGCTGAACAGATTAATGATGTAAAAGACATCATGCATAGCGTTGCTAATGACGGTTGTCTCAATTTCGTAGATCCAGCTATGGCTGATAATGGAAATTTATATCCTGCTTTTGATTTAGACTTCGTTAAAGAGATGAAAAACCTGGTTAAGGAAGGTGATTTTATTTTACCTAATTTAACAGAAGCTTGCTTTTTAACAGATATTGAATATCAAGAAAATTATGATCAAGAATATATTCAAAATATTTTGGATGCATTGATCACATCATCAAATCAGACCGTTGTTTTGACAGGTATTAGTTATCGTGCTGGCAAAACAGGTGTCGTTGTCTATCAAAATAAAAAATATGATTATTATGAACATCAATTAATTACTAAAGGTTGTCATGGCACAGGAGATGTTTATTCTTCAGCTTTTGTAGCGGCTTATTTGAATGGCAAAACAGCTATTGAAGCGGCAAAGATTGCTGCAGATTATACAGTTTCTTGTATCAAGTTTACACAAGATGATAAAGATCATTGGTATGGGGTTAAATTTGAACCTCTTCTACCAGAATTAATTGAAGACATCAAAAAATAATTTTCATTTACTATTTCAAATAAACAATTAAAAAGGGGAACTACCAAAATAAGATAGTTCCCTTTTTAATTGTAAAAATATAATAATAATGATTTTCTATTTGATTTGATTAATTATTTTTTTTCTTAGAATCAATTAATTGATAAAGATTTTGTAATTTTTCTTCTTCTGTTTCTTCTTTTTCAGCTTCTGTTAAATTAGGGATTTCCTTTTGATTAAATTTTGCAGTCGAAATCATTAATTTAATTCGATTTAATTGATTCACTTCACTTGCACCTGGATCATAATCAATTGGTGTAATATTGGCAACTGGAAATTTATCCTGCAAGGCCTTTCTCATTCCCTTACCTGTTACATGATTAGGCAAACAGGCAAAAGGTTGGCACATGATAATATTTGGAGCATCTGAATGAATTAATTCAATCATTTCTGCCGTTAAGAACCAGCCTTCCCCAGTTGAATTGCCTATTGAAAGTATCTCTTGGGCATAGCCAGCTAAAATATGAATATCTTGCGGAACTGGGAATTTTCCAGTTTCAGCCAAACGTTTTTTAATACGACTACGATACATTTCTAAGATTTTTATAATTGATTCCCCTGCTATGCTTCCGCCTAAAGATTCACCTAATTCTTGATATTTAAAAGTTGGATTGACAGAACAATACAAAAAGAAATCTAGCAAACCAGGTACAACTGCCTCACAGCCCTCTTCCTCAATGACACGGACAACATTATTATTGGCATCAGGTTGAAATTTCACTAAAATCTCCCCAACGACACCAACTCGAGGTTTTCTTGGAATATCCAACATAGGAAATTGATCAAATTCTGCAATGATTTGATCGATTAGCTTTTTATAACTGTAGTTATCAGCTTTTCCAGAAACAAAATCTATACAGATATTTAACCATTTATTATATAGAGCATCAGCCGAACCTTTTTTTATTTCATAAGGTCTAACTCTCAATATTAAAGTCATTAATAAATCACCTAATACAATAGCTTGAACCGCATGATGAATAAGAGGCAATGATAACTTTAGTCCCGGATTTTCTTCAATTCCATTTGCAGATAAGGCAATAACTGGAACTTGCTCTAAATTTGCATCTCTTAAGGCTTTTCGTAAAAAAGCGACATAATTTGTTGCTCGGCAACCACCACCTGTTTGTGTAATGATAAAAGCCGTTCGATTAACATCATATTCACCACTCAAGATAGCATTCATCATTTGTCCGACAACAATAATCGTTGGATAACAAGCATCGTTATTAACAAATTTAAGGCCTACTTCTATATCTTCAGCAGTAGCTTTTTCCAAAATTTTAACATTATAATTATGTCTTCTCAGAACTGGTCCAACTAAAGCAAATTGTGTAGGAGCCATTTGAGGTGCAAGAATAGTATACGTTTCACGCATTTCTTCTGTAAATTGAACTCTAGGTTTTGCATATGAATCAGAATTATCTACTTCAGAAACAGCTTTTTCAGCCTCATCTTTTGCAGCTAACAATTTTTCACGAGTGGCATTTAATTTAGCTCTTTCATTCATCGCAACTTTTAAAGAACGTAAACGAATTCTAGCTGCACCAAGATTCGATGTTTCATCAATTTTCAAGCAAGTATAAAGTTTATTATTTGCCTCCAAGATTTCTTCTGATTGATCTGTGGTTATAGCATCTAAACCACAACCAAATGAATTTAATTGCACTAACTCTAGTCTTGGGTTCTTAGCAACGATAGCAGCTGCTTCATATAATCTAGAATGATACATCCATTGATCAACGACTCTAATAGGTCTTTTTAGAACCCCTGGTTTAGCTATGGCATCTTCAGAAATTACTGCCATGCCTAAACTATTAATTAATTGAGGTATTCCATGATTAATCTCTGGATCTATATGATAAGGTCTACCTGCTAAAACAATAGCGGTTTGATCTTTTTCTTCTAATTGTTTGAGAATTCTTTCGCCTTCTTTAACAATATCAGCTTTATAATTCTCCATTTCTTTATAGCCTTTATTGACGGCTTTTTTTATTTGTTTTTTAGTAATATCAGTAAAACCAGCCTCATTCAAGGTTTCTAATAATTTTTCAACTAACTTTTTTGGATGATGTAAAGGTAAAAATGGATTTAAATACCTAATCTTACCTTCAATAATAGGATCCACATTATTTTTAATTACCTCTGGATAAGAAGTAACAATAGGACAATTATAATGATTATTCGCTTTCTCATTTTCTACAACTTCATATGGAATGTCCGGATAGAAAATTAAATCTATATTTTTTTCAATCAGATCCATAATATGTCCATGAGCTAATTTAGCCGGATAGCAAACACTCTCTGAAGGGATAGAATCGATACCTTTATCGTAAATAGCATGGCTCGAACGTGAAGAAAGCACTACTTCAAAACCAAGATTGCTAAAAATAGTATGCCATAGAGGATAATTCTCATATATATTGAGAACTCTAGGAATCCCAATTTTCCCATATTTATTTTTAGATTTTGGTAAAGCTTGATAATAAGAAAAAATTCTCTTGTATTTATAATCATACATATCTGGTAAACGTTCGCCTTTATTAACGATACCAGCACCTCGCTCACAACGATTACCTGAAATATGTTTAATGCCTGATGGGAATGCATGTATTGTCAGCTGACAATGATTTTGGCATTTTTGGCAATGTGTTATTGTCGTCTTAATATCAAAACCTTCTAATTCATTTGGTGTTAATATAGTAGATTTCTTTTTACCATCCCAATTTTCTTTAGCAATTAAAGCTGAACCAAAAGCACCCATTAATCCTGCAATATTTGGTCTAATAACCTCTCTACCTGAAATTCTTTCAAATGTTCTTAATATGGCGTCGTTTAAAAAAGTACCACCTTGTACAACAATGTTTTCACCCATTTGATCGACATCACGTAATTTTATGACTTTATAAAGTGCATTACGGACAACAGAATAAGATAAGCCAGCAGAAATATCGCCAACTTCTGCCCCTTCTTTTTGAGCTTGTTTAACTCTTGAATTCATAAAAACAGTACAGCGTGTGCCTAAGTCTACTGGATTTTTTGCAAATAAAGCTTCTTTTGCAAAATCTGGAACCTCCATATTTAAGCCTGTGGCAAAAGTTTGAATAAAGGAACCACAACCTGAAGAGCAAGCTTCATTAAGTATAATATTATTAATGATGCCATCCTTGACATGCATACATTTCATGTCCTGACCACCAATATCAACTATGAAATCGACGTTTGGCAAAAAGTATTCTGCCGCTCGATAATGTGCCATGGTCTCTATTTCGCCATCTTCTAATTGTAATGCTGTTTTAAGTAAAGCCTCTCCATAACCTGTTGCGCAGCCTCTAGCAATATAGGCATTTTCTGGTAGATTTTGATAAATATCTTCCAAAATATTTAAAGCTGTTTTTACTGGATTGCCCTTATTAGATTGATAATAGGAATATACAATCGCATCGTGTTCATCTAATAAAATAGCTTTTGTTGTGGTCGAACCAGCATCAAGTCCAAAGAAAAGTGGCCCTTTTGCATCCATTAAATCAAAAGTTTCAATTTTCGCCTTAGCATGTCTATCCTTAAATTCTTGATATTCCTTTTCATTTTCAAATAAAGGCTTGATGTGAGCTAAATC
>DIRM01000042.1:0-12320 GCA_002427545.1 Mageeibacillus sp. UBA5436 | reverse complement strand
ATTTCCTCACTGTCTTTAGCCATTAGGGCTGCCCCCAGGGCAACAAATAATTGTGCATTATCAGGATAAATAAATTCATCGACTTGCGACTCTAAAGTACGCATAAAGGCCTGACGTAATTCAGACAAAAAATGTAATGGGCCGCCCAAAAAGATAACATTACCTTTAATACTTCGACCTTGACTTAAACCTGCAATGGTTTGAATAACAACGGCTTGCAATACTGAAGCTGCTAAATCTTCTCTAGATGCGCCTTCATTCAATAATGGTTGAATATCGGATTTTGCAAAAACGCCACAGCGAGAAGCAATAGGATAGATTTGTTTGAAATTTTTAGCAAGTTCATTCAAGCCTTCTGCATCTGTTTGCATCAATTGCGCCATTTGATCAATAAAAGAACCCGTACCACCAGCACAAGTACCATTCATTCTCTGTTCCGGACTTGGTTTTAAAAAAGTTAATTTCGCATCTTCACCACCCAATTCAATAATAACATCCGTTTTAGGATAATATTTTTGAATTGCTATGGTTTCAGCAATAACCTCTTGAACAAAAGGAATATTTAAGCTTTCTGCAATCAAGACGCCACCTGAACCTGTAATATTAACTTTTACTTTTTGGTTTGGGAAAGCAGAATTTACTTCATTTAATACTTCTAATAATGTGCCCTGAATGTCTGAACTATGTCTTTTATATATTGAATATTTAACTTCTTTATTTTCTAAAAGAACTAATTTAATTGTTGTTGAACCGATATCTAAGCCTAATTGCACATTTCTCCGTTCCTTTTATATTTAAGATTTTTAGTTAATAAAATCCGATAATTAAAATAGCATTTATTATAACACATCTTAAATAATACTGTATCTTACAGCTCTAAAAACTATATATTGATAATGATTTTAGCAAAAGAAAAATAATAGTTAAAACATTTTAACATTTTTTAGATAAATATTAAATATTGTCGAAGGAAAGCCGAGATATAATAGAAAAATTGTGATTATTCACAAGGTTTCGGAATCAAACTTCTTAATTTGATTCATTCAAAAAAATACTCATGATTTTCATCATGAGTATTGATATGTACTTATTAAAAATAAAATTATCGTTTTTTAATTTTTTCCAATTTGATTTTTTAATCATCACTTAGCTGAATTATTCTTAACTTTTTTATTTTTTTTGACTTTTTCAGGTAGCTGATATTTTTCTTTATAATGTTCATACATCTTTTGGTATTTGGGATTTGTTTTATCATAGCGCTCTTCAAAATCATGTTGTCTAAAATGTTGTTCACTAAATTGAATAATACAAACACTCATATTATTGCAATGATCAGCAATTCTTTCTAAACAATTGTAAATTTCAACGATTGTAATACCATTTTCTATCTCACAAATGCCATTTTGTAAACGTTCGATATGTCTATCTGATAATTTTTTGTTAATTCTATCGACCACGTCTTCAATAGGTTGTACTTCTAAGGCAATGTCTAAGTCAAGTTTAGATAAAGCTAGTTTTGCTTTAGCCATAATATCTTCTACTGCTGTTGTATAAACTTTTAATTCTTCCATGGCTTCATCTGAAAAAGGAATCTTCGACTCAGCTTTAATCTTTGCTTGATCCGCTATATTAATAGCATAATCACTGATTCTTTCAATATCATTTAAAGTATGCATCATGATGGTTAGTTTATGATTATCCGCTTGATTTAAGACGCTTGCATTGATTTTGGTAGTATATTCCATCAGAGCATCTTCATATTGGTCAACTTCATTTTCAAGATTTTCTACCAGCAAATATTTTTCCGAATCAAAATCAAAAAGCAAATCAATTGCATTATGTAAGGTAGCCGTTGCGGTTTCCATCATTTTATTGGTAACGGTATAAGCTTGTTCAATAGCAACTCCTGGTCTATCTAAAAATAAAGCATCTAATAAACGTAGATTTTTTGTTAAATCATCTTTCTTAATTTTAGGTTCTTTATCGGGTATAATAAAACAAGATAATTTAACCAATTGATTAGAAAGTGAATAAAAGAATATCGCACTCACAACATTAAAAATAGTACTGACAGCTGCTATGCTCATTTCCGAGACTTGATCATTATAAAATGGAAAAGGCATAAAAAAGTGAATTAGGTAAAATAATATCATAAAGATAATCGTTCCCAATACATTAAAACTTAGATGGATAAAAGAAGCTCTTTTTGCGTTCTTACTTCCACCAATGGATGAAAAAACTGTGGTAAGGCAAGTACCAATATTTGATCCCATAATCAATGGTATGGCCGAAGCAAAGGTTATAGCTCCAGTGGTGCTTAAAGCTTGCAAAATACCAGTTACTGCTGATGAAGATTGAATAATGGCAGTTAATACGGCTCCTGCTATAACACCGAGAATTGGATTTGTAAAAACTTGAAAAGCACTTTGGAAATTAGGGCTTTCCCTTAAAGGCGTCACTGAACCGGACATCGTCATCATGCCAAACATCATAACGGCAAAGCCTAAAAATGCTGTACCAATATTTTTGCGACTATCCTTTTTACTGGTAAAGGCCAAAGCAGCACCCAAAAAAGCTAAAATTGGTGTAAAAGAAGAAGGTTTAAGCATTTGAAGCCAAAAATTATCTCCAGAAATACCAGTTAAACTAAGAATCCAACCCGTTACAGTTGTACCAATATTTGCACCAATCATAATAGGTGCAGCCATTGCTAATGTAATGACACCTGAATTGACAAGTGCTACAACCATAATGGTTGTCACAGTCGATGATTGAATGACTGCTGTAACTACAACACCAAGGAGTAAAGCTTTAAATTTCGAAGAGCTCAATTTAGTTAATAAATGCTCCATCCTACCACCAGAAATCTTGGTTAAGCTATCACGTAATACATTTAAACCAAACATAAACAGAGATAAGCCACCAATAGCTTCTAGAAAATTAAAAATTGTCATTATATTAAACCTCAACATAGTAAAAGATCTCCTTAAAAGATCTTATTTACATGCTATTCTCTTTATAAATTATCTTGATTCTAACATATTAGAACGCTTTTAATAAAGGGTGTTTTACTTGACTTCTAAATAAACAAATTATTCGGCAAAGCTAATAAGTATTTTATAAATTTTTGTATATTTTGCTTATTGACAATATACATTAAAATTTATTTTTATTTTGCTTGTACTATTTTTTTTATTTTGCTATGATTAACGAGTTATTTGGCCCTATGGTCAAGCGGTTAAGACGCCGCCCTCTCACGGCGGAATCTCGGGTTCGATTCCCGATAGGGTCACCATCAATAAGCAAAAGCCTTGATATATAAGGCTTTTTTAATTTCACTGATACTAGTTTGATACTAAAAAATTATTTATCTTGAACTTATTGTTTTGTTTCAATTTGTACCAAATAGACTTATATTATAGTTAAAACTTCTTAACTAATTGACAGAATAATATCATTTTCGTATATTAGTCTCATTCTATAAGAAAAACATAGGAGAATTTTTATGATCTTTGAGCAAGTAAAACAAATTATTGCAGAAACAATGAGTATTTCCGAAGATGAAATTACCATGGATTCCAGCTTAATTGACGATTTAGGAGCTGATTCCATTGATGCTGTTGAATTATCAATGTCTATTGAAGAAACTTTTGATTTAGATTTAAGTGATGATGATGTTTTGAAATTTAAAAAAGTTTCTGATATTGTCTATTTTTTAGAAGACAATAATGAAAAATAATTCAAGTACTAAAAAAATCGCACATGATTTAAAAGAAATTTATGCTAAGTCAAAGCTCTATACTTATCATCGTATTTTCAGAAAGATGAATAATGGTGAAGATGATTCTTTGACAGCTTTAGAGGTTTTGTGTCTTGATCTTTTGCAAGGAATGGGCTCTCCCACTCAAACAGAATTTGCTGATTATATTAATGTATCTAAACCTAATGCAACTTACAAATTAAATACATTAGAAAAAAAAGGCTATATTGTAAAAATACCCTCGGATGAAGATCGTCGTATTTTTCATATTCAAGTAACAGATAAAACTCGTAATTTATTAAATACTGGTAATCGCTATATTGATGTTATTACGAGACGCATGCAAAGAAATTTTTCTGCCCAAGAATTAGAGATTTACGAAAAAATCATGTCTAAAATAGCAGATGAGTATATGATTGAAATGGATCGTTACTTAAAAACGCAAGGTTCTTAAAAACTCTATTTCACTTCATTTTACAATTTCGTTTTTGATTGATTAACGAGGTGCTTTCTTTTACCATTATTTTTGATACAAGAAAGTATCTTTATTTAATTAGGGGCTGCTGAATGAACAGCCCTATTACTAAATTGCCAGTTCAAGTTGAAACATCTGCTGCTTTTGATGTAAAAATAATGATCTGAAAAATTGGACAAAAAGATCTCTGAGGATCTTTCTGAGGTTCATCACCACAAATGTTAGGTAGATTTGAGTCTCACTTGTATCTTGCAGACGCGTCATAATACGGTTAAGGCTCAATCGGCGTTTGCCTGTGCCAAATATCCCTTCAATCTCGTTGCGTTCACTGGTTTCTTCTCGTTCTTTAATAATTTGCTTGTCGTACTCTGTACGATCGTTTGGTGGTCGTCCTAAAGGACGCCCATTTAGGTGAATGCCATGGTTATTGCAATATTCGCGATTGGCTCTGGTTCGAAAGATTTGATCCGCTAAAATTTTATCTGGGTAATGGCCATAGCGTTCTTTGTAAGTTTCAGCTGCCTCAATCAAGTCTCCCGATTCATTGTAAGCATCCCAGGATAATTTATTCACCTCGGCATAACCTTCAACGACAGAAACGGTCAGCTTCGCACCAAACTCTGTACCTGCTGTCACTTTACCTCGTACGATTGGACGGACATAGGGCTGATGGATACTGACAATGCGATTGTCACAGCGATGCTTTTTGTCGTCATACATCTGTTGCTGTTGCTCATATAATGCTTGGATGGTCGACAAGTAGTTTAATTGTTTCTGGTCCAATTTGGCATTTGAGTCCATTTGCATTTTTTCTATCAGTTGTAGATCTCTGGCAACATACTGTAGCTGTGCTCTTAAGGCTGAACGTACCAACTTTTTGTTCGGACGACGATTCCTTGCAAATCGCTTATAGGCTTTGTTCGCTTTATGACGGTAGTTTCGAGGCTTAACTACATTTCTTCCTGCTTGCAAAGTATCCATCATATCTTCTAGTTTGACACGAGCCTCATGTAATAAACGTATGTCGGTAGGATACTGAATGTCTTGAGGGGCACAGGTTGCATCTAAGATGAGTGTACCATCTGTCTCTTCTTCCAGCGGGTCAGTGTCAGTGCTTTGTGTTCCTGACCCCTGCTAATCATCGTCATCCTCATCGCTTGATTCATCATTTGTTGAAGCGGTAGCCGCTTCTATGATCCATTGATTCACCTGAGCCATCAGCTCCGCTGGAAAACGCTTGCGAAAATAGGTCAGGAGTGAAGCATCTAAAGATAGATCGTAGTTGTAGCTGGTACAACCCAAGAAATACTGGATGTAGGGATTTTCACGGATTAACGCCACGGTATCCCGATCTGATAACTGCATCTCTTCTTTGACGACGAGACAACCAAGGGCGAAACGTGCTGATTTTGCAACCTGACCATTTGGTTTAGTGAATTGCTTACGGTATTCATCTTCTACTCTTGTCCATGGGATCTGGGCAGCCAAGCGAACCCAGCGGTTTTGAGCATTGAGTGGTAATCCCCCAAAGAGCAGGGGTTCATCGAAGAATGAATTTTGGCGTTGATTGTGTTTATACATATTCTATTGCTTTCTTCACATCGCATAGGTGCAAGGGTTTTGGCTGTTTGGAGCCAATATGCTCGTACGCATTATACCAAATATCACCCTATAATGTCGTGGTAGCAGTGCTTTGGCTAGTGTTCAGCAGACCCTAATCAATGATAATCAATACAAGTAAAAAGATTTTTCAATTCCTTGGGACTTAATTCTCTATATTTTCCTAAAGGTAAATTATCAAGATTAATATTAAGAATACGCAATCTCTTCAAAAAGACAACTTGATAACCTAATGCCTCACACATTCTCCTGATTTGTCGGTTTAGGCCTTGTGTTATTGTTAATTTGAAAGTTGTTTTTGAAACAGGTTCGATTTTTGCTGGATTCGTTATTGTATCTAATATCTTAACTCCATTAGCCATGTTCTTTAAAAATTTCGCATCATATGGACGATTAACTTCAACAAAATATTCTTTATCATGTTCGTATTCAGCTCTAACAATTTTATTGTAAATATCGCCATCATTAGTCAATAAGATCAAACCTTCAGAATCTTTATCTAAACGGCCGATTGTAAAAATACGTTTGGGATAATTAATATAATCAATTATATTATTCTCAACTTCAGGATTTGCCGTACAAATAATACCTTGTGGTTTATTAAAAGCTAAATAAATCAAATCTTTTGATTTTTGAGCTGTTAAAATCTTAGTATTTACACGAACTTCATCATCTGAATAAACAAGGCTACCTAATTCAGCTTTTTCATCATTAATAAAGACTTCACCCGCTTTAATGAATTCGTCAGCCTGACGCCTACTACAATAACCAGACGAAGCAATAAATTTGTTTATACGTATTCCCGTTTTTATTTCTTTATTTGCTTTAGGAACGTGCTGATCATTCTTCATCGCCAGAAACATCGCTTTCATATACATCTTTTAAATGTGGTTCTGATTTCATAATATCATAAGCATAAGGCATAGAAAGGGTAAAGATAGAACCTTCATTAACTTTACTCGTTACACTTAAACGATGTCCCATTTGCTTTGCCAATTCAGCTGCAATAGAAAGGCCTAAGCCAGTTCCCATTTCATTATGAGATTTATCTGCTTTATAAAATCGTTCAAAAACATAAGGTAAATCTTCTGGTTTAATACCTGTACCAGTATCTTTTATGGAAAGAGATAGATGATCTTTATCAGCTTCAATTAGAAAATCAATTTCACCATCTTCCTTTGTAAACTTGACTGCATTTTCCATAATCGTGGTCATTATTTGAGTAATACGATCAGCTTTGCCCCAAACTGCTGGATACACTTCATTTAAATTATGGACTTTAAAATGAATATTCTTTTGCTCAGCCAAAACTTCAAATCGAATCGCCATATCAATTAAATCATTATGTAAATTGACTGGCCCCAAATTGACTGTACGTTCAGAAGTTTGAATCCGTGAGAGCTCAAGCATATCATCAACTAAATGGGATAAACGAATCGATTCCCTTAATAAAATTGCATAATATTGTTGTTTTTTCTCTTCAGATTTAACCAAACCATCATTTAAAGGCTCTAACAGTCCACGCATAGCAGTAATAGGTGTGCGAAGTTCATGTGAAACATTTGATACATATTCATGTCTGGTCTGTTCTAACTTTTCTGATTCGGTTACATCACGGAATAAACCCACAGCACCAAACAACATATTACTGCGATCATAAAGTGGCGAAATCAAACAATTGATTAAGCTATCTCCAGAATGTTTAACAATCATTATATTTTTTTGTTCAATTAAACAGCTTTCAAATAAGGAATTTAAATCTGTTATTTTTAATAATTCATCAGCAGAATATTTTTTTGAGTCTTGATGGAATAATTGCCAAATAATATCATTGCTATGTGTGACATTGCCATATGCATCAACAGCAACAATTCCTTCTGCTATACCATTTATTATATGTTGTAATTGATTTCTTTCATTTGTTAATTTAGAAATATTATTATCGAGTTCACCAGACAAATGATTAAAGGCATTAACTAAATACGAGATTTCATTGTCTTCTTTTAATGGTTTTAAACGATGTGAAAAATCTCCTTCAATCATAGCAGAAGCAGCATTCCGCATATCAGTCAAGGGTCGAACCATATGACTTGTCATAAAAATAATAGGTATCACTACAATTAAGCCAACAATAAAGGCTGAAATAAGTAAAGCCACATTTAAACTTAAATAACTTGCCTTTAGTTCTTGCATGGTTTGCATCATAATGACAGAGCCAATTATTTGATTGGAATCATCTTTATTAACAATTGGCATGGCCACTAATAATAGATCTTGATTAATATTATCCAGATGAACAACTTTTGAATATTTCTTACCATCCGATAAAACATTTGTTATTAAACTATAAAATTCTTCATCAACGTCATCAAAAAAAGTTTCAGGAATATTATTAGGAAATTTATATATTAATACATCCCCATCCTGATTCGTTATAAATGCACCAGTTTCATAAAATCGAATAGAAAGTGCTAAAAGATCAATTAATTCTTTATCAATATCATTATTCTTTTGAGAAGCAATATATGAAACAACAGACGCTTGATCAAATAAATCATCTGATTTTATTCGCTGAAAAACAGGGCTAGCAATTTGATTATAGACAAGACTCGTTAAAACAGACCATAAAATCAAGGCCATCATCAACATCATTAAAAATTTGCGAAATAAAAAATTCTTTGACATAAAATCCGCAATTATTGACCTGGTTCAAATTTATAACCTACACCATAAACAGTAATTAAAGCATATTTATGATTGTCACTATCAATTTTTTGCCTAATACGTTTAATATGCGTATCTACAGTTCTGGTGTCGCCAAAATAATCATAGCCCCAAACCTGTGATAAAATTTGCTCTCGATCCATAACTTGTCCGGGATTTGATGCTAAAAGATGTAAAATTTCAACTTCTTTTGGTGTAAATGATACTGGCTCATCATCTACTAAAACTTCATAGTTATCAATATTAATTTCTAGGCCATCAAAGCGAAGTATCGAAGATGCTTTATTTGTATCTTGATCATTGGTTCGGCGCATGACTGCTTTAATTCTAGCTACAACTTCTCTAGGACTAAAAGGTTTGACTATATAATCATCTGCGCCCAATTCTAATCCTAAAATACGGTCAATCTCTTCACCTTTAGCGGTCAACATAATGATTGGAACATTACTCTCTTTACGAATTTCTTTACAAACATCCATACCCGACATTTTAGGCATCATTAAATCAAGAACAATAAGATCTGGCTTTTTCTCTTTATACATTTTTAAAGCTTCTACACCGTCATAACATGATTCATATTTATAATTTTCTTCATCTAAATAAAGACTTAATGATTCATGTACAATTGGATCGTCATCACAAATCAAAATTAAAGGTATTTTATTCATCATTTATCCTCAATTCTAAATTCAGCAAGACAGAAGATTTTAAAATTTGCTGAAAAAAATAGCTCATATAAGATTATGAGCTATTATATCACATTATTATTATTGGTATAAAAATCGGTATAAAAGTTAAAATTTATAAATTTGATAACATTTCTGACTCTATAATATCGATATTATGTCTATTAATTTGATCCCATCTTAAATCTAAATGTTCTTTAATTTTTTCTATTTTTTTCTTCTCTTCTTCTCTCTTAATCTTCAATGTAGATGTGGAAATCATATCACGGTAACTATAAAAATAGGTTTTAATTCGTTTAAAGCTTGGAACTTCCAAATTAATATCAGCAATTAATTGATCGAGAAATTGATTAATTTCTTTTTCACTGGGAAATGTTTCATCAATCTTATTAAGAACAAATTTGATTGATAAAACTGTTTTGTCATTATCTGCCTTTTGGTTAAAAACCATGATATCTTTAATCAAAGCATAACCCTTTGATTTTATTAAATTTTCAATTTCTTCAGGGAAAACTTTCTTGCCATTATCTAAAACAATCATCGATTTTTTTCTGCCAGAAATCTTGAAACAATTTCTTTCTGGATCTAAGGTAGCTAAATCGCCTGTTCTAAACCAACCATCTTCTGTTATGGCTTCTTTTGTTGCCTCGTCATTTTGATAATAACCGCTCATTACAATGGGGCCTCTAACCATTAATTCGCCAGGTTCACCAGGAATATCGGTATCAACTTTTGCTTCAATTCCAGGTAAAGGTTGCCCAATGGTACCTGGTTCAAAAATGAAATCATTATTTGCAATGGCAACTGGTGAAGTTTCTGTTAAACCGTATCCTTCTAAAATTCGTATGCCTATATTATGAAAAAACTCTAATTGTTCTTTTTTCATTGGAGCAGCACCAACTATTGCCAATTCTAAATTACCTAAATTAGACAAAATTTCTTTAAATAATTTACGTCGAACATCAATGCCCAATTTCAATAAAAAACGACTCAAATTAAAAGCAAATTTTATCTTTTTTTCTTTTCCCTGTTTTTTAATTTGAGTTTGTACACGATTATAAAAACTATCAAAAATAGCTGGAACACCAATAAACATTTGAATTTGATATTCCTGTAAATTTTTCTGAATATAACGCAAACCATCATAAATATGAATATGCCCACCTATAGAAATTGTTCCAAGCATACCGCAAGTACTTTCAAAAGTATGATTCAACGGTAACATCGACAAACTACGCAATTTTTGCGGGAAATAAACAATACCATGTAACAAAGAAACATCTGTAACAATCGATTTTTGGGTTAAAAGCACTCCTTTTGCCATTGCGGTTGTACCAGAAGTAAAGATTAAAATTGAATCTGTATTAGAGTCAACTTTTTTATAAGCAAGTGGTAAATTTTGATTTCTCAAAACATTTCCTGCTTCAATAGCATCTTCTGTTAAGAAAATTTTTACGTCTTTCAGTCGAATTTTAAATTGCTCAAATTCTTCTTTGTTTTTTTTGCTTGCTTTAGCTATATTCATAATTTGAATCGATTTTAGATTCGTTAAAACAGACAAGTCCTCTAATTCAGAAAACTTCATAAGACTTGTTAAATCAATGCAAAGCATATTGCTTTTGGATCTTGTTAAAAGGGAAGAAATTTCTTCAACTGTCAATAAATTATCTAAAGGGATTACAAAATCTTGGCATTTTGCAGCTGCGAAATATGAAAGAATCCATTGATAACTATTAGATCCCAAAATCGCAACTCTTTTATTTGTTAGATGATGTACGGACCAATTTTGACAAATAGCTTCAATTTGATCCGACATTTCTTGATATGTAATATTTATCGGTTCATCTTTAGGATTATTACGATAAGTTACAGCATATTGTTTTCCATACTTTGAAACAGATTGTTCGAATAAATCAGTAATATTTTCATATTGGGGCATATCATAATATGCTTTACCTCGTAATATTGTCACAATAACTCCTGAACATAATTAAATTCTAGATTTTAAACAATTTAATCTTTTAAATTAAATTTAAACGCCTAGTAAATTAGTTAAAATTTTTTAACTAATTTACAGATTAATTATTATCTACTGTTTTGTCAAGAGTTTTCTTGAGCTTCATATTCATATAGAGTCATACCTTCATGACTATCCATATAATCTTTTCGACTAATTTCACGATAGATTGACATTTTTTCTGCAAAAAGCTCCGCATTGGTTGGTGGTTTCCAGCTAATAGCATTAGCACCCGCATGAATTGCCTCTAAAATAGTTTCGTCATTAGGACCTCCAGTTGCTATAATTGGAAATTCTGGATATTTAGCTCTTAAATAACGAACAAGTTCTGGCGTTTTTTGACCATTAGCGACATTTAAAATATCACCACCTGCCTCAATCTTTCCCTCTACATCTTCATAAAAAGAAGATACTGTAATAATAATTGGACAATCAACACTTTCATCTAATAAAGAAATGGTTTCTATTGGAGTAGGAGAATTAACAACGATGCCCAAAACCCCTTTTGCTTCAGCAAAATGTGCAACAAAAGCTGATCGCATGCCTGAAGTAACACCTCCCCCAACGCCAGCAAAAACAGGTTGACTAGATACATTCGTTATCGCTTCAATAATTGAAGGATGGGGAGATTGTGGATATACTGCTAAAATTGCATCTGCATCTGCATAGGCAATGGTTGCTACATCTGTTGAAAATAAAAATGATTTAATCCGTCTATTATGAACTTTAATACCTGAGGCTTCTCTTATTACAGGTGGTGTTATTACTAATGATTTTTCTCTAAATGAAGAATTAACTTCCGGTAAATATTTTCTTGGTTTTTTTCCCATATCCATTATAATTTCCTTTATAGTATAAAATAGCTTCATGAGCAGACTTGTTCTTTATATAATACGTTTTCTATATTATAAATTATTTTTAGCCTATTTTGTTAAAGACTTGTATACTTTATAAGAATAATCATGAACGTTTTGGATGAAAATTTGAATATTCGTTTAAAATAAATTTCATATTAAACGGCTCTGTTAACTAAAGATG
>DIRM01000037.1:47148-49782 GCA_002427545.1 Mageeibacillus sp. UBA5436 | reverse complement strand
TCATCTTTAGTTAACAGAGCCCTCAATAAAATTTACTGTTTTTAGCAATTTTTCACAAAATTTTCATCATCGGCGATTTTTTTACAGTTTTTAATTGTATTTTATCTACGTATCAGATAAACTCAACCTCCTCTTCATACTCCCCGTATGCACAAACAAGTGAATGTTTTTCAATCCATAGAGAAAATACTTTAGAGATCTCTTCATTCGTCTCTATATCTTTATTGTTTTTAAGTTTTGCTTCGATAATTTGATCTTTATCTAAAGCAATTGCTGCCACATAACGTCCTTTAATAGATATACCAAAAACTGATTTATACATTTCATATGAAAGACAATTATTTAATTCGCTAGCAACTTTTTGATAAGCATCTGTATTTTTTAATGCCGTAAATCTATATTTGCCAAATTGTTCGTCTGGAATGATATGTTCATGACTTCGTGTAACTGGTAAATTAAATGATGATTGTTTGGTTAGCCCTCCATTTTCACATATGGCATCAAATCCATATTGTAATAATTCTTGACGTAGATCATCTGAAACGATAAAATAACTCCCTGCTATTTCTGGTAAAAAATCAAAATTTTTTGTAATAAATTTCCATGCCATTGCCTCGCCTTTTTTATAAATCACTTCATATATAAAAAAATTTATATTGGGTAAATTATGTAACAAAGCAAGGAACTCAAATAATTTTTCTGAAGAAAGTATTTTCAACAAAATATCATAATTTTCAAATGGAAGTTTTTTTATCTCTCGATAATAAAAAAACAATTCAGGATTTTCGAATAATATTTTTTTAAATCGCTTTTTATTTGGAAAATTTAGCATTTTATATAATTCAGGCACTTTATTATAATCTGTAAGCATTTTTACAATATCTTGAAAACTTTTTTCAAATGTATGTGTATTACATTCATAAGGCATGAATTCATAAAAGTTTTTTGGGAAACCCTTAAATTGTGTCAATAATACAAAATATTCTAAATTTAATTCACTATAATCATAAGGAATTTTGGTGTCTTGTAGTTTTTCAAATCTTTTTACAAGTGCTTCTTTTATTATGTCATTTTCATTAATATAATTTGTTAGAGTAAATCCGCTTAATTGTTCATTTGTTCTTAAGTCCGCAATATATTCTATTCTCTTTTTATTGCAATCAGATAGTTCAAAAGTTGTATTGTGATGTTCATGAGAGAAACTAATACTTGCTTTTAAAGGAAAATCATATTCAGCAGGCCAATATTTTTGTGGTAAAAAATCTTTGTCTTCTGATTCAATTGTTTGAGAAATCATAGTTTTTGAATCATCTGAAAAAATATCATATTCAACAATATTTTTTGAAGTGGCGATTTTTCCTTTATAGTTACAAAATGGACAAATGATCAATTCATTTTTATAGATTTCTTTGCGAAACTGAATTGATTTATCTTTTAATGGCTCATCAAAAAATGAAAGCTGTAAATGGCTATTTAAAAATTGTTCCGTTAAACATTGCGTATCATATTCAGTTATTAAATCATTGCCATTTTCATTTTTCTTAATTACATAAACCGTTTGATCTTTTAAATAAATATTTATCTTTTTTTGAGCTGGAACGTTAAAAGTTTTATTACATGAAGAACATAAATAAGTATATTCTGTAAAATTGCTATTCGTCTTTTGATCTGTTTTACTTGCTGACTCAGTGTCGTTTTTTTTAATCTGCATATGACCTGAAAGAGGTATAGAAATATGTTCGATGTATTTCATTTTATTCACATCCTTCCATGTTTTGAAAAATACAGTTAAATTCTCATCAATTATTAAAAGGATATCATCATCATTTTTTGTAGGTGCACTTTTATAGTAACATCTTTCATGGTCTGTTTTGAGTACATAAAATAAATAAATCAGAAATATGAATGGGAAAAAATCAAAAATAACTTATAAAGTTTTCAAAAAAATTGAGAAAGAGGCAAGTTAAAATATAAAAGAAAATATGCCAATTAAGAAAAAACAGAGAAATTAAGTATTAAAAAAACATCCTTTTTTCAGGATGTTCTTTTGTCTTACATGGCATATTAAAGTAATCAAATATTCTAGTCAAAAGTGTCATTGTCATGTTTATCATGACATCTATGACCATGACAACCTGAGTGTCTCCTATTTCCATGGAATTTATGCATTTCCCCTCTTCTTCCTTTGCCGTTTCTGCAACCTTCATCCTGTGATTCTTCTTCTAACTTTTGACTTAATTTATTAGCTATTCTAATAAAATCATCTTTTTCTTCGTCCGTTAACCATGCAGCTAATTTTTCTTCTTCTTCTTTTTTAACTTCTTCGTGTTTTTCCAAGATCTTTTTACCCTCATCTTCTATGCTAATTCTTGTAATTCGCATATCATCAGGGTCCTTTACTCTTACGATTACTTGATCTCTTTCCATACTATCCAAAAGTTGTGATAAGGATGAAGGCCTTATATCCAAGGTTTCAGCTAATTCGCTCGCACTTTGATCATTATTGTTTTCTAAAGAATACAAAAGTTTCATATAAGATCTTGGAGCATGTCTATCTTCTCTTGGTCTTCGCTTAAAATTTCTCATCAATCTATACAGTGATTCAATAACATCTTTTTCTTTTTCCATAATATT
>DIRM01000037.1:40050-46915 GCA_002427545.1 Mageeibacillus sp. UBA5436 | reverse complement strand
TTAGGTACCTAAGTGATGTCAAGTGAATGATGGATTTTTAATTTAAGCGACAGTAGCTTCCTACTTGTAAAGATGAAGTGAATGAATACTTAAATCAGAAAAATATAAGAAAAGCTACCAATGTGAGTGGTACTATTATGGCAAATCTTTTACTACGTTCTTTAATTATTGGTCTCTCGCAGCTAAAGCCTCGCGTTGTTGATCTCTGGCGCGTCGTTCTAGGATTGCTGATTCTGTGATCATATCCTTAACCTTCATCAAACGGGTTAAATTATCGCGTTCATTTTCATCCATTTTCAATTGGATTGCACGGATATTTTCTTCCAGATTTGGAATCAAGATATGCTCCAAGCTATTGACTCGGCGACGGGTCTTTTCTAATTCGGCTGCCATCAACTGTACTTGCTTTTCTACGGAAGCAAGTTTTAGGAGAGCAGGAAGTGCATTACCAAGTCTCGTGACCGCCACATCGACATCGGCAGAGGTCATCGCTAGTCCATAACTAGGCAAACGCTTCTCTTGCATAAGATCAGCCTCAATCACAATTTCAGGCAATGTTACTGCCATGATTTGTTTTTCTTCTACTTTAACGCTAGCAGGCTGACTACTCAATTGCAGAGCTTCACCTAGGATTTCTGGCTGAAGTACGGCTCTGGCAAGTGCCATCGATTCGGCTGCTTCACCAAGGAGACGATCGCTTTCTCTTCTGAGGCGGATGTTCTCCTGGGCCAGCTCTAGGAAAACCTGCATCATGCCATCTCGCTTGTCTTTTAGTAAGCGATGTCCGCGTCTGGCTACATCGAGTTCACGACGTAGCCGCATGAGTTCCATACGATTTGGACTGATATTAGTTGATGCCATATCCGTCACCTACTCTTCTGTCTGTGTGTTTTCTTTAGTTGGATAGTAGCGATCGATCCATTTTTGATCGATACGCTTCAGTTCGGATGCTGGCAGCATGCCTAAAAGCTCCCAACCAATAGCTAAAGTTTCTTCGATTCCACGATCTTCTTGGAAACTTTGATTAAGATATTTTTGTTCAAAGGCGGTTGAAAAATGAGCATAGAGTTGATCCATTTCCGAAAGCGCTGATTCACCAAGGATAACGGCAAGTTCTCTTGCATCTTTACCTCTCGAATACGCAGCAAACAATTGGTTCATCACATCGGCATGGTCGCCTCTGGTCTTTCCTTCACCAATACCTTTGTCTTTTAAACGAGACAGAGATGGCAAAACATCGATTGGTGGGCGAATACCACTATTATTCAAAGCACGATCCAAGATAATCTGACCTTCTGTGATATAGCCTGTTAAATCTGGAACAGGATGCGTCTTATCGTCATCGGGCATGGTCAAGATCGGCATCATAGTAATGGATCCTTTTTTTCCCTTCACACGACCAGCACGCTCATAGATGCTTGCAAGGTCGGTATAGAGATAACCTGGATAACCACGACGTCCTGGAACTTCTTTTCGGGCGGCAGAAATTTCGCGAAGGGCTTCTGCATAATAAGTCATATCTGTCAAGATAACGAGCACTTGCATATCGAGATCAAATGCTAAATACTCTGCGCATGTTAATGCCATACGAGGTGTGGAAATACGCTCAATTGGCGGCTGATCAGCAAGGTTTAAAAATAAGACCGTGCGCTCAATCGCACCTGTACGGCGAAAGTCCGATACAAAAAAGTCCGCATCTTCATAGGTGATACCCATTGCAGCAAAGACAACAGCGAATTCTTCATCATCGCCGAGCACCTTTGCCTGTCTGGCTATTTGAGCCGCTAATTGATTATGAGGTAAACCAGAAGCTGAGAAAATGGGTAGCTTTTGACCACGAACCAGAGTATTTAGGCCATCGATAGCTGATATCCCAGTTTCGATAAATTCATTAGGGTAATCTCTAGCAGCTGGATTTAATGGACTGCCATTGATATCCCGACGAAACTCTGGGATAACTGGCGGTGCATCGTCCATGGGCGTACCCATTCCATTAAAGACACGTCCAAGCATATCGGGTGCCAGTGCTAAATCTAAGCCTTTTCCAAGGAAGCGCACTTGGCTGTCCTCAGGACTGATGCCGATGGCACTCTCGAATAACTGAACCAAGGCATCTTTTCCATTGATCTCCAGTACACGACAGCGACGCTTCTCGCCATTCGGTAGCTCAATCTCACCCATCTCATCATAGGCCACATCTTCGACGCCGCGAACCAGCATTAGAGGACCGGCGACTTCTTCTATTGTGCGATATTGTCTAGGCATACTCTCTCCTTAATTCACTTTTGCGCGGATTTCGCTTCGTATCTCATCTTGAATTTCTTGATAAACTCGTTTTGCATCTTTCTCATCAACAATTTTGTAACGGCCGATGGCTTCCATTACCTTGAGATTCAACAGGGAGCGGGCAGGTGTACCAGACTCCGCAGCAGCTGTCGCCTCATCAAAATAGGTAAGGATCAAATCGAGTAAGTAAAACTGCTTTTCAAGCGGTGTATAGGTATCAACATCATCAAAGGAATTTTGATGCAAAAAGTCTTCACGTAGCGAGCGAGCCGCTTCCATTTTAATTTTATCCGCGGCCGACAAGGTATCTTCACCAACTAAGCGAATGATTTCTTCAAGCTCGGCTTCGTCGGCTAAAAGATGCATGGCTTGTTCACGGCGGGCGGACCAATGCGGATTAATATTCTCATCTAACCAGTTCATTGCCTTCTCTTCGTAAAGTGAATAGCTTTGAAGCCAGTTAATGGCTGGGAAATGACGTTTATAGGCAAGATCTGAATCCAATCTCCAGAAAACTTTTACAATACGCAGGGTTGCCTGAACAACTGGGTCAGACATATCTCCACCAGGTGGCGAAACGGCACCGATGGCTGTAAGATAACCCATGCGCTCATCCGAGCCCAATGTTTTAACTGCGCCAGCACGTTCATAAAATTGAGCCATGCGAGAACCCAGATAGGCTGGATAACCTTCCTCGCCTGGCATTTCTTCAAGTCTACCGCTCATCTCACGAAGCGCTTCTGCCCAACGCGAAGTAGAATCCGCCATGATTGAGACGGCATATCCCATATCTCGATAATATTCGGCAATTGTGATGCCTGTATAAATTGATGCTTCACGTGCCGCAACTGGCATATCTGAAGTATTGGCAATCAAGATGGTACGCGCCATCATAGAACGACCTGTTTTGGGGTCGATGAGTTCTGGAAATTCATTCAAAACGTCCGTCATTTCATTGCCACGCTCACCACAACCAATATAAACCACGATATCTGAATCGGCCCATTTGGCAAGTTGATGCTGGATAACGGTTTTACCAGAACCAAAAGGACCTGGAACGGCGGCTGTACCGCCTCGTGTAATAGGGAATAACATATCTACGATACGTTGACCTGTGACCATAGGTTCAGATGGGGCAAGTTTGCCTGCATGTGGGCGTGAACGGCGAACTGGCCAGGTTTGTAACATCTGAATCTCTTTGATTTCACCATTATTGTTTTGAACTTTGGCAAGTGTATCTGTGATGGTGTGATCGCCTTCTTCTATTGATTCAATCGTCCAAGTTCCCTTCAACTGAGGCGGAACCATAACCTTATGCACGATAACATCGGTTTCTTGAACTTCCCCGATAATATCGCCAGCGATGACTTTATCACCTTTCTTAACCTGGGCTATAAAATTCCAAAGTTTTTTCTTATCCAGAGATTCAACCTTGACACCACGTTCGATATTACTGCCGCCCTCCTCATACATCACACTAAGCGGGCGTTGTATACCGTCAAAGATTTGACCTAATAAGCCTGGAGCTAGTTCAACCGAAAGTGGATGTCCCTCGGATTGCACTGGTTCGCCCGGCTTGATTCCGGCTGTTTCTTCATAGACCTGTATCGATGCCTGATCACCATGTACCTCGATGACTTCACCGATTAAGCCCATATCACCAACATTGACGACATCGAACATGTTTACATCACGCATACCCTCGGCAACCACCAATGGCCCAGATATTTTCACGATCTTTCCGCTACTATATGCATTACTCATTCTTGTCTCCCTATTTAATATATCTCGGTTTCACCGAAATTGTGATCTTCATTCTCTGTTTCTTCACTAAGAGTCGCATTTTCTTCCATAATGTTCAGGACATCAAAACCGACTGCCTTACGCACGGCTTCCTCAACATTATGCATACCGAATCCACTCTTTTCTGAAGTAGAAGGAATCGGTATCAAGGCTGGCAAATAGGCATCTTGTCTCTCGCGAAGAATACTTTCGCATTGTTCAGCAACTGGTTCCGTCATGTAAATCACGGCAAAACGATTTTGCTCAATTAAGTCATTTAATGCCGCCATAACATCCGTATCTGGTTCAACCGCTACGACTGTAAAGCCAAGACCACGGAAACCAATGACACTGCCCAAATCACCTAAGACTGCTATTTCATTCATCTGCCTTTTCTCCTGTATATAACTCTCAACAAGTTTAGTAGTCTTTGTCCGCTGTAACCACGCTCAAGTCCACTAAACAGAATACGCAAATTTTGTCCTTCAATTTGTCTACTAAGCCAGAATCCTGCCAATGTGTCTGCACTAAATGTCTGGCGTCTGCCTTGCTCGGCTAATCGCATCAAAAGATTATCTGACGCTTCACCGAGTGCCCATACATCATCATGCTTTTCGGCATCTTGAATTTTCTCTGCTAATTCTTTTGTCAAACCACCATCTTTTTGCCAGAGCTCAATGATATCTTCTGTGCTGCTATCGTAAAGATTGATCAGTTTTGTTGGATCAACCTCACCGCCACATACCAAGATGCGTTTGAGATATGCATGACCACCATGGAATTTTCGAACACGAAGTAGCATTTGGAGATTTGCTATATCCGCCTTAAGGCTGAAATAATCCTGCAAAAACCACTTGGCTGTTCCTATCTTTGGGTCATGAATTATTTTTTGAGCATGATCAAAATACAGTTTATCGGCTTCGATGGCTATAGTCAGTGCTTCAGGATGCTGATACCATGCCAGAATAAGCTTGGCCATTGAGCGTTGTAATTCTGGATCAATCGCTACAGGCGACCATACCGTTTCATCTGAAGGGACGGCTGTAGCCATGTCCTCCAGCTCTGATTTCTCTAAAGCAATGGTTTCTAGAATGGCTTTACGCATGAGCTGCAAATCGGTATAACCATCAGGAATTAAAACGCTCTGTACGGCTACGGGTAGCTTTGTTTTAGCATTTATATCTTCACGTTGTTCGGTACTTGTATCTGCTAGTCCTTCTTCTGCTAAAAGATAATGTTTTAATAAACTTTTCAAATTATGATAATCGATATCGAGAAGCAATGCGCGCGTTAATGGACCGTTTTGATCGAGTTCTTTGAGAAGTTTATTATTTTCACTACGCCCCAAAAGAACACGTTTTTCTAAGTAATCGGCAGCGGGATAAGCAGCGGCGTCTAGTATCTGTCCACGCTCGCTATCGCTTGTTTTTGAATCGGCCAATTTTTCAAAATCGTCGAATCCAAGAAAGCGCTCCTCTAAGAGACGTATACGGCCCGATGCATGGGCGTATGACGTATCCAGCAAGCCTTCTCTATCCCAGCTAAGCGGCTTGCGGGCAAACCGTATATGTGATTTGGCTGAGAATCGATTCGTCATCTCTCATCCCTCTCAATATTCTCTTTTGCCGTCAATGATGGATAGAGCGTTTCTGCTATCAATTCCACATAGGTTTCACGATCTGTTTCGAGCATCGCATCGAAGGCAAAACTCCAACTAACACGACCTTCTTCTAAAATGAATCCGCCTGTAAATGAATCATCGTAAGCACCGAGCTTCAGATGATAACCAGATTTCTCGATAACACGATTAGCAATTGATTCGTCCAAATGTGAAAAAATAATGGTCTGCCCATCTGCAGCAATATCGCGAAGCAAACGCAAATAGAAAGCTTCTCGCTCGTCATCTGATAAGTTGCGAAGCTTAGTCATCGCTGCTTCCAGCGTTTCGTCAATTAAATTTTGTTTTGCTTCAAGTATAATGCGGCGACGTTCTAATTCACCCATCGAACGAGCCCTCGTCAAAGCACGCGAGCGACGCTGCTCTAGCATCATATCTTGTTCGTAATCCAAACGAGCCTGCTCCTCTTTAGCAGCAAGTAAGATGTCTTCTGCTTCCGAACAAGCCTCTGCAAGAATCCGATCGGCCGACTCGTTCGCACGCTTCATGACACTGTCACGAATATTGTCTAATCCTTCTATCATGATTCTACCCTCGTTTCTCAAACTTCTGTCTGCAAGCAAGTCGATTTAGCCGACATTCATGATTGACAAAATAGAAACTAGCAGAGCCAAAATAGCATAAGTCTCAACCATGGCGGCAAGCACGATGGCTTTGGATTGTTCTTCCGGACGTTTAGCAACGAGTGCAACCCCATCTGCCGCAACTTTACCTTGATAAATGGCAGAAAGATAGCCAACAATCATCATGGGTAAACAAGCAAGAATATACAGCATTCCCTGGATAATTGTAAGATCACTTGCCGTACCAGCAAAGAAACCACCAAAGATCATGACAAAGAACCAGACCAATAAACCATAAATTCCTTGTGTGCCAGGCAATGCCTGCAAAATAATAAGTTTACCAAAAATACTTGGGTCTTCTGCCAAGACGCCTGATGCAACTTGTCCAACGCGGCCAACAGCCTTTGCCGATCCAATACCAGTGATTAATGCCGTCAGAGCACCACCTAGCATTGCCAAGCCTGCTCCTGAGAACAATTCTTCAAAAAAACGTACCAATAATGTCATGGAAACCTCCTACGTTTCAGTTATATTATATTTATTTCCTCATTTTATA
>DIRM01000037.1:31679-39794 GCA_002427545.1 Mageeibacillus sp. UBA5436 | reverse complement strand
ATTCTAAGTGGGTCAAACTGTCGTCCACCGCCTTCGTAGAACTTGCCAAAGAACTCAACATATTGCAATCTCGTTGTGTGTACATAGGCACTGAGTGCAGATAAAGCGAGGTTCAAAGCATGTCCAATGAGCATGATTATTAAAAAGAAGATAAAGCCTATGTCTTTAACACCTGGCAGCATCGCCATCATATTGACGACCATCGCGATAACTGAGGTACAGAGCGCCAAAGCCAGAATGCGGGTATAGGACAGCAAGTCACTGAAATAACCCGTCACACCATAAAGTCCGCCCAATCCACCGAAGATTCGCTTGATTGGATTTTTCTCTCTTTTGGAAAAGAAGAGAATCAAAGCTGCACCGATAAGAGCGAGCCATTGTGCCCAGCTAATACCGAGTAACATCAGACCAAGACCAATGATAATCAAAAACCATGGAGCGACCGAGAAGATCGCATCATAAGCTTCACCGTTCTTAAATTTTTTATAAATATCTAAACCCATGCCGCCAAAAATATGCAGGACACCAAATACAATGCTCCATATCATCATTTTGATTGGATCATCCATGGGGTTAAACCAGAGAGTTGGGAAGTTGACAGCTCCGCCGCTTATTTCAGTAATGGCATTACCAAAAAAGCCTCCAAATAGCAGACCGAAGAACATACTCACTATGCCTGTCTGGAAGAAAAGCTTGCACATCTTGAGCATATTGCCTTCTACCTTGACTTTCCATACTAGAATGCCGCATATGATGCTGAGCAATAAACCATAGCCCACGTCACCGAGCATCAAACCGAAAGATAATGCATAGAAGATGCTCATAACAAAAGTCGGATCGGGATCCACATTTGGTTTTGGCAAGCTAAATGTTTCGACAATCGCTTCATATGGTTCTACCAGTGCATTATTTTGTAATAAGACAGGAATATCATCATCTTCGCCCGGATCTTCCAAATCAATCGCCAAGGAAAATTCGCTAAATAGTAAATTAACCATCGCCTCGGCATTCTTAGCTGGAACATAACCTTCCAATACAAAAATGTGACGCAATTCAAAAAGTTTAGACGCCGATACTAATTCTGCCGTCTTCTGTTGATAAAAGTCATAGAGACATTCAAAGTCTTCCATACGGACCGCAAGCGCCAGGCTTTCTTCACGAATTGCTTCCAGCTCAGCGTCAATACGCTTCAGTTCCGTAGTGGATTTTTCATAGGCAAGTGCCAAATCGCCTCGAAGCTTTGGGTCACCTGTATCTGGAAAATTAGCAAAATGATTTTGAAGAAGAATTCGCTCGCCCTTGTTCTCCTCTTCTTTCAAAAAGAGAACAGCTACAGCGATGCTTGTTTCGCCACGCTTTACAATCTGGATGGCATAGGACTCGAGTCCCTCAGTAAGTGCCTGCTTTGCAACTTCCAGAGTTTCCGCATCGGGTAGGGTTCCAAAGCGCATAGCGAGTCGCTTAGAACAATGATCATCACATTCGGGTAAGATAAGATCATGCCATTCAGTAAGTGCATCACGGCGTTTTTCAATACAGAGTTTTTGTTCGCGAACACGCCCCTCATGTATTTGTAGATATTCAAGTCTCGACGCATCAGCCATGATCGCCTCTTCGTCTCTGCCTGCTTGATTTAAGGCATCTGCTTCGACGATACGGCGCACAGTAAACATCGGTTTTTTAAGATGGCGAAGGTCAGAGCTATATGTGATCAGCTCTTCTAGCAATGTTTGATTCGAACGATATTTTTCAATCTGATCACGATAATTAGCCGCTTGTTGTAAAGCCGTTGTTTTATATTTCGCTTTATCTTTTTCTATGAATTCGATATGGACTATTCCAAGATCGGCCAATCGTGTGAGCAGCTTCTGCCGATCACCTTCAAGTCCAATCATGGTAAGTTTTTTCATATTAACGATTGCCACGAGTACTCAAGATCCTTTCCACTACACGATCGACAGCTTCACCCATCTTTGGGCGGGCCTCTGCCACGATAGCTGCTGCCGAAACTTCTGCTTCTTTTCTTGATTTTTCAGAAGCTAAGCGTAGTTCAAATTGTATCTTTTCATTGGTATTGGCATCGTTTTTCATTCGTTCATTTGCAGCATTTTCCGCAAGATTATCTGCTTCTAAACGTGCCTCTCGGAGATGGTTTGCAGCTTTCTCACGGGCATCCTCTAGAATAAGATCAGCTTCTGCTTCTAAGGGGGTAATCGCCTCCCACAGCTTATTTGCCATATGATTTAATCCCTTCATTTTCAACATCAAGTATAAATAAAATGTATTGTTTTAATCAATTGTTCGGCAAGAATAACGAATTAATAGAATAGCACAATCGCTGATTTCAATCAACAATTTAGAGATGAATCCGCATCGAATTACATTGTTATGCAATGAGTAAAATATATTTTTCTACAAAGGCCAAAACTAATCCCATAGCTGCACCTAGCCCAATTAATTTGATCATATCTACTTTTTTGATGTATAAAACCAAACCTATGGTAAAACAAAATAAGGCAATCAAATCAATGCTTTTGATATTAAAATGATTCATTAAGTAATTCAAACCTTGTGGTACGAATGAAGAAATCATCATCGTCAAAGTAGCTGTACCGATTAAACCTACCACGCCTGGCCTTAAGGCTTTTAGCATCTTATCCAAGGTTTTGATTTTTCTGCCTCTAAATAAGAAATAACCTAAAATCAACATTAATATGGTTTGAGGTAAAATATTACCTAAAGTAGCGACGATGGCACCAGGGATACCGCCAATTTTTGTGCCTACAAATGAAGCTGCATTAATTGCAATTGGACCTGGTGTTAATTGAGAAATCGTAACAACGTCAGTCATTTCGGTCATCGTCAGCCAGCCTTTTTGACGGACGATAACATCTTGAATGATTGGGAGAGCAGCATAACCCCCTCCAAAAGCAATCGTACCTATTTGAACAAAGGCTAAGAAAAGCTCCAGATAAATCATGGTATTTTTACCCCCTTCAAGCTAAAAACCACAAGTCCAAGTATGGCTAAGGCTAAAATAATAATGCCTGTATTGATGGAAGTAAAATAACCAAAAATAAAACTTGTTAACATGATGATTGCTGAAAACACTGGATGTTTTTTTAAGGCAACTTTTCCTAATCGGAAAGTAGTAATCAGTAAAACCGCACAGATAATCCCGCTCATCCCCCTGAGAGCTGCTCGTACCCAATAGTTTGTTGCAACTTCTTTATAGAAATAAAAGATGATGGAAATGATGATTAATGGCGGCAAAATGGAAGCTATTGCAGCTAAAGCAGCTCCTTTAATCCCCTTAATCTTATAGCCAGTCAATAAGCTGCAACTCACTGCTAAAGCACCAGGACCACTTTGGCCAAGAGCAATAATATCTAGCATTTCTTCTTCTTTGATTAATTTTCTTTTGCGAGAAAAAGTATCCAGTAAAACGGGTGCTATTGTATAGCCTCCACCAAAAGTGATTAAATTAATTTTAAATATTTCTTTAAATAATTCTAAGTCAGTTATCATTATCAAACACCATATTGAGCATCTATCATATTTCTTCTAGGTATACTACTTCATTTGCTTCATTTAATGTTTGAAAAATTTTTTCTTGAGAAATTCTAGATGAATTGTCTAAGCTGATCGTTATAGCAGCTTTCTGTTCGGCTGTTCTTCCCTCAATAACACTTAAATTAATTATTTTCAAATTCTTTTCTGTTACAAAAAGAACAAATTCAGGGATATGCGTAGCATCCGTAAACTCAACATAATAATCAACAACATTACCTCTGTCTATAAACTTCTCATCCACTAAACGCAAAACTGTATTGGTAAGAAATATAGAAAGAGTTCCAATAATTGCTCCAGAATAAAAACCAATTCCTATGGCTAATCCTATGCATGCTACAGCCCATAATCCAGCCGCAGTTGTTAATCCTTTAACTGTACGATCTTTTTTGACGATAATAGTACCAGCACCAAGAAATCCTATACCGCTTATAACTTGAGCTCCCATTCTTGTGAGATCTATGCCACCTAAATATTGATGAATATATTGGCTAGTGCACATGACAATTGTGGAACCCAAACATACTAATATATTGGTGCGAAATCCTGCTGATCTGTTTTTTAAGCCTCTTTCAAAACCAATTAATCCTCCTGATAACATGGCCAATATTACGCGAAACAATAATGAGATTATATTTATATCTCTTAACATCTCTAATGTATTTATATAATCAAAATGCATGAACAAAAAACCTCCTGTCATTATTGATCACCATCGTTTTGTTTGTCCTATTATCTATCCTCATGACAATCTTTATTTACAATAATAAAATGAAATTAAAATCTTTTTTATTATTGTAACATTAACTTTCAACCTGAAAACATAAAGACAGGGTTTAAACAAGGAAAAGCAAAAGAAACTTAAATGTTTTATGATGGTAAAAAAAAAGAACCATAGATGAAACCACAAGCAAATATGATTTAAACAATCTCTAGAGAATTTTATTAAATCATCATAGAATAAGAATATTCATATATTTTAGTAATATTTAATAAAATTTGTTAAATTAATACTAGGATTATTGTCAGAATAAATAAATTAAATAGAACATTTATTTTAACCACAGGAAGGATGTGTCATATATGAACGTGAAAATTGCACATTGTGCGGATGTGCATTTAATTTCTGAAGAAATTGGAGATCACAAGCTTTATAGGAATTTATTAAAGGCTTTTCGAGATATGATCGATATTTGTTCTAAAGAAAAGGTAGATATTCTTCTAATTGCAGGGGATTTATTTGATAGCTCAAATATTGACTCAACAACATTAAGTACAATTCAAAGTTCTCTGAAAAATTTAGATACTCGTGTATTTATTTCACCTGGCAATCATGATTATTTATCTCTAGACTCTCCATATCTGGAAAGCTCATGGCCAGACAATGTCAAGATTTTTAGTCCAGAAGTTGAAAGCTTTCCTATTGAGGAGTTGAACACCACCGTATATGGAGTTGGCTTTGATGGTAGTTTTGTAAATGAATTTTTATTTAACGAGCCTATTGATATCGATCATTCAATGATTAATATCTGTATATGCCATGGAGATTTGGTGAATACATCAGGAAATAGTCAATATCATCCTATTTCTAAAGAAGATATATCAAGAATGGGTGTCGATTATTTAGCATTAGGACATATGCATAAAAGAAGCGAAATGAAAAAAGCTGGAAATACATATTATTCCTATCCTGGAAGTTTATTGGGAAGAGGATTTGATGAAATTGGAAGTAAAGGCTTTTACATTGGAACTATTTCTGAACAAGGTATTGAATTTAATTTTAAAGAAATAGATTGTCCAGGATTTTTTATTGATCGAGTAGATATGACTGGGGTCGAGTCCGAAGAAGAAGTTTATAATAAAATTTATTCTCAAATAAAAAATAATTATAAGGATTATAAAGACAATTCATATCGGATTATTTTAGAGGGAGAGATACCTTCAGATTTTCGTGTTTCTTGGATTAGTATAGAGGATAGATTGTCAGACATTTTTTATTATATAAAGCTAATAGATAAAATGAAAACGCCATACAATTTAGAATTATTGAGGCAAGAAACTTCCCTTAAAGGTGTTTTCACAAATAAAATGTTAAATAAAATTGATGAAGCTAATGATGAAAATCTAAAGAAAGTATATGAAAGATCATTAAAATACGGCTTAGAAGCATTTGAAGGTGAGGTTAGAATAAATGAATATTAAAACACTCTACATTCAAAATTTTGGAAAATTTGAAAACTATCAATTAGATTTAGATGATGGATTCAATATTATCTTCGGCAAAAATGAAGATGGTAAATCTACAATAATGGATTTTATACTGATGATGTTTTATGGACATAATGGCAAAAAGCAGGCTATACAAGAAAATCCTAGAAAAAAATATCAGCCGTGGAATGGTAAACCCATGAAAGGCAAAATCATTTTTGAAGATGATGGCATTGAATACGGACTTGAAAGAACATTCAAAAAGACCAACAAAACAGATATTGTCAAATTATACGACAATTTGACTGGAGAAGAAATAAAAACATCTGGAGATCCTGGAGAGTATTTTTTCGATCTTGGAGAAGATGCTTTTGAAAGAACTGTTTTTGTAAGTTCAAGAAATACAAATTTCAGTTCAAGCACGAATAATAATGAGATTACTCAAAAGTTAATGAATTTAGTAACAACAGGAAATGAAGAAACTTCGCATACTGAAACCTTAAATCGCTTAGTTAAAGCAAAAGAAAGTATATTAAGCAAAAATGGTAAAAAAGGATACTTGGCAGAAAATGAGAATCGAATAGAGCAATTAAACAGTTTAATGAACGAAGCTCTTATGGACGAAAAGAAAAAGAAAGAATATAAAAACAGATTAGATGAATTTTCTGACAAGCTTAATTATTTAGATAAGGAAGCTTCTGATATACAAAAGAAATTAAAAAAATATGAGGATATTCAAGAATATCAAACAATAGATTCATTACTTGAAAAAATTACAGGTATAGAAAAGACAAACCAAAGAATTGAAAATGCAAAAGAAAAATTGACTACTCCAAATGGAGTCATTGATAATAAATTTATAAGTGAATGTAATAATTATATAGAAAATCTAACCTTACTAAATTCAAAAATTGAAGACATAAAAAAAGAAATTGATGCTACGACTAAAAAAATCAATATAGAAGAGAAAAATTTAAAAGAATACAAAGATATATCCTCAGATTTAATTTCAAATTTGAGAAAAGATGAAAACAAACTTAAAAAACTTGAAAAAGAAATTAATGAAATTAATGAAATATTAGAAAACCAAAAAAATAACAATAAAATTTTTGAGAATATAAACTCTTTAGAAGTAGAAGTAAAAGAAATAAAAGGTGAATTAAGCAATAGAGAACCCGAATTTAAAAAGTTAAAGGAAAATAAGCTAAGTTTAGATCAAAAGAAACAAGATAAACAGCAAGAAATTTCCGAATTAAAAAAGCAATATTCAGATAAAGAAAAAGAAAGTATTATTCAACAAAACAACTTAGAAAACATAAAAAATAACAAACAAAACAATTTAGAAAAAAATATTGCAAATACTCAAGATAACATTAATGCATATAAACAATTAGTTGCCAAAGAAGCGCCTAATGATGGCATTACTATAGTATTAATTATTTTATCAATAGTAAGCATCATCTTATTCGCCGTTTCATTTGTAATACACAATAATACCTTACGATTGGTAGGTATTGTAGGTTTAGTTATATTTGTTACCTTGCTAGTCTTTTCAAAATTGAAAAAAAGTAAAAATTTAAATAATTATGAACAAAACAAAGCAAAATTAAACGAATTAGAAAAACAGTTAAATTTATATAAAGAAGAATATCAAAATTCAAATCTGTATGATAGCAAAGAAAATGTAAAAGCAATCAAAAATTTAATCTCAGAAATAAAAGACACCCTTTCTAAATATAATAATAGAATTAATATATTAGAAAATGAAATAAAAGAGATTGATTTTAATCTAGAAGCTATTTCAAAAAATTATGATGATTTAAATCAAGAACTGAATGCACTTAATAGGAATTTGGAAGTCAATCAGAAAATTTTAAATAATGAGAAAGAAAAAACGAATGAACTCGTTTTATTGGATGAAAATGAAATTAATGAGCAAAATCAAAGTTTAAAAAACCACAAAAAAGAAAAAAAGGATCTTAATACTAAATTAAATGAAAGCTTAAAATATTATGATTGTAAGGACATTTTTGAATTGTCTAATTATTACAATAATTATGTCAAAATTAATAAAGACATTTTAGAAAATAATAAAAAGCTAAAAGAATTAGAAGAAAAAATTAAAAATAGTAATAATGACTATGCTATGTACAAAAATAAATTAGATAAGAATTTGGGGAATTTCAAAAAAGTAGAAAAATTAGATTCCGCCAAATCTTTAGTGGTTGATTTGTCAAATAAATTAGAAGAACTCAATAGTTTGAGAGTTAAAAGTGAGACTGAAACAGAAAATTATAAAAAGGACATTAAGGGTAAATCTAAAGCAGAGCTTAAGGA
>DIRM01000037.1:0-31436 GCA_002427545.1 Mageeibacillus sp. UBA5436 | reverse complement strand
TTAATAAAAAGATTGAGAAAATAAACAATTTATTAAAAGAAAATAAAGCGGATGCAGATTATATTAAGGGCGAAATCATTCGAATCGAAACACAAGCTAAAACAGAATTCAAAAACAAAGAAAACGTAAGTCAAATTGAGGCTAAACTGTTCATAGAAGAAAAGAACAAGATGGAACTCGAGGATTACTTTAATTCCCTTAACGAGGCTATTAATACTTTAGATGAAGCATTTGATGAAATTCAAAGAGATTTTAGTCCTCAGATTAACCAATTGACTTCTGATAATTTTAATTTTATTACGAATGGGAAATATGACAATGTAAAAGTCGATAATGAGTATAATATTAATGTTTTGGATAAAGAATCTGGCAGTTTGAAAGAATGGGGATTCTTGAGTGCAGGAACAATTGACCAAGCCTATATTTCACTCAGATTAGCGGTTGCATCAATATTAAGTAAAAAAAGCAATCCTTTCCCTTTATTTTTTGACGATGTATTTGTTCAGTTTGATGATGAGAGAACAAATCAGGGTTTAGATTGCATATTGGGTTTAACTTCAAAAGATAAAGAAAAAGTACAAGTAATATTATTTTCTTGTCATGAAAGATTACCTATTTGGGGGAAAAATAAGACAGACGTAAGTATAAGTAGAATATAATTATTGATTTAAAATAACCTTCACGGCAAGCACGTTTATCTCAATATCATTCACCATCATCTTAGAGCAGAATCATCTGATCGATTAATCAGATCATTCTGCTCTTGCTATTTTTAATCCATTAACCGTTCAAGGATGCCCTTGTCGGCTGGACAGAAACTATATTTCGGGATTTCATTCGGATAAATCCATCTAATATCCACATGTTCTAATTTTTGAATGGGCGGACTTGATCCATCTATTCTCGCATTATAAAGATAAAGATGAACCGTGATATCAGGGTAAGTATGAATCACATCCATATACAAATCATCGACCATAATTTGTATATTGAGCTCTTCCCGGCATTCGCGAATCAAGGCCTCCGCATGGCTTTCACCTGCTTCCACCTTGCCTCCTACAAATTCATATAATAATGCTCTCGCTTTATTGGCTGGCCTTTGACAAATTAAAAAGCGATCTGCTTGCCAGATTAAGGCAGCAACAACCTCTACTTCATTCGATGATTTTTGTTTCATTTTTATGAATCAATATCTTTTAATAAACCGATATCTTGACGATAACTCATGTTTTCAAAAGATATTTTCGGGATGTTTTTATAAACTGTTGTTCGCGCTTCTTCTAAAGTATCTTTGACAGCCACAATGGATAAGACACGGCCACCGTTACTCAAAATTTCTCCATCGATATTTTTAGTGCCATTATGATAAATTTTAATATCTGAATCGACTTGATCAAGACCTGTAATTTTTTTGCCTTTTTCATAAGCCAAAGGATAACCTTTAGATACCAAGATTGTAGCCATGGCTACATTATCTGCAAATTTTAAATCAACCTTTTCGCCATCAATTGCTTGCATGATATTTTCTAATAAATCTGAATTTAGACGTGGTAATAAAGCTTCTGTTTCAGGATCACCAAAGCGTACATTAAATTCTAAAACATAAACTTTGCCTTTCTGAACGAGATAGCCAATAAATAAAATGCCATCATATTCTAAATTTCTGTCGGCTAGGCCTTTTTCTATTTTAGTTAAAATGGCATCGGATTGAGCTTGTAAATCTTTATTCCAATAAGGATTCGGAGAGATCATGCCAACTCCACCTGTGTTAGGGCCAAGATCATTTTCATAAATCTTTTTATAATCCATGGCCGTATCAAAAGGATAAACTTTAGAACCAGAAACAAAGCATAATAAAGAGGCTTCAAAGCCAGTTAAAAATTCTTCAATAATGACTTTTTCAGCTTGATCGCCAAAGACTTTTTGATGAAACATATCATCCAAAGCTTTTTCTGCTTCTGCCTGATCTTGACAAATGATAACGCCTTTACCTGCACAAAGACCATCCGCCTTGATAACAAGTGGATAGCTGAATTCTTTTAAGCCTGATAAAGCAGTTTCATAACTATTGAATTTAAGAAACTTGGCTGTTGGAATATCGTATTCTTGCATAAAATATTTGGCAAAAGATTTGCTTGCTTCAAGCTCTGCAGCTTTTTGATCTGGACCAAAGACTTTAATGCCTTTTTGTTTAATATAATCAACAATACCTTCTGATAAGGGTTGCTCTGGACCAACAATAATTAGGTCTACAGAATTTTTTTCTAAAAAAGCATCTAATGAATTTCGGCTATTATCAGGATAATTGGCATTTTGCATCTTACCATGAGCTCCGCCATTATGAGTCAGAAAATAAACGGTTTCTACTTTTTCATTTTTGCTTAAAGTATCTGCTATTGTATGTTCTCTACCGCCATCGCCAATAATTAAAATTTTCATTATAGCCTCCAGAAAATTATTCAGATTTATCTTTTATATAAACTCTTGTTTTTTCAACAGTTAATCTATTTTCACAAAAATATTTTACTGCTAAAGGTAATATTTTATGCTCAACTTTTAATACGGCTTTTTGAATATCTTCAGGTTGCCAATTTTGATCTAAAGGAATGCTTTCCTGTACAATAATTGGCCCTGTATCTTGCCCTGCATCAACAAAATGAACGGTTGCACCAGAAATTTTTGCGCCTCGTTCATACAATGCCTGATGAACTTTCATACCATAAAAATTTTTACCACCAAAAGCTGGTAATAAAGCAGGGTGAATATTCATGATTTTATTTTTATAGGCATCAATTAGAATAGGCGTAACATATTTTAAATAACCAGCTAAAACAATTAAATCGATTTGATATTCTTTCAACAATTTTAGAATTTGCTGATCATAATCCTCATTTTGAGGGTATTCTTGTTTGTTAATGTAAAAGGCAGGAATCTGATTTTGTTTGGCGCGTTCTAAACCATAAGCATTTTTATTATTAGAAATCACCAATTTGATTTCACCTTGAAAATAAGTATTTTTCTGGCTATCTATTAAGCTTTGTAAATTAGAACCGCCACCTGATACCAAAACAGCTATATTTTTTTTCATAAGCATTAATTATTATTTTTCTTGTTTTGACTAATCGTGATTTCTCACGATTAGTTATGGGTCTTTCAAAGTTTTAAGCAATCTTCAACTTGACGCAATTCAATTTCTTGTTCTCCAGCAATGACCTCGCCCATATGAACGCAATCAATTTGACGAGCTTTAAGATCTTCTTTAATGGGTTCCAAATCGTCTTTATCAACAATTAAAATCATGCCAATACCCATATTAAAGGTATTGAACATTTCACGTGTCGCAATATTACCCCATTTAGCCAATAGTTTAAAAATGGTTGGCACTTCAAAATTTGATAAATCCCAATATGCCGTTTGTCCTTCATTTAAAGCACGTGGTAAGTTTTCGATAATACCGCCACCAGTAATATGACTAATGCTATGCAAATCAAATTTTTCTATTAATGGTAAAACGGCTTGTACATAAATCTGAGTTGGTGTCAGCAAATTTTCTGCCAAGGTTTGATTTAATTCGGGAATATATTCATCTAAAGATTTATTTTGTATATCGAAAATAATTTTTCTGACTAATGAAAAACCATTTGAATGGACGCCACTTGATTTAAGGCCGATCAATTGATCGCCTACTTTAACTTTATCTGAAGTAATAACTTTTGATTCATCGACCATTCCAACAGCAAAGCCTGCTAAATCATAATGGTTTTCTTGATATATACCAGGCATTTCAGCTGTTTCGCCACCGATTAAAGCCATGCCAGATTGTTTGCAGCCATCTACAACTCCAGAAACAACTTCTGCCATTTTTTCAGGAACCAATTTTCCTGTAGCAATATAGTCTAAAAAGAATAAAGGTTTTGCACCTTGACATAAAATATCGTTGACACACATCGCAACGCAATCAACGCCGACCGTATTGTGTATATCTGCCTTAAAGGCTAAATCTAATTTTGTACCAACTCCATCTGTACCAGATACCAAAATTGGTTTCTCATATTCATCTTGTGGAGAACGAAACATACCACCAAAACCACCAATATCGGTAATGACATTGGAAGTATAAGTTGATTTCAGCATATCTTTAATTAACTTAACTTGTTTATAGCCAGCCTCTTTATCGACGCCAGAATCCTTATACGTTAAACCCATAAATCCTCCTGATATGGTTCAATTGGATAATTACCCGTAAAACAATTATCACAAAATTCATCTTGTCCACATGCTTTTAGCAGTCCTTCCATAGAGATATAATAAAGCGAATCCGCATTGATGCTTTTTCGTATCTCTTCCACATCACGATTATATGCCATCAACTCACTAGCATCAGGCGTATCCATTGATAAATTACAAGAATGCTTTAAAATTGGTGAAGAAATGCGCACATGGACTTTTTTACAGCCTGCATTCTTCAGCATTTGAATCGTTCTTTTCGTGGTTGAACCTTTAACAATGGAATCATCAACCAAAATGATTTCTTTATCTTTTAGAACCTCTTTAATCGGATTCAATTTAATAAAGATATCTGTCTTGCGTTCATTTTCATCTGTTGTTAAAAATGTTCTACCTACATATCTATTTTTAATAATTCCATCTTTATAAGGAATTTTTGAAGCTTCTGCATATCCAACAGCTGCAATTAAGCCTGAGTCCGGAGCTCCCATAACAATATCGGCTTCAGTTGGACATTCTTCATATAAAATTTGTCCCATACGATTTCTGGCTTGATACACAGAAGTTCCATCAAAATAACTGTCTGGTCTCGAAGTATAAACGAGTTCAAAAATACATTTTTTCTTAGGAACTTTTTCTGTATAACGATGAAATTCAATTTCATTATTTTGAACAATAACAATTTCACCATTATCTAATGGTCGTATTAATTCGCCACCCATTGAGTCAATCGCACAAGTTTCGGATGCTAGCATATAACCATGATTGAATTTACCTGCACAAATTGGTTTTAAGCCTACTGGATCACGAAAGCCAATCATTTTATATGGATCTAAATATATGCCTGAAAAGGCTCCTTGTAATTTGCTTAAATATTCTTTTCCTTCTTGAAGAGAAGCATTTAATGCACGTACCATTTTATGTAAAGAGAAATCTTTGTTTAAAATATTCCCATCTAAGGCAATCAGGCAATTTACACCATTAATTTTGTATTCTTTAGGCATAATAGGCTGCTCAATATCATATTTTAAATATTCACCATATTTAACATGGCCTAGACCACTATCGCCTGGAATATTCATTGAAATATTATCCGGGAAAAGAGCATTGATTTGGCCTGAACCTTTACGTACAAATAATTGATTGTAATCGAGTAAAGCCACGCCAATACTGACTTGACCACGATGCTGCAAAGCATATGTCCCATAAATAATAGGATGGGCTGCTCCGACCAGTTTATCTGTACAAACACCTACAATTCCACTCATCTATTTTGAATTTCCTTATCTTGTTTCATGACATTTTCAGCCATTTCTTTTTTATAGTCTTCTAATTTTTTTGTTATTTCTGAAGAACTAATCGCCAGAATCTGTGCAGCTAAAATGGCTGCATTATCTGCTGCATCAACAGCAACTGTAGCAACTGGCACACCTTTTGGCATTTGAACCATAGACATTAAAGAATCTAAACCTAAGAAGGCAGAGCCTTTAATTGGTACACCAATGACTGGCAAGATAGTCATACCAGCAATAACGCCTGGCAAATGTGCGGCTTTACCTGCTAATGCAATCACACATTTAATATCTTCTTTAGCAAAATCGTCAACACATTCTTCAAGCATATCTAAAGCTCGATGAGCTGAAATAACACGAACGATATAATCTATATTGAATTTTTCTAAAATTGGAAAAGCTTTTTTAGCAATATCGTAATCCGAACTGCTACCCATGATAATAGCGACTTTCATCTTGTTCTCCTTTATCATAAAACTCTAAAATTATTATTTTTCTAAATGTTAAAAAATCATTTAGAAGCCCAATTAATATCAGGCTAGAATTAAATCGGTTAATTCTTCTGGATCTATTTTTTCACCATCTTTATAAACACGCATATTACCACTAGCAATTTCATCCATGAGTAAAACATTGCCCTTTGTATCAACACCAAATTCTAATTTAATATCGATTAATTGCAAATTTTTTGCTGTTAAGAATTGATCTATAAAATCAACTATTTTTTTTGTTTGTTCAACTAAAGAAGCATATTGTTCATGCGTCAAAATATCTAGAGCTATTAAAGCATCTTCTGTAATTAACGGATCTTGTCTATCATCATCTTTTAAAGTAATTTCTACATAATCATCAAGTGGCATCATGTCTTGAGCATATAAACCATAACGGCGAATAAATGAACCAACGGCATATTTTCGCTCAATAATTTCAATACCTTTGCCAAAAGGAGCACATTTTTTAACATCCATGCTTCCTTCTTCTAAATTAGAACTTATAAAATGAGTAGGAATTCCATTTTCTGCTAATTTTTCAAAGAATAAAGTTGCAACTGCTAAATTTCTTTTGCCTATACCTTCGATGGACAAACCAATTTGATTTTCACCTGGATCAAAAACACCATCTTTGCCAGTCACATCATCTTTGAATTGTAAGCGAACTGAATCATGATCGATTTCATAAACATCTTTTGTTTTACCCTTATATAAAAGTTTCATTTTTCCTCCCAATTTTTTCTTTTAAAGTTTAACTTTCTGAAAATGAAAAAACCCTGTGGAACAGTTGTGAAACCTGTCCATCTGGGCTTTTCTCCCTCGGGTGTAATACGAACTTAAAGATTATCGTATCGGTACCGCTTGGTCCTAGAAATAATTCTGGATCCCTAGATACGCTTTCACATATTTAATTTTCAGCAATACACTTGTATAATACTTTATTCATCGCAAAATGTGAAATTTTTTATACTGTATTTCCCACTTCAATAGAAATTTCAAAGAATTGATCCAATAGCTTTTCAAGCTCTAACTCTTGCTTGGCTTGACCTTTTTTATCTAGCAAAATTCGCCCTTTATGCATCATAATGAGGCGATTGCCATATTTAAGAGCGTATTTCAGATTATGTGTAATCATAATAACTGTGACATCCAACTCTTCTATGATTTGTTCTGTTAAATTCATAATTAATTCAGAAGATTTTGGATCCAAAGCTGCTGTATGTTCATCCAATATTAAATAATCAATCGGTGTTAAAGTAGCCATGAGCAAAGCAATCGCTTGTCTTTCACCGCCAGAAAAAGATCCCACTAATGTATCAAGTTTATTTTCTAAACCAAAGCCCAAATAGCTTAGTTTTTCTTGATATATTTTTTCTTTTTTCTTATTAACGGCATAACCTAAATTCCATGGTTTGTTTTTATTGTCAGCTAAGGCTAAGTTTTCACGTAATGTCATGCTCGGACAAGTTCCAGCGGCAGGATCTTGTAAAACACGTCCTATTTTGACATAGCGTTTATGTTCCGGAAAATGTGTAATATCTACGATTTCCGTCTCATCTTTTCGGTCTTCAATTAATTTAATACTGCCAGATTCAGGAATGACGCTACCGCAAATTAAATTAAGTAAACTTGTTTTACCAGAACCATTACTTCCAATGATTGATAAAAATTCACCGGTTGGAATCTCCAAATTGAAATGCTCAAAAATTTTCTCTTGATTGGGTGTACCAATATTATATGTTTTTGAAATATTATTTAATTCGATCATATCTGCCTCTATTCAAATCTCTATCAGATTAATATTCATTAATATTGAGTTTTTCAGCTGATTTTTTATCATCATCTTTACTAAGTACCAAAACAATTAATAAAATAACGGCTGTAATTAATTTTAAGCTATTTGCTGATAAACCTAAGGCGATTGAAGCTGAAACAACTGCTTTATAAATAATAGAACCTAAAATTGCTTTGATAGCAAAAGGCATATTGTGCAGAGGTTGAAAAATTCGCATGCCTATAATAATACTGGTCAAACCCATGACCATAATGCCTGTTCCTTGCGAAACATCTGAAAAGCGTTGTTGTTGTGCCAGTACGGCACCGCTTAAAGCTACTAAAGAATTGGCGATACCGAGTCCTAGAATTTTTAATTTGCCTGGATCCACGGCCATCATTTTGACTAAATTTTGATTGTCACCTATTGATCTCAATAAAAGGCCATTTTTTGTTTTTAAGTATTGTGTTAAAGCAATAGCACATATCAAAACAATGGGTAAAATCACAACAATATCGGAATAAGATTTGAGGACATTTGAAAATTGATTAATAAAAGAATTATTAAAAATTGTTTTGGAATCGAAAATGGCGACATTAGATTTGCCGCCAATCATTAAATTAATTGTGTAAAGGCCAGTCATCACAATGATGCCTGAGAGCAAATCTTTTACGCCTAGTTTGACATGAATAATTCCCGTTATGATACCAATCACGGCACCTGATAAAAAACCAGCGATTAATCCTAATATGGGAGAGCCTCCAACTCTAATAATCGTAACCGAAACGACTGCACCTAATGGAAAGCTACCATCAACCGTTAAATCCGGGAAATCCAAAATAATATAGGTAATATATATTCCAAGAACCATGATGGAATAAATTAAACCTTGTTCCAATATGCCGATTAATATGTCCATAATTATACGCCTCTTCGTCTATCCTGGTTATTCCTGGTTATTGCCTCTTGTCAGTATTTGTTTCTGACAAGAGGTCTTTAAATTAAAATCAATCATGTGAAATCGTGTCAAAAATTTCTTGTGCACGATTTAACATATCTTCTGGTATTTCAATACCCAATTTTTCTGCAGCTTCTGTATTTAAGTATAAATAAGATTCATCAATCGTTCTAAATGGAATCTCAGCGGCTTTTGCCTCACCTTTTAAAACTAAACTGGCCATCGCACCAGTTTCTTGTCCAAGTGCAATATAATCAATGCCTTCTGATGCCAAACAACCTATGGAAACTTGTTCGACTTCAGAACCAAAAATAGGAATATTTTTAGCAAAGGCTTTATCTATGATAGTAGGTAATGAATTAACAACTGTATTATCTGTGAGATTACACAAACAATCAACTTTAGTTAAAATATTATCTGCTGCTAAAGGAATATCTGCTGATGTTTGGATGCCAATTGTTTCCAATTCAAAATCATATTTAGGTGCTAATTCTTCGTATATTTGAATTGTTGATTCTGAATTTGCTTCGCTTGTTGTATACATAATTCCAATGGTTTTTGCTTCTGGCATAATTTCACGAATCATTTTCAACTGAGCTTCGACAGGTAAAGCATCACTGGTTCCGGTAATATTACCTGCTGAACTGCCATCTTCATTGGCTAATCCAGAAATGATAGGATCACTGATCGCTGTATAAACAACTGGAATATCTGAATCAAGTGCTGCATTGTATGCATGCATGGCTGCAGGTGTTGCAATAGCCATAATCATATCGTATTTCTTGTTAACAAAGTTTTCGGCGATTTGTGCAGCTAATGCCATATCTGCTCCAGAATTTTGATAATCAATTATTAAATTCTCGCCTTCTACAAAGCCTTGATCCGCTAATCCTTGTAAAAAGCCTTCGCGGCAATTATCTAATGAACTATGTTGTGCAAATTGTAAAATGCCAATGGTTATTTCTTGATCTGAAGTTTCTGCATTTGAAGACTCTTCTGCTTTGGCTTCTTTTGTTGTTTCTTCTACTATTTCTGATTGCTGTTTTGATGACATGCTTTGATTTTCATTTTTGCTTTTGCTGCTTGATTGGCAAGCTATTAAACTCATGCTTAATATACTCAGAACCAAACTAATGATGACGATTTTTTTGCCTTTTTTCATTTTCGTTTCCTCAACTTTTCCTTTTTTTTTTTGACAAAGGCATAAAAAAAGACCCTTGTCCAAACAATGGGACAAAAGTCAAACTTCTGCGGTGCCACCCAAATTCACTGTAAACAGTGCTCTTTTAGTACTATCATACTATGCCTGGATCACGGTCAGGTTCCGTCGAGTATTACTCAATAAATAATTATCTTTCTCCTCGCCCTCAAAAGTCCATTCAGAATATCCTCTTTGCTCCATTCTCAGCTATATGGAACTCTCTGTGAAAAGTTTAAATATTCTTACTCCTCTTTCTCAAAGGTTTTAGCTATATTAAATTGTATTTTCGATTTTATAGACTTAAATAGTGAATGTCAAGAAAAATTTTACCTTAATCAACAGATTGTAAACTGCAACTTAAACTGAAATTTCTTTCTGTAGAATATTGTATTTTTATTTTCCAAATGACCATAATTCCAAAACAGGTGTGATTTCTTCAAATGACCAATGGCGAATCGAATGTTCATAGGAATAGGGATCATTGATAATAAAACCGTTTTCATCATAATCAGCGATGACAATAAAGTGACCACCAAAGGTAAACTCGCCAGGACCAACGCTGGCCAAAATATAGTTGCCGGCATTTAATTGATTGATAATTACATGATAATCATAGGGAATCCTCTCAGATGAGATGCCAAATTGATTTCCAATGCGGTCGACAAAATCCCATGTAGTGCCTTCTGCTGTAATATCTTCTGGATTGGCATGCTTGATAATGGATTTGGGTGTAATGGGCCTAATTTTTAAAGTATCAAAAATCATGGCTAAACAAGTTGGAGCACAACCATTGACTGCAAGTATGCTTTCTCCATAAGCTTCGTTTGCCCAGCGCCTGTCCCATTGCAAATACATGGTCACGGGACTTTCTGTTTGTATGCTTGAACCAAATCGCCACCAATCTGAGTCTTGTTGATCATAAAAAATATCGATTGAAGCACCCATTGCCATGGGGTTGTTGCAGACAAGGGCGCGAAAACCAATTGATAGCTGATCAAAGTTATCTAAAAACAAATTGGCCCTATCATCTTTTTCAGCCATAATTTCCAGATTTCTTTTTTGAATATCTGGATCTAAACTCTCTTCAATGCCTTCATAATCGGCTAAAACAGTAAAGCTTTCGGTATCAATATTTTTATTATTTCTAAAAGTCGAAGTCACCTCACCTGCAGAATTCTCATCTATTTTCTGCGAACCATCACAGGCTATTAGACTAAAAACAAGAAATATAATTAAAAGAATAACTAAGCTTTTTCGGCCTAAACTTTGAACTCTTTTCATTTTTATTTCCAATTAGCAGAGCGGTTTTTTCCGCTGACTCTTTGCTTGGAGCCAGATTTGCGTTGATTGTTCGAACGAGAGTATGAGCCACCACGGTTTTTCTGCTTATTATAACTTTTCGAACCAGACGATGTTTTATTTTGGCCACCTTTGGCTTGTTTGGGCTTTGCGATAACAGAAACGGCGGGGTAGTTATGTTCTTTTACGACAGGAATTTCTGTTCCGATAAATCTTTCAATATCTCGAAGGAGTTTTCGCTCTTCGATATCACAAAAAGCAATTGCAATGCCAGTTTTGCCGGCACGGCCAGTACGACCAATGCGATGCACATAGGATTCGGGGATCTCGGGTAGATCAAAATTAAAAACATGTGACAAATTATCGATATCCAAACCACGAGCGGCTATATCTGTTGCCACCAGCACACGCACTTGGCGTTTTTTAAAAGCATTTAATGCCCGAACACGTGCATTTTGTGATTTATTGCCGTGAATAGCAATGGCTTTGATACCTTTGCGATCAAGTTCTTTAACGATACGGTCAGCACCATGTTTCGTTCGCGTAAAAACGAGAGCCGATTCTATATCAAGGGTTTGAAGAAGGTCTCGAAGAAGTTTTCGTTTATTAGCTTTATCCACAAAATACAGACTTTGCTCAATGGCTTCGACTGTAGTTGTTTCTGGTTCGATTTCGATACGATACGGATCGATGAGAAGGGAGGAAGCTAAATCAGCTACTTGCGGCGGCATTGTTGCTGAGAATAAAAGTGTTTGTTTCTTTTCTGGTGTATAATTTAAAATCTTTTTTACATCATGGATAAATCCCATATCTAGCATACGATCGGCTTCGTCTAGAATAAGAATTTCCACCTGACGCAGATTGATGAACCCTTGTTTGATGAGATCTAAAAGACGACCTGGTGTCGCCACCAAGATATCAACATCGCCTGCCAAATCTTTTTCTTGTGGTTTCTGCGGGACACCGCCAAAGATAACCACTGTACGAATTTTAAGGCCTCGACTATAACTGCAGTAATTCTCATAAATTTGCAAGGCAAGCTCACGAGTCGGTGTGAGAATCAGAGAGCGTATGGGTCTTTTTTTATCTTGTTGATAAGAAATATCTTTATTGAGAAGCTGCAAAGTTGGGACAGCAAAAGCGGCTGTTTTACCCGTTCCTGTTTGTGCCGAAGCTAAAATATCTCGACCATCTAATATGGCTGGGATGGCGGCTTCTTGGATTGGAGTGGGCTGTTCATATTTCTCATTTGTAAGTTCTTGTAGTATTGGGGGAATGATTCTTAATTCTTGAAATGTCATGTATCTCCTTATCTGTCTGTTTACAGACAACCTTGACACTATACCACATCCCTAATGAATAAAAACCATATCTCATTTTTTATTTAAAAATAAAATCCCCAGTATAGCTTTTTTGAAAGTCAGTACTGGGGATTTCTATTCTGCTAATTTATTCCATTAGCAAAAGGTTAATTAAAATTTATCAACATTCTTTTGTGATTCGACTAAGTCAATGGTTTCTTGCATGGAGCTGCCTGCTTGAATGGCTGAAGCCGCAACAATTGTACCTTCTACCATAGGACAATTCATCATTTTGTGAGATTCATTAGGTTCCATTTCCAAAGCCATTTCTGTGCTCATAACAGCTGAACCTAAATCCATGAATATTAAAACACCATCCCCTTTTTCTGCTTCTTGTAGTCCTTCATAAATTTTTTCTACATCAGTACCAGCGGTGCCGTCTGGCAAACCACCAACAGCAACAATTGGTACATCTGGTGCTATCATCATTGATAATTCTTTTACACCATCTGCCAAAGCTTGAACATGTGATACTAATAAAATTCCTATCATTGCTTAATACCTTTTTAAGATTATGCTAATACAATTTCTGCTATAGAGCGTAATAATACTACAGATGAGGCGGCACCAGGATCCATATGGCCGATGCTTCTTTCGCCTACATAACTGGCACGACCTTTGGTAGCTTTAATAGTCTTCGTGTATTCAGCGCCATCTTCTGCTGCTTTTACCATAATTTCGATTATGGATTTTACATCTTGACCTTCGGCTACTGCTTTTTCTGCCGCTTCTCGAGCTGGCATCAATGCATCAAGCATTGTTTTTTCGCCTGCTACTGCCTTACCACGTAATTGAATTCCGCCAATGGCAGCATCTAAAAGAGCTGGCAAATCTTGAATTGCAATTTCGCTTTTACCCTTGACAACATCACTTGCTTTCATAAAAGCTGTACCATATAAAGGTCCAGAAGCTCCACCAACTTTAAATGCTAAAGTCATTCCTGTTGTTTTGAGAATACCTGCTACATCCGCATTTTGCATGCTATCCATTTTTTTTATGACTTCATCAAAGCCACGATCCATATTGATACCATGATCTCCATCACCAATTTCTCGGTCTAGATTAGAAAGATAGTCTCGGTTTTCTTTAATATTTTTTTGCATACAAGTAATAATGCTTAATAAAGTTTCTGTATTGACACTCATCTATTTTTTCCTACTCTTGCTATTTGTTATTGTCATATTTTTTTATTTTTCAATTAAAATACTTTAAGTGCGGGTGTATCAGCTTTTGCTGATAATAATTCTTTTGTTTCATCATCCAATTTAAGAAGGCTAATAGAGAAACCTGCCATTTCAATAGATGTCATATATTCACCTACATAGCTATCATAAATCTTGACATTTTTTTCTGCTAGAACATCGGCAACATGATTCATAATAATATAAAGTTCCATTAATGGGGTGGCGCCAGAGCTATTAATCATAACTGCTACTTCACTACCAGAATAGTCTAAATCTGCCATGATCTTTTCGAGCAAATGATCGACAATTTCATTAACAGGAGCCACTTTTTCACGATGTGTGCCTGGCTCACCATGAATACCAATTCCAATTTCCATCTCATCTTCAGCTAATTCAAATCCTGGTTTACCATTGGCAGGAACGGTACATGGAGCAATCGCTACACCCATTGAGCGCACATTATCACAAACTTTTTGAGCTGTTTTTTGTACTTCTTCAAGTGATGCACCTGTCTCTGCTTTAGCACCTGCTATTTTGTGAACAAAAATAGTTCCTGCGATACCACGACGGCCAACTGTCCATGTACTATCTTCGACAGCGACATCGTCTTGTGTAATAACTTGAGCAACTCTTATGCCTTCACCTTCGGCCATTTCACCAGCCATTTCAAAGTTCATAACATCGCCAGTATAGTTTTTAATAATTAATAAAACACCTTCATCTGTTGCAACTTCTTTGATAGCATCATAAACTGCATCTGGGGTTGGTGAAGTAAAAACAGCACCTGGAACAGCCGCATCGAGCATGCCATAACCGACAAAACCAGCATGTGCTGGTTCATGGCCACTGCCACCACCACTGACTAAAGCTACTTTATTTTTCTTCGCTTCTTTACGAACGAGGACATGACTATCATCTAATTTTCTTAAATATTTTGGATATGCTTTTACGAGACCTTCGACCATTTCATTTTCAACTTGTTCAACATCATTAATAAATTTTTTCATTGTTAACCTCCTGAAAAATGTTATTTTTTCCAAGTATTCCTGCTTTTGCGCGAATACCTTTGTTCACGTAAAGAAGTGATACCAATAATCTACTAACTTTAATTTTAGCACAAACAATACAAAAAAAATAACTTTTCCCATAAATCCTATGTGCGATATTACGAAAAAAGTTATTCATTATTCATTATTTATAAATTATATTATTCCCATTATTTTTTGATTAAACCGATAATATATTATCGGTTAATTTTTATAATGGATTGCATTTATTCGATTATAATTTTAGTCTAATAACATTCGATCACTTGGTTCTTCACTAGCTAAACTTTGGAAAAGATTTAATAAATCTTGTACCTTTAATTGCTTTTTTTCTTCACCACGTACATCATAAATAATTTTGCCTGCATCCATCATGACTAAACGATTACCATGATCAATGGCATCTTGCATATTATGAGTCACCATCATCGCTGTCAATTCTTGTTTTTGAATGATTTGATCCGTTAATTTTAAAACGATATCTGCTGTTTTTGGATCGAGTGCAGCTGTATGTTCATCTAAAAGCAAAAGTTTTGGACTATTCAAAGTTGCCATTAAAAGTGTGACGGATTGTCTTTGTCCTCCAGACAGCAGACCAATTTTGTCTCTCATCCGGTTTTCAAGCCCTAGTCCCAATGTGGCTAGACGTTCTTTATAAATTTTTCTTTCATCTGGACGAATGAACCAACTTAAGCCTCTTTTTTTACCGCGACGATAAGCCAATGCTAAATTTTCTTCCAATTGCATATTGGCAGCAGTTCCCATCAAAGGATCTTGAAAAACTCTACCTAAATATTTAGCTCTTTTATGTTCTGGCATATTTTGTACTTCTTCGCCATCTAAGATAATTTTTCCAGTATCTGATGGAAATACGCCTCCGATCAAATTGAGCAATGTCGATTTACCTGAGCCATTTCCGCCGATAATTGAGATAAAATCTCCTTCTTTAACATTTATATCAAGATGATTGATAACTCTTTTTTCGTTGACTGTTCCAGGATCAAAAGTTTTCGTTAAGTTTTCTATCTTAAGCATGATGACTTTCCTCCTCGGCTAATGCTTTGGCTTTTTTAATTTGTTGCTTATTGACTGCATTTGGTAAGAATAATGCTAATGCCACCATAATGGCTGAGAATAATTTGAGATCATTTGTATTGAGACCTAATTGCAAGACAATGGCAACGATAATTCGATAAATAATCGAACCAATAGCTATAGCCACCATTTTAGAACCAAAGCGGATAACTTTACTAAAGACAACTTCTCCTATTACGATGGAAGCTAAACCGATAACAATTGCACCTGCACCCATGCTAACATCTGCAGAGCCTTGATACATAGCAATTAAACTCCCAGATAATGCAATGCAAGCATTCGCTATAATCAAAGCAATAAATTTAGTATTTTCTGTATTTTGCCCTAAGGCGCGTACCATATCTTCATTATTGCCTGTCGCCCTTATAATAGAACCAATCTCTGTGCCAAAAAACCAATAAAGAGCGAGAATAACCAAGGCAACTAATAATATACCAACAATTAATGCGACTTGATTACTATTTAAATTTAGACCTATGCTTGCTAAGGAATTTTGTAATTGCGTAAATATGGTGTCGTATTGTAATAATTGTTGATTTGCTCTGCCCATAATACGTAAATTAATTGAATATAAAGAAATTTGCGTTAAGATTCCAGATAAGACTTCTGGAATATCTAATTTATTATGAAGAAAACCGGTAATAGCTCCTGCTAAACCGCCACTTATTAAAGCTAACAATATGGCAAGAATTGGTGGAATACCATTAATGATTGCCGTTGCTGTGACACAAGCCCCAAGTGCAAAAGAACCATCGACTGTCATATCGGTAAAATTTAATAAACGAAAGGTGATATAAGAACCAAGAGCTAGAATTGCCCAAAGTAATCCTTGTACAATAGCCCCTTCAATTGCTAATAAAAACTGCATATTCATTTCCTCATAATTTTAATGTTTCTATTCTATCAAAAATGCCTCTAAAATTCGAAATTCGAGGCATTTTTTTATCATTATAAATATATTATTATTTTAGCAATTATTATGAATTAATCTAGATATTTTTCTGGAATCTCTACACCCAATTCTTTAGCTAATTCTAAATTAACTTTAAACACTGGATCACTCATTGTTTGAATAGCCATGTCTTGAGGTTTTGATTTGCCTTCTAAGATATCTGCTGCCATTTCGCCAGCTTGTTTTCCAAGTTCATAATAGTCGACACCGTAGGTTAATAATCCACCGCCTTCAAGCATTCCTTCTTCACCACAAAATACGGGTACACCAGCAGGGGTTGTAATATTTGTCACGGCTGTCATATTATTAGAAATTAAATTATCTGTTGGTGTGTACATAACATCAACTTTGCCCATAGCTGATTGCACAACTTGAGAAATTTCATCAGTTTTGGAAACCGTTAATTCTACGTAATCAATACCTAATTCTTCCAATGCTTCTTGCGCCATTTTAGCTTGGATTAAGGAATTGTCTTCTGAAGAGTTAAATATAACTCCTACACTTTTTGTTTCTGGTAGAAGCTCTTTTATTAATTCCATTTGCTCTTTGACTGGGGTCAAATCAGAAGTGCCTGTTACATTCGTATCTGGCTTATTATTATCTTTGACTAAACCTGATTGAGCTGCATCCGTTACTGCTGTAATAACAATAGGAATATCCGTTGTTTGACTAGCTACTGCTTGTGCAGATTGCGTTGCTATAGCAAAAATTAAATCTGGTTTGGCATTAACAAGCTTTTGAGCGATAGTTGTTGTATTACTTTGATCGCCTTGTGCATTATTATAATCCAAAGTTAAATTTTCACCTTCTACATAACCACGATTAGCTAGAGCATCAACGAAACCTTTATAGCCATTGTCCAAAGCTACATGTGGTGCTAATTGAATAATACCAATAGCATATTGATCTTTTTTCGTTTGTGAATCATCATTTGAGATTTCTGTATTAACTGCATTGCTCGTGTTTGTGTTTGTATCGCTTGCAGCACTTCCGCAAGAGATCAATAGACTCATTATTAAAATTAAAGCCATAAAGAATGAAAACTTTTTCATTATTCTGCCGCCTCCAAGTTTTTAATTTTTTCTCAAATTATTTTTATAATTTAATTCTGAAAATTATTTGTTATTATGACAGCTAATGAATAAGAAACAAAATATTTAAGATATCATTGCTAATCGCACAATAAAACGTCCTTTGACTATTTTATTCATATTATAAATTAACATATTTCTGCATATTTATTATTTTTTTTGCATATTGTTTTTATTTTTGTAAACCATGTCTTGATCATTCTGTCTAAATATAAAAAGAGAGCCTCTTTCTATTGTTTAATCAAACAGTAAATTTGAAACTCTCTTTTAAAATTTATGATTCAGCTTTTAAGTTTTCTCAATTAGTCTTCTAAAAATTCTTTATTCTCTTCAATAACTGGAACTGCTGTAATATCACGGTATTTACTTGAGCCTGTACCAGCAGGTATTAATTTGCCCAAGATAACATTTTCTTTTAAGCCTATGAGTTCATCCGTTTTGCCTTTAACTGCAGCATCGGTTAAGACTCTGGTTTGCTCTTGGAAAGATGCAGCTGATAAGAATGATTCTGTTGCTAAGGAAGCTTTGGTGATACCCAGTAAAACACGATTTCCTTCTGCTGGTCTTGTGCCTTCTGCTTCAGCTTTTTTATTTTCTGCTAAGAAATCAAATCTATCGACCATGGTACCTGTTAAGAATGGCGTGTCGCCTGGATCATCAATCTTAACTTTTCTCAACATCTGACGAGTAATAATTTCAATATGTTTATCATTGATATCAACACCGTTATTTTTATAAACTTTTAAAACTTCATTGATAATATAACGTTGTACGCCTTCAGCACCTTTGATTGCCATAATGTCATGTGGATTAACAGATCCATCTGTAATCAAATCACCACTTTCAATCATATCGCCTTCTTGTACGAGTAATGGCGTTGAAACTGGGATTTTGTATTTTCTAACATCGGCATCTTCTGAAATAATGCTGACTTCATTCATCTGTTTTTTAGCTTCTTCAATTTTGATTACACCAGAAATTTCTGCAAGAACTGCCTGACTCTTAGGTTTTCTAGCTTCAAATAATTCTTCAATTCTTGGTAAACCTTGAGTGATATCATCACTAGAAGCAATACCACCAGTATGGAACGTACGCATTGTCAACTGAGTACCTGGTTCACCAATGGATTGTGCAGCCATTGTACCAACCGCTTCGCCAACAACCGCTGGGCTTCCCGTTGCAAGATTAAGACCATAGCATTTAGCACAAACACCATGTTTGCAATGACAAGTTAAATTACTACGTACTGCAACTTTTTGAATACCAGCCTTTTCAATTTCACGAGCCATGCGATCTGTAATTAATTGATTGCGGCAAGCAATAATTTCTTTTGTTTCTGGATTGACAATATCTTTTGCTGCATAACGACCATTAATACGATCATATAGTTTTTCGATAACGCGTTTGCTTCTAGAACTTCCAACTGTAACAGCTGTCACTTCGATGCATTCATCTGTACCACAATCATCTTCATTGATGATAACGTCTTGTGATACGTCAATTAAACGACGGGTTAAATAACCTGATTCTGCCGTTTTTAAAGCCGTATCTGAAAGAGCCTTACGAGCACCATGAGAAGAAATAAAGAATTCTGCAACGTTCATGCCTTCACGCAAGTTAGATTTGATTGGAATTTCTAATGTACGACCTGATGTATCAGTCATATTGCCACGCATACCAGCTAGCTGTTTGATCTGATTAATATTACCACGAGCACCAGAATTAGACATCATATTAACTGGGTTAAATTTGCCTAATGAATCTTTTAATGCTTCCGTAATTTCATCTGTTGTCTTCATCCAAGTATCAACAACTGCACGATAACGGCCTTCTTCGTTTAATAGACCACGTTGATGTTGACGATTAATATTGCTAACAACGCCTTCGGCTTCTTGAATAAATTCTTCTTTAACATTAGGTACAACCATGTCAAAGATTCCTATTGAAATCCCGCCGATTGTTGAATAATGGAAACCTAATTCTTTTATTTTATCCAAAGTCTTTGCTGTTTCAGAAATACCATGAATATGAATACATCTTTCAATGATTTGTCCCATATGTTTTTTATCAACGACAAAGTCACATTCTAAGACAAATTTATTTTCTGGTTTGCTACGATCCACAAAATCAAGATCTTGTGGAACAATATTATTAAATACGAAACGACCAAGCGTGCTTTCTACAATACCTGATTGTTTTTTACCATCGATTTCTTTGTGCAAGCGAATTTTAACTCGTGCATGCATATCAACTTCATGTTGAGCATAAGCCATCATTGCTTCATCTAAACTTGTAAATACTTTACCTTTACCTTTGGCATCTTCTTTTTCGATGGTTAAATAATAAGTACCCATAACCATATCTTGTTGAGGTACAGCAACTGGTTTACCATCCTGTGGCTTCAATAAGTTATTTGAGGCTAACATTAAATAGCGGGCTTCTGCTTGTGCTTCAACGGATAAAGGTACATGCACAGCCATTTGGTCTCCGTCAAAGTCTGCATTATACGCAGGACAAACCAAAGGATGCAATTGAATTGCTCGGCCTTCAACCAAAATTGGCTCGAAAGCTTGAATTCCTAATCTATGCAATGTTGGCGCACGATTGAGTAGAACAGGATGATCTTTGATAACATCTTCAAGAATATCCCAAACTTCATCGGTTGCTCTTTCAATTAAACGACGTGCTGTTTTAATATTATGAGCATAGCCTAATTCGATAATTTCTTTCATCACGAATGGTTTGAATAATTCCAATGCCATTTCTTTTGGTAAACCACATTGATGCATTTGTAATTTTGGTCCGATAACAATAACCGAACGACCAGAATAGTCAACACGCTTACCTAATAAGTTTTGACGGAAACGGCCTTGTTTACCTTTTAACAAATCTGATAAAGATTTAAGTGCACGATTACCAGCACCAGTAACAGCACGGCCACGTCTGCCATTATCAATTAGAGCATCCACGGCTTCTTGTAACATACGTTTTTCATTACGTACAATAATATTAGGAGCACCTAATTGTTTTAAGTTTTTCAAACGATTATTCCGATTGATAACACGACGATATAAGTCATTTAAATCAGAAGTTGCAAAACGACCTCCATCCAATTGAACCATTGGTCGAAGCTCAGGTGGCAATACTGGTAGATTATCTAAAATCATCCATTCTGGTTTATTATCCGATTTTTTAAATCCTTCAATAACTTCCAGACGTTTGATAATACGAATTCGTTTTTGTCCACGAGATTCGCGCATTTCTTCTCTTAAAGAAGTTGCGAGTTCTTCTAAATCTATTTTTTGTAAAAGGATCTTAATGGCCTCTGCACCCATTCGGGCATCAAAGCCATCGCGTCCATACTTCAGATAGGCTTCACGATATTGTTGCTCATTGATAATTTGTTTTTCTTCAAATTCACTATCGCCTTTTTCAAGTACGATATAAGCAGCAAAATACAAAACTTTTTCAATATCACGTGGTTTTAAATCAAGTAATAAACCCATACGACTTGGAATACCACGAAAATACCAAATATGAGAACATGGTGCTTCCAATTTAATGTGACCCATACGTTCTCTACGAACAATGGATCTTGTTACTAAAACACCGCAACGATCACAAATAATTCCGCGATAACGGATTTTTTTATATTTACCGCAATGGCATTCCCAGTCTTTTACTGGACCAAAAATTCTTTCGCAAAAAAGACCATCTCTTTCTGGTTTCAAAGTACGGTAATTAATGGTTTCGGCTTTGGTTACTTCGCCATATGACCATTCATTGGCAATTTTTTCTGGTGATGCTAAACCTATGCTAATTGAATCAAAATTATTAATATCTGACATATAACCCCTTATTTTCAACATTTAACAAATATTGCTATGCATATTTTTTTAATATGTATAGCATGTTTTTAAAAACATGCTATCAGCAATCAGGTAAATTATTCGTCTGAATCTTCATCGTTCTCATATGCTATTGAACCATCATCTTGCAGTGTTCCTGAAGAAAATCCTGTGAGATCCAAATCATTATTTGATGATTCTCCAAATAACTCGCGATAAGTTTCTGTAGAATGATCTGTTGTATCATCACCTAATCCATCATCATCGACATTAATTGTTTCGCCAGAATGATGAATTTTTACGTCTAATGCCAAGCTCTGTAATTCCTTAATTAAGACGCGGAAGGCTTCAGGTACTCCAGGTTCTGGAATATTTTGTCCTTTGACAATGGCTTCATAGGTTTTTGTTCTACCTTGAATATCATCGGATTTAACCGTAAGCATTTCTTGTAAAGTATAGCTTGCACCATAGGCTTCAAGTGCCCAAACTTCCATCTCACCAAAACGTTGTCCACCGAATTGAGCTTTACCACCAAGTGGTTGTTGTGTAACAAGCGAATAAGGTCCAATAGAACGAGCATGAATTTTATCATCAATTAAGTGATTTAATTTGAGATAATACATAATCCCTACAGTTACTCTATTCTCAAAAGCTTCACCAGTTCGTCCATCATAGAGAACCGTCTTACCATCTTCATCCAAATCAGCTCTTTTAATAATCTCTTTAAGATCATTTTCATCAGCACCATCAAAGACAGGTACAGCGATTTTCCAATCCAAAGATCTTGCGGCCATACCCATATGTACTTCTAAAAGCTGACCAATATTCATACGTGAAGGAACACCAAGTGGATTTAAAACGATGTCTAACGGTGTACCATCTGCCATATAAGGCATATCTTCTTGTGGTAAAATCAAAGAAACAACACCTTTATTACCATGACGACCAGCCATTTTGTCACCAACAGAAATTTTTCTCTTCTCAGCAACATAGACACGGACGAGTTTTGTTACACCATGTTTTAATTCATCGCCATCTTCGCGATTGAAAACATTAATATCTACAACAACACCATATTCACCATGTGGTACTCTAGTGGATGTATCTCTAACTTCTCGAACTTTTTCACCAAAGATTGAACGATACAAACGCTCTTCTGGAGTTAATTCGGTTTCACCTTTTGGAGAAATTTTCCCAACTAAAATATCACCAGCTTGAACTTCTGCACCAACACGAATGATACCATCTTCATCAAGATTACTTAGCGCATCATCACTAACATTTGGTATTTCTCGAGTTATTTCTTCTGGTCCTAATTTGGTATCTCTAGCTTCGCATTCGTATTCAGTAATATGAATCGAAGTATAAACATCATCTTGCACCAAACGTTCACTGATTAAAACAGCATCTTCGTAATTGTAACCTTCCCAAGCCATAAAGCCGATCAGAGGATTTTTACCAAGTGCTAATTCACCTTTATCTGTAGAAGGACCATCTGCTAAAATATCTCCAACTTTTATTTGTTCACCCATACGTACTAATGGAATTTGATTAACACAAGTACCTTGATTGGAGCGTTTATATTTTAAGACTTGATATTTAATTTCTTCATTTGTATCTTTAACACGAATACGAATTTCATCTGCAGAAACAAATGAAACAACGCCTTCATGTTTAGAAACGACACAAACACCTGAATCTTTTGCTGCCCTATGCTCCATTCCTGTTCCAATTATCGGTGATTCTGGTTTAATTAAAGGCACAGCCTGACGTTGCATATTGGAACCCATTAAAGCACGGTTTGCGTCATCATTGCCTAAGAACGGGATCAAAGCAGTAGCTACTGAAACAAGCTGTTTTGGTGAAACGTCCATCAAATCAACTTCTTCTGGTGGTAACTCTAAGAATTGATCTAAGTAACGACAGAAAATACGCTCATGAACAAAATGATTTTGTTCATCTAAAGGTTCATTCGCTTGAGCGATATTGTAATAATCTTCTTCGTCAGCGGTTAAATAACGAATCTCATCGGTAACCCTGTTATTGGCTTTATCATAAACACGATATGGCGTTTCTAAAAAGCCATAACTATTAACTCTAGCATAAGTTGCTAGTGAGTTAATCAAACCAATATTTGGGCCTTCAGGCGTTTCGATTGGACACATTCTGCCATAATGGGATGAATGAACGTCACGGACTTCAAAGTTTGCTCTTTCACGAGACAAACCTCCAGGTCCTAAAGCAGATAAACGTCTTTTATGAGTTAACTCAGCCAAAGGATTCGGTTGATCTAAGAATTGAGATAATTGGGATGAACCAAAGAATTCTTTGATCGCCGCTGAAATTGGACGAGTATTAATAATTTGTTTAGGTGTTGCTTCATTGATGTCTTGAATGGCCTGCATTCTTTCACGTACAACACGATCCATTCTTGAGAAACCAATACGCATTTGATTTTGCAATAATTCGCCAACTGAACGAACTCTTCTATTGCCCAAATGGTCAATATCATCGGTGTGACCGATATTGTAGCGTAAGCCTAAGAAATAAGAAATACTGGCTAAGATATCATCTAATGTCAAATGGAAAGGACATAATTGAGCTTTTGCTTTGGCCATTTCTTTTTGTAAATAAGCTAGAGGATCATCTGATTTTTCTGCTTCATCTATAATTTCATCAAGTACAGGTGTATAAACTTTTTCTCTGATTTCTATTTCTTCTAAATTTAAATCAGAAAGATCAAGTTCTGGCAATCTATTAGCAAGATATGCTAAGGCATCAACGCGATTATTACCAACTACTTTAACGGTATGGTCTAATTCAATAATCGAATGCCCTTCACGGCTTAATGGATAAATGTTTACAGCATTGATACCAGCATTTTGAATGGCTTCTGCCATATCATGTGTAACAACTTCACCTGTCATAGCAATAATTTCACCATTTTTATCGGTCAAAGTTTCTGCTAAGCGATGGCCAATTAGGCGTTTGCTAATTGCTAATTTTTTATTAAGTTTATAAATACCAACATGAGCTAAATCGTAGCGACTGGCATCAAAAAACATATTGTTCAAATAACTTGAAGCACCTTCAGTTGTATAAACTTCGCCAGGTCTTAATTTTTTGAACATTTCTTGCGAGCCATCTGCTTGATTATGGCAACCATCTTTTTCTATTGTTGCTTTTAAGTATTCATCATCGCCGAAGACATCTAAAATTTCTTTATCCGTTCCAAGTCCTAAAGCACGTAAGAAAATAGTTAAATGAAATTTTCTGGTACGGTCAACACGTATCCAATTAATCCCATTGCCGTCAGTTTCATATTCTAACCATGCTCCACGATTTGGAATAATTTGAGCGGTATATACATCAATATTATTTTTATCTTTTTCTTTGCCAAAGTAAGCACTCGGTGAACGAACTAATTGTGATATTATGACTCTCTCGGCCCCATTTACAATAAATGTACCTGTATCTGTCATGATTGGGAATTCGCCGATATATATTTGTTGTTCTTTAACAACATTGTCTTTTTTATTGTGTAATCTAACCATCATGCGCATTGGAGCAGCATAATTTGCATCTCTCTCCTTGCACTCAACAATAGAATAAGTCGGTTTACTTGTGTCAAATTCGGTACTTAAGAATGTTAATTCTACTTCACCTGAGAAATCCTTAATTGGAGAAATGTCATCTAATACTTCTTGGATTCCTTCTTCCAAGAACCAACGATAACTATCTTTTTGAATTGCAACTAAGTCTGGGATTTCAAGAACCTCATTGATCTTTGAATAAGACATTCGCTCAACGCGTCCATATCGAACGGGCTTTACCATCAATAATCACCTCTCGAATAACCACTATGTGGATTGTACGAATCAAGAATTTTACGAGATTGTTAATACTTGACTGTACGGTTTCAAATGATATAATAACTTTACTTCAGTTAGTTATCTTGATTGTTTTTTATCGTTTATTTTATAAACGAGCGCAAACAACGGCACGGTAGATAATTCTATCATGCTGTTTTTTTTATGTCAATTGTTTTTTTTTGACGTGTTTTTTATTTGTAAACTGCAAAATAATTTGCCTTTAACCTTTTTATAAAATTTTATTATTTTACTGGATCAAAAAGTTCTTTTCTACATCCTGGTAAATATTTTTATGTCTAATTTTTATGAACACTCTGATATTCTATCGCATCTTGAAAGAATTTTTCAAATTCTGAAATGATATTATTTATCGCTAAAGTTTCTCCATATTTTGTATAGGCTTGCTTAAATTTGATTTGTTCATTGGGGTTATCTAACCAATAATCAATTTGTTTTGCCAAAGCTTTTGAATCACCAGCTTCAAATAAAGAATGTTCGGTTAAAGCAAATTCTTTTGTAGCAGAATAAGGCGAATCTGCAATAATAGGCACTGCTCCACAAGTGATTGCTTCCATACAGGAAATCCCCTCAGTTTCTGCATCTGCTGGGTGAATATAAAGATCGCAAAGATTGTAGAGTTGACGTAAATCAGCTTGTTCATAAAAGCCAAATTGTATATTCACGCCTTCTTGCTTTGCTAATTTTTTTAAAACTTTCTCTTTAGGGCCTTGACCTCCTATAACCACATAAATTTGATTACGATACTTACTGTACTTAATAGCGTCTATTAAAATATCTAAACGTTTCTCGCCAGATAAGCGACCAACAGACAATAGAATTATTGGTTTTTCTTTTTTAGTTAGATCTATTTTCTTTAAAAGATCTGTATGAATTTCTGCTTTGTCTAAAGGATGGAAGAATTCTGCAACCCCATTACTGATTACTCTTAAATCTGCTTCATAACCATGTTTTACTAGTTCGTCTGCCACCATATGGCTTGGGCAATGAATAAAATTAAAATCATTATAAAAATAACGTTTTAAAAATCGATAAATCATATTATTGGCAGGTTTATTTTTGCCCATACCGATGCTATAGGTGATATTCTTTGGTTGCATATGAAATGCTGTTGAAACAGGAATATGTAATTCTCTTGCTACATTTACACCTGCCTTACAAAAAGGTGAAGGAATAAAAAAATGAACCAAATCTGCTGATTTAAAGGCTTGTTTATAAATCGCTTGATCAGCAACTTTAGCAAAGGCAAAACCTTGTTCCTCTATAAGAGTTTGGAAAAAGGGAATATCAACCGTTTCTATTTGAGCATCTAAATCGGTCATGTCAAAAGTTTCGTTTGGCAATGCGTTTTGATTATCATTGTCCAAATTGGCAGCTAAAATTTCGACATGATGTCCACGCTCGATTAAATGTTGTGCGGTTCGTCTTGCTGTAGCTGTTGTGCCATTATTTAAATCACTGTATTGATCAATTACAAAAACCAAATTCATTCAGCTCTTTACTCCTTTTTGTGTTCAATTATTTTCTGATTATCCGAGATAGATTATATAGTTTATCCATCATGGAGTTGACTACCAATCTAAAATTACCTGGCTGTTCAATGACTCTACCACCAAAACCTTTTTTAAAGATATAAACACCTTCATCTTCATAGCCGTTAAATTTTCCATTTGTACCGTAGAAATTATAATTTTTTATTTCTGAATTCATACAAAGTTTTAAGGCCTCTTTTTGTAGGGCATAGGGAGCATCAAAATCAAAATATTGATCATAAGCACCACTTAAAAAATAGGTTAGTTCATTTCCATGTCTTACAAACATAGATCCAGCTAACGGAATCAATTCTGCTTTTGGATTTAAGGCTTCAACTTTGTTTATTCTCTTTTGTACGCTTACCAAAACATTATTTAATTCACTAAGTTGTCCTTTTATTTTTTTTGTTTCTGCTTTGTTCAATAATTGTTGTTGTTTTTTCAATAACTCAGTTTCTTGTTTTTGTAAATCTTTTAAATATTCTGAGAAATCTAAATAAGCTACTAGAATTTTGAGATTATTTTTAAATTCTTGTTTTAAGCTTTGATAATATTTGGGACCACGATCTTGGAACTGACGGCGTTCAGCTGTATTTTCCATAATTTGATTAAAATCTTCTAATTCATCGATGTCTAAATCTCTAATTTCAAATGGCATTTTGCTTATGCGGTTAAAAATTGTACGAGCTGATTGATTTAGGGATGCCTTTAATTCTTTTTCAGTCTCGATCTGACTGACATCTTTATAAAACATCCAGCGACCTACACCATTGATTAAAGAATTATCAAAACCCTCATGTTCTAAGCCAATTGCTTTCAAATTATCAACATAATCTGAATGATCGAAGCCATTTTCAACAATTTCGCCATCTTGATTTCTTTCTTTTAATTCAAAATTTGGAGTGAGAATACAATGTAAACAATGATGTTTTTTTAATGCATTTTGAACATTGTCAAAATAGAATTTTAATAATTCTCTGTTATCAAAAGGAATTAATGGCCCTTGATTACAATGAGCAATCGTATATTTGCTAATAACTGGACGAATGATATATAGGCCTGCTCCAATTAGTTCATTGTTTTTTAAAACTCCATAACAAGCATATTGTTTATTTTGTTTTTGTTGGACCTTAGCTATCGCAGCACTTTGGACAAAAGCTGGTTGATGATATTGCATGCTAAAATTATTGAACTCTTCTAAACTTAACTCGACAAACTCGTACATTATATCTCCATTTCATCTGCTTCTTGAAATTGAATTAAAAGTTTTTCTAATTGATCTAATCTCACGAAACCAGCTTGCCTCATTAATTCTTGTCCCTGATAATATATAAAAAAGGCTGGCACACTAAAAATTGTATTTTGTGCGCTAATTTCTGGAGATTGATCAATACTGACTTCATAAAGTGAGATATTGAGATATTTTTTTGCTAAAGCCTCAATCTGAGGTTTCACGGCATGACAAACCCCGCATGATACACGCGAAAAATAGATCAAATTTAATTTGTTATCATTAACAACCGCTTCATATTGTTCATTATTTTTTATAATTTTCATTAATTAACACTATCACAAAACATAAATAAAAAAAACAAATCGTTATTATTAAATAAAAAAAAGAGGATTCTTATAATAAAAATCCTCTAATCATTATTTTATTTTATTTCAGATTATGGCTTACCAAAATATTTTATGCCTTTCTCTCTTACAATTGATGTTGCATTATTAACCTTGGTTAAATAATCTTGTTCATCCTTATAGAGTAACTCTTTTTGGATGCTAGCTTGCCATTCTTCTGTGCTGCTGATGAAATAAACAATATGATAACCATAACTTGATTTGACAATTTCTACATCGCCTTCTTTTCTGGCCGGATCAATCGCATATTCTTCATATTCTGGTACAAAACTACCAACAGCAATATTTTCATATAAGCCACCATCAGAAGCAGAACCTGTATCATCGGAGTATTCCTTTGCTAATTCCGCAAAAGATTCCTCAGTTTTTGGACCAGCATTGTATTCAGCTAAAATTTCTTCTGCTTTGGCTTTCATTTTTTCATCTGTTTTTTCTTCATCATCTTCTTCTATTTTAAATAAAATATGACGTGAATCATAACTTCCAGTATCAGTTGGTTTATATTTATCTAAAAATAAAACAACACGATAGCCGCTAGTTTCTTCGATAATGGTTGTATCATTTGCAGATCTCTCATCTGAGAATAGCCATTCACCTAAATCAGTAGATAAACTAGCTTTTTTACTTCCTTCGCTTAATGTTGTATCTGTTTCTTCAGTATCCGTGCTATCTTCATCTGTTGTTTCATCTTTAATAGTTAAAGTCGTAGCAAGTTTTTTGAAAGAAGCTTCATCCGTAACTTCAGCTAAGAAATCTTCTGCGTCTTTTTTAGCTTGCTCTAAATCAGGATCTTCAGATTCTTCGCTATCACTTGAATTTTTGATGCCAGTGAAAAGATAAGAGCGATAATCAACTTCATTATAATTATCTGGATTTGCTTCATAGGTTTCATCTATGATTGCTTGATCATAAGTAAAACTTCCAACAACATCTTTGTAATATTTATTAGCTAAAGTGTTTTTAGTGAAAAAATCACGGAAAACATTTTCAGTTACACCAGGTCCAAACATAATTGATAAATAATGATTGAGTGTAACTTGACTTTGAGATGCCATGGAACTGTATTGATCAATAATACCATCTAGTTCTTCTTTTTCTGCATCATCTAATTCATAGCCATTTTCTATAGCTTGCCAATAGAAATATTCGCCAGTCTTTGCTTGCACTTCAACAGAAGTTAAAAAATCATCTCGCAAAGTACCACCGGAACCATAAAGGGAATCTCCACTCAATGTATCTTGTCCAGCTTCACTAAAAGCACCACCAAGATATTGCTGGCTTATTAAACCAAGATAAATATTTGCTTCAGAAACGGTGACAGAACCTATGCTATTTCCTTTTATTTTCTCTTCTGTTTCAGTTTCTGTCTCAGCAGATTCATCTTCAGAAGTTTCTTTTGTTTCTTCAGCTTCTTCAGTTTCTTCTGTTTCATCTGATGGATTCACAAAAGCAGCTTCATCATAATATACTGTTAAGGCTTTGGTATGGGTTTGTAAAAAGCCATTACTAGATAAAAACCAAATCACAAAACCTATGACAATAACAATTGCCAAAACAATAGAAATTATTCTACCTGTTTTGTTTTTTGTTTTGATAGGTTTTTTATTACCTTCTTCATCCTTAGATTGGGCGAGACGTTCTTTTCTTTCTTCGCGTGCATCTTCGGCTTTCCAATTTTCGGATTCTACTTTTTCTTTTTTTTCATTCATCTGTTTCTAACCTCGTAAAATAATAACTCCATTATTATATATAATTTGCACATTATAACAAATAATTAATTTGTTCTTGTGTCTTTTTTCAGAATAATTCTGAACATTCAAGAAATTAATTTTGTAAATCTAAGATTATGTTTATAAGATCTTCGGGTTTTTCAATCCAAAAATCTGGTTTTTCTTGACGTAAACGTTGATGATCACTTTGTGCCCAACCCACAATAGCTGACATAAATTTACCGTTTTTAGCAGCCTGAACATCAAAAATAGCATCGCCAACATAAATAATATTTTTGGGATTGGTATAACCCATTTTCTCCATTCCAAGTAATAATGGCGTTGGATCTGGTTTATGTTTATCCGTATCATTCTTGCTTACAAGTATATCAAAGTATTGATCAAGACCAGAATGCTGTAATGTTACAATGATATTATCATATCTTTTTGCAGTGACGATTCCCATTGGCACATTAAGTTTTTTGATTTTCTCGAGCATTGGAGCGATGCCTAAAAAGATGCCATAATGGGTTGTCGTATATTTATAATTATGATCTAAATAGCTTTGAAGCATTTTCGGCATTTCTTCTGGATATTCTTCGCCTATTACTGTCTCTAAAGGTAAGCCAATTCCTGCAATAATTTCTTCATCGGTATGATATCTTTTATTGTGCAGTTTATACATATATTGATAGCTTTCCACAATAAGAGGAATGGTATCACATAGCGTTCCGTCGAAGTCAAATAAAATTGCGTCTAATTGCATATTTTCTCCTGTTTGTTTTCTCTGCTCTGTTAACTTAACTTAAAAAAAGAGATCTGAAATGCCTCTGGTATAATGGTTTCAC
>DIRM01000053.1 GCA_002427545.1 Mageeibacillus sp. UBA5436 | reverse complement strand
CTACTTTAGCTTATGCGTTACGCCCATAACTTGAACATGTACAAAATTGACAATCAAGCCTGTATACAATTCAACATCTTCTTTAACTTTTTCTTGAATATTCCAAGCAATTTCAGGTAATACAAAGCCAAATTCACAAATTGGATAAATTGTAATTGTGACAAACTCTGCATTATCTGAACTAAATTCTACTTTAACACCGTGCCCTTCATGAGAAACGCCAAGTGCTCGCTTCAAATTCACTAATACTCCTGAATCAAGACTAATTACACCTTCTATTTGTAAAGCAGCTTCAGCAGCATATTGAGCCACAAATCCCTGGGACATGCTGCGTTCACCTTTTATCGAATAATCATCTTGATAAGTCATATTTTCCTCAATAATATATGGAGATTAATTCTCCACAAACAGGACAATTAATTGCGAACTCTTTCCTCATATTGCCCATCACGTGTATCAATACGGATAACATCATCTTGATTGATGAAAAGAGGAACTCTAATTTCTGCACCTGTCTCAACCGTTGCTAATTTTGTTGCATTTGTTGCTGTATCACCTTTAACAGCTGGTTCGCATACTGTAACTAAAAGCTCTACTTTAATAGGTAATTCAACTAAGAAAATTTCGCCTTGATGAGAAACAACTTGACATATGGTTCCTTCTTTTAAGAATCTTACATTATCTCCAATAATGTCACCACGGATAGGAAATTGTTCATAGGTGTCATTATCCATAAAATAATATAAATCACCATCATTATAGAGATATTGCATATCCCTTCTATCCAAGCTAGCTTGTTCAAATTTTACGGATGGATTAAAGCTTTCTTCTTTAATTGTTCCAGTTTTTAAATTACGATACTTAGTACGTACAAAAGCTGCACCCTTACCTGGTTTAACATGTTGAAATTCTATAACTTGAAATAATTCACCATCTTTTTCAAAGTTTATTCCATTGCGGAAATCACCTGCTGTAATCATCTTTTCCTCCTATTGTTCAAAGAGCATTTCATAATTAATATTATGATCTTTTTATCTGTTTAATTCTAAAGTATTCGTTATCAGCTTGCAAGTCAAAGCAAATGATAAACATAATCACATTTAAATATCAGGAAAATCATTTTTGATACTTCCTGATTAAATATTTTTCTAAATGTCTTTTTAATTTCACTTGAAAAGCTTCATCATGAAATCTTTGTTGAACTAAAAGTGTTAAACAACCTGCATTTTTTCCAGCCCAAATATCAGTGAATAATTGATCACCAACTAATATGGCTTCTTGATTGGTATAACCTTTTTTTTCTAATTTTTCTAATAAACGTTTCGCACTCGGTTTTCTTGCATTTTCTAAATAATCCACACCTAGGTTATCAGCAAATTCTGTAATACGATCGCTCATTGCATTTGAAAGTATGCAAATATCAAATTCATGTTTTCTTAACACTTGAATGACTTGTTTTGCGTATTCATCAGGTTCCCTTGATCCATGTTTAACTAAAGTATTGTCAATATCTAAAAAAACAATTTTGATTTTTTGATTTTTTATTATTTGCCAATTAAACAATCTTAAATCCGTTGTTTCATAATCAGCTTTTAATTTTTCATCATAAAATTTTTGTAACAAAATACTCTCCGTGTTCTACATAATTGTAATTATAAGTCTAAAATCTTTGAAATATCAATTTCAGGTTTTGGCATTGGAGCAGCAAGATTAATTTGTTTAAGATAATCAGATACCATATCCGTTAAATAAGGTGGTGTAGAAGCTCCAGATGTAATACCAACAAAATCATTTTTATGAAATTTTGTTAAATCAAGGTCTTGCACTGTTTCAATTCTTTGTACATTTTTAATGCCACTATCTAAAGCAATTTTTGCAAGCATTGCAGTATTGTTACTATCTGGATCACCAACAACAATTAAGGCATCTAAGTTACTATTTTTAATGACTGCTTCTTGACGCACTCTAGTAGCCCCACAAACTTCATCTATAACCTTTGCATTAGGGTATTTTTTAATAATGGCTTCAATTAAGTTTCTCATATCTAAACTGGATAAAGTTGTTTGATTAGCGATTACAATTTTCTCAAAAGGATCTATTTTTAATTTATTTACATCTGAAATATTTGTAATTAAATTAATATTTTTAAAGTTTTGCATGACCGCTTCGGTTTCTGGATGCTTAGATTTGCCTATAAAAATAACTTGCTCATTTTTCTTTAAAGCATCTTCGATGATTTTATGAGAAGAAATAACGTCAGGACAAGCTGCATCAATAACTGTTAAACCTTTGGCCTTTGCTTTATCTTTAACCATGTCCGAACAGCCATGAGCCGACAAAATAACTATACCATGATCAACATAAGATAATAATTGTTCGCGTGTTAAGCCAGGATAGTCGACGGTAATTATGCTATATAAATCCATAGCTTCTGCTACATAGCGATTATGCACAATTCGACCTAGTACAGAAATGGTTTCATCTGGATATTTTTCACGAATATTTTTTAGTAATCTTAAAGAACGTATAACGCCTTTACAATATCCGCGTGGCTTTATATCAATAACGTTTAAATCCCCGACTGTTTTATTCTGATTATCTTTTTCTATATTCTGCAATTTTTTCTCCATTATTCATCCCGCCAAGATTCAACGATATTATTCACATTAACTAAACGATCTAATTGCCAGCTTTCTGAATCGGTTAAACTATCTTTTTTGATTGGGATATAATTAAAATGAAAATATTCATCTGACATATAATTATAAGCATCGGCTCCTTGACTGTAAAAATTAACATATCCTTTTTCTAATAAATAATCTAATTTATCTTGATTTGCATAGATATGTGAACCATTGGGAAACAATAAAGCTTGCGTTTTCCCCAAATAAGGAAAACAAATATCTTCCCAATTTTCTATTTCTGATTTAAATTCATTTAAATCAAGTAAATCTAATTCTTGATTTGAATAAGTTCCATTGCAAAAATAATAATTATGATATTTTAATCCTGAAATTAATTGAGCTAATGGTAAATACTCTTTTTGAAAATAATTTTCTTTTTCTTCATCAGTCATATTTATCAAACTACTAATTGGCAGGCCTAAATCGCTCATATCATCAATATAATTATTTAATTGTTGAGATTTAATAATATAGCCAAATAAGTTTTCATTTGCATTTAATGAAATAAGAGCTCTTGCCCCATTAAAACTAAAATTATTATGTGTACTAATAAATTGTTCGAGAATTGGAATTGCATCTACATCTGTATCACAAATAGATTCAGGGTCATTTCTGTTTAAATAACTGTAAAAAGAATCGTTATCTTTATTATATGCCAATTTTGCAGCTGTACCTGCTTCTTGAAAATCAGCCGAATATTGATAAGATTCAAAAATTAAGATTATAGGTTTTTTACCTTTAGGTACCACAACCTCCGAATAATTGTCAGGATAATTAAAGTAAAGATTAGGAGAAATTAAAACATAATCATTCTCGTACAATTCATTTAACAAATTCTCAAATTCAGCGGCTGTAATCAATTCATTTTCAGCAAAATATTTTGATTTACCTTTTTTGGCTTGAGAAATATCAACTAATAATGGTTTAACAGAGATAGATTCTACGGTATCTTCCCAGGTAATCAAATTAGATGGAATATTTTCATTGCATATATTTAATTTTTCTTGAATAGCGGATTGATTTGGAAAAGCATCAAATAAACGATCCAGAACAATTTTAGCACTATAATAGCGATTTTGCTCAATATATAAATCAACATCCTGCATCAAAATTTTATATAAATCATCTTGAAAAGTTTGAAGCCGATATGAAGCATAATTTGTTGCAAAACGCCCTATCTCCTCATCCGTCGTTAAATTTGACCAAGATTCCCAAATTTTATTCCAATTTTCTTTAATATCTAATTCTTCAGTTGCTTTAAATTTTTCAGCTGCTATTTTGAGTTCTGTTTCTTGATCCAACAGCGTCTTTACATTTAACTCTAAATTAGGAAAGCCTTGAAATGCATCTAATATATAGCGCCATTCATCATAATCTATTTTTTGATCTAACCAATTTTCTGTTATTTTTGTTAAATAAGGAGCAATAACCGAACTCGTTACCTCATCCATTCCTAAAATAAAGGCTTGATCATCATTTGTTAAATTTTCGCCATTTTCAAGCCGCTCTAATATTTTCTCGGTCTTATTAGAGACAAGCTCTTCATATTCTTCTTGTATCTCAATATAACGCTGTCTTTTACGGTTACTCATTTTAGAATCTGTGGCATTAGATTGTATCTCATGATAAATATCTAAAGCTTCAGCATAATTTTTTTCGTTCATCATTTTTTGAAAAGATGTTTCATAGTTTATTAAACGATTATGATAAACAATAAAACCCAAGCTAAAAATGATAACTAAAACAGCTAGAACAATTAAAATATTTTTTATATTTATTTTTTTGTTTTGCTTCCATTCTTTCATGCAAAACTTAATCCTCTTTTGACATGTCTGTTAATGTTATTTGTTTAGCAGCCATATCTTCTTCTTTAATAAATCTACCTGCAGCAGGTAAAGTTCGCACACGATAATAGTCAAAATCATAATTGGAAGGAAATTGATCTGCAAAACTAATCGAAGTAACTTCATAGCCTTTTCTTAATTTCATAATCACATTGCCTTGTGAATTTTTTGTTGCTTTCAAAGTAATGCGATCACTCTCAACCAAAATCATTCTATCTTGATTATTTTGTAGAATAATATCTTTTCCTGAATTTTCTTCTTCTTGATATAAAAGGCCTATCAATGTCGAACCATCATAAAAAGCATTTTTTAACATTTTACGATTGGTTTTTGTGTAATAATTATTGACAGCAATTTTAACGCAACGTCCATCGGCAAAACCAAGAATCAAATAGCCTTCGTATTCTTCATTAGTAGTATGAATAGCAATCACTTTTTCATTTTTCTCTAAATCTAATAAATTTTGCGTGAATTCTCCAAATTCAGATGGTTTGTGATCCGGAATATCAAATAATTTTAATTTATAGACTTGTCCTAAATTCGTAAAAAATAAAACATCGGATTTATTCGTAGATTCCAGTTCTTGAATAATCATATCATTTTCTTTTATTCTTAAATCACCTGCACTTCGTAAAGAAGTCAAAGCCATTTTTTTGAAATATCCATCCTTGGTAAAAAATAGTTTTAGATTATAATCTTCAATGAAATCATCAACATCAACTTTGACAATTTCAGATTCTGGAACTAATTTAGTTAAGCGTTCTTTTCCGTATTTTTTTGCAATATCTTTCAATTGAGATTGAATTTCTTTGTCGAGTTTATTCTGATCAGATACAATACCTTTTAAATGCTTAATCTCAGCTTCTAAATTTTCCTTATCTTTGATACGTTTTAGAATGTATTCTTTATTTAATTGTCTTAATTTAATTTCGGCAACTGCTTCTGCTTGAATCTCATCAATATGAAAACCTTGCATTAAACGCGGAATGACCTGTTCATCTTTTTCGGTTTCGCGAACAATTTTAATAGCTTTATCTATATCTAAAAGAATGGTCTCTAAGCCAATTAAGATATGTAATGTATCAGATTTTTTTTGTATATCAAATAGTAATTCATTCTTTAAACAGTCTCTACGCCAAATTAACCATTCTTTGATGATTTCTCTGACGCCCATAACCCTAGGTTTGCCATTGATTAGAATATTAAAATTACAAGCGAAATTACTTTGAATTGCTGTGATTTTAAATAATTTTTGCATCAATAATTTAATATCAGCAGATGCTTTATAATCAATTGTTAATTTTAAACCATTTAAATCTGTATCATCACGAACATTGACAATTTCTTTTAACTTACCGTTTTTTGTATTATCAATGATATCATCCATAATAGCTTCAACCGTTGTTGAATATGGTATTTCACTAATTTCAATCGTTCTTTGTTTTTTATTAATTTGATAGACAGATCGCATTTTTATTGATCCTCTACCTGTTTCATAAATCTGACGCATGATATCTTCTTCATAAATAATTTCAGCACCTGTCGAAAAATCAGGAGCTGGCATATATTTAAATAGATCAACATCTGTATCATCTATATAAGCGATTGTTGCATCACAAACTTCTTTAAGATTAAAAGAACAAATATTAGAAGCCATTCCGACTGCAATACCTTGATTGCTATTTACTAAGATAGTAGGAAAAGTTGCTGGTAATAAAACAGGTTCTTGAAGTGTTCCCGAATAATTATCAACAAATTCAACGGCATTTTTATTAAGGCCATAAAATAAAGTTTCACAACTCTTATCTAATCGAGCCTCAGTATATCGATACGCAGCAAATTGCATATCACGTGAATAAACTCTTCCGAAATTTCCTTTTGAATCAATCCAGGGATTAATTAAGCTTCCATTGCCGCGTGTCATTCGCACTAATGTTTCATAAATCGCTTGATCGCCATGTGGATTCAAGGACATTGTTTGACCCACAATATCAGCACATTTTGAACGCGGACCTTTCATCAAACCCATTCGATACATCGTATATAAAATTTTACGATGAGAAGGTTTAAAACCATCGATTTCTGGAATGGCACGCGAGACAATAACGCTCATCGCATAAGGCATATAATTTTCGCGTAGGGTTTCTGTAATTGGTATTTTATCTACCAGATGATCTGTATTTTTAATTTCTTTTTCACTCATATTTAAACAAATAGCATTCTATTTTTTTTAATTCTAATGATTTATTTTGTAATTTAATCGGTATGCTTCATCATATTTTTAAACAACATCTAGCATATCCATATATTTATTTCCATTTTCAGCAATATATTCTTTTCTGCCATTTAGATTATTACCTAATAGTAAATCAAACATAGCAAACATTTCTTCTTGACTTTCTGGAACGACTTGAATTAAACGTCTGGTTTCTGGATTCATGGTCGTATGCCACATCATCTCTGGTTCATTTTCGCCCAAACCTTTGGATCTCTGAATATGGACTTTACCAGTTTTTGTTTTTTGCAAGATTTCATTTTTTTCTAATTCAGAATAAGCAAAATATGTTTTTTCAATATTTTTGACAGTATGTGTAATTTCAAATAAAGGAGATTCAGCAATATGGATTTTATGTTCTGTGATTAAAGTCGGTGTTAATCGATAAAACATGGCTAAAATCAAAGTTCTAATCTGAAATCCATCAACATCAGCATCAGTACAAATAATAATTTTATTCCAACGCAATTTATTGATATCAAAATCCGAAAAGTTCTTATTATGTTTGCTTTCTAATTCCACGCCGCATCCTAATATTTTCAAAAGATCAACAATGATATCACTTTTAAAAATTTGATTAATGCTGGCTTTGAGGCAATTTAAAATTTTACCACGTACTGGAATAACGCCTTGAAATCTAGAATCCCTTGCCATCTTAACGGAACCCAAAGCTGAATTTCCCTCAACAATATAAAGTTCTCTTTCTTCGACATTATTGGAACGACAATCGACGAAATTTTTAATACGATTCGTCATATTATCTACATTGCCCATTAATTTTTTTCGAATATTAAGGCGTTGCTTTTCAGCATTTTCTCTACTACGTTTATTTATTAAAACTTGTTCAATCACACGGTCTGCTTCATCTGCAGACTCAATAAACCAGACTTGCAAATTTTCTTTAATTAAATCAGTTAAAAATTGTTGAATAAATTTATTGTTAATCGCTCTCTTTGTTTGATTTTCATAAGAGGTAAATGTTGAGAATGAATTGATCATCAAGATAAGGCTATCTTCAATATCAGCAAAAACAATTTTAGATTCATTCGCTCTATACTTGTCTTTTTCTTTCAAAACACGATCAAATTCAGCTACAAAGGCATTTTTAACCGCTCGATCAGGAGAGCCGCCATATTCAAGCCAGCTTGAATTATGATAGTAACTAAGCAAATTGGTTTCATTGTTAAAGGCAAAAGCAATATCGGCATGTACTTTATATTCGGCTTTGTCCTTACGATCTCGTCCATAACCTTCACCTGAAAATTGTTTAGCTTTGGTTAAAGGTGTTTCTTCATTAATTTCTTTAACGTAACCTAATATGCCTTCTGGATAAAGAAATTCTTTTTCAGTTTGAGCAATTTTATCTATGAATATAAATTTAACACCAGGATTAACAATAGCTTGTTTTTGTAAAATATCTAAAAAATAAGTATCTGGTATCTTTATTTCTGTAAAAACATCGCGATCTGGCAACCAATGTTGTTTCGTACCCGTTTTTTTAGAGTTTGTTGCCGTTTTCTTTAGGCCGCCAATATTTTCACCTTTTTCGAAATGTAATTCGTAGACATAACCATCTCTTGTAACTTCAACATCAAAATAAGATGAAGCATATTGTGTAGCGCATGCACCTAGACCATTTAACCCTAGGCTAAATTCATAATTTTCATTATTCTGATCGTATTTTCCACCAGCATATAATTCACAATATACCAATTCCCAATTATAGCGTTTTTCAATTTCATTATAATCGACTGGAATACCACGACCGTCATCTTCGATCATTAAGCTATGATCTTGAAATCTAGTTACTTTAATAATATGACCAAAACCTGCTCTAGATTCATCAATTGAATTTGATAAAATTTCAAAAAAGGAATGTTGACAGCCTTTTAAATCATCTGATCCAAAAATAACAGAGGGTCTTAAACGTACTCTTTCAGCACCTTTTAAAGCGAATATACTTTGATTGTCATAATTTTGCGATTGGTTCATCGAGTCCTCACTTTTTGTAAACATAATCGGTTGGATTATAACACTTAGAACGAATGTTCGCAAAAACTTTTGTAATTGTTTTTCTTATTTTTTAGGTAAAATCGTTAATTCAATCAATTCTGGTGGATTGTAAAAACGTGGAATTTTTCGTGTTTTGGGACATAATCCTCTTCCCACCAATAAGACTTTATTTTTTAATTGATAAAATCCTGTTGTATATCGTGGGAAAAAACCCTGATTTGGTGCAAAAAATACCCATTTAAAATGAGGCAAACGAAATTGACCGCCGTGTGCATGTCCTGACAAAACTAAATCTGCATCTAGTTTTTCATATTCAGGAATTAGATCAGGTCGATGTGATAATAATAAAGTAAATTCTGGATTAGAAAGAGTTTGTAATTGTCGTAATTGTTTTTGGAAAATCTCTTCTTGGTCAAATGGATCATCTAATCCTAAAATATTGATTTTATCGCCCGATATTTCTAATTGTTTTTTTTCTCCAGATAAAACGGTAACACCCAATTCAGCTATCGCCGTCTTAATTTTATTTAATTGGAAAGTATAACCTTCATGATTACCTGATACATAAAAGCATGGCGCTATTTTTGTAGCAGCTTGTAACAATTGATAGGATGGTTCTTGAGGATTTTTATCATCTACTATATCACCCACAAATGCAATTAAATCAGGTTTCATTTTTTCTATCATCATTAACAAATCTTTTTGCTTTACGCCATATTCATAGCCATGTAAATCAGATAGAAATGCAATTTTTATTTTATTTTTAATTTTATCAGAATGAAAATCATATTTTGTTATAATCAAATGATTATTCAAGCCTTTAATAATAAAAACAAGTAATAATATTATCATTATTGCTATAAAACTTATAAGAAGTGCTAGTTTCAAAAAATTCTCCTTATGCTTGTAAATTAACCACTTTTTAATAAAAAGTACATCAAACTATTATAAAATAATTTTTACGCTCAGATTTATTTTCTTTATTCACCACTATATTATAATTTTTATTTATTACTTTATATTTCATCAATCGAAATAAAGTAGAGAAGAAAATAAAAACCGCTGAGACGATTACGTTTCAACGGTTCACGTGTATGGCGAGCCTAGCAGGACTCGAACCTGCGACCCACAGCTTAGAAGGCTGTTGCTCTATCCAGCTGAGCTATAGACCCATAGAAATAAATGGAGCGGGTGAAGGGAATCGAACCCTCGTATTCAGCTTGGAAGGCTGATGTTCTACCGTTGAACTACACCCGCATAATCACTCTTAAAAACTAAGCTTAGTAATAATACAATAATCTAATTATTTTGTCCAATCTTTTTGCTTTGATTACTTTCCGATTTATTTTGGCTATATCTATTTTACTTGTCAATCTTTGTTTCGTTTATTTTGCAACCTTCACTCTTTTTTGGCAATTTTCTGCTAATTCTTGTAAATCAGATTTCCATAATTTACGATTAGCCAACCAAACAACTAAAGAATCAACATTGCGATTAATAATCAATTCTTCAGGGAAATCCAGACTATTCAAAAAGTCAATTGCGTTTTGATTTTGACCAATATGATAAGCAAAGTGTGCACCCGAATTAATCATAATGGGTACCCCTCTTAATTTACATCCTTCAATAATATCTTCACAACGTGGACGATTGGCATATTTTCCTAAAGATTTTGAGTTTACTTCAATAGCAACATTATGATCCTTACAAGCATCTAAAATGGTTGGTAGATCAAATTCATAATCATTTCTTCCAGGATGAGCCAAACAATCAATATATGGATTATCTATTACATTTAACCATGCTTCTGTATGTTCGTTTAAAGTACCAGGTTTTATAATATTAGTATGAAAACCTGCCAAAACAAAATCTAAACGGCTTAACATATTATTAGATAAATCTACTTCACCTTGAAAATTAATAACATTTAATTCAACACCAAAAAAAACCAAAACATCATCGATTATTCTTGGTATTGTTTTATAATTCATAAAATAACGTGGATTTGCAGACCCATGTGTTGCAGGTCCATGTTCAGTTATAGCAATGGCTTCAATGCCATTCTTCTTAGCGGCCTTAATATTTTCTAAAAGTGTGCTGTAAGAATCTCCACTAGCTATTGTATGTGTGTGCATATCTGTTTTAATTTTTTTAATCATGAATACCTTCTTCTTACTCTTCTGCAAGTAAACTTTCCGCATAAACATATCCAAATGTTTTGCCATCTGATAGTCTAACATAAACCCAATTATTTTCCGGTTCGGTTAATTGAGTAATTTTTGATCCTCTTTGTACAGTAGCTACAATGGCAGCATCTGTTTTAGGTTCTTGTCTTACCTGTAAATTATTTGCCTTAACAGTTATTTCAACTTCAATTAAAGCAGAATCAGGTGCTTTGACCTCATCATCTAATTTCATTTTACGGGTTTCAAATGTAGATTCTTGAACTTGAGTTTCTTCAACTTGTGTATTATTCGAACCAATTGTACGCCCTAACATGAATACAAACAAAATAATTAAAAGAACAGCAGCTGTAACAATCAATTTTGAAAGAACAGGCTGATTGGGAATAAAATTAAAAATGTTATTCATTGCCTTTTTAAAATTTTGTATGATAGGTTCAAAGCTAAACGATTTGACATCATCCCAAAAGACATCATTTTCTGTTCTTCGCTTCTCTAATTTTTCTAAATTGTAAAGACGATGGTCACGATCACTGACTTTTTGATTGTTTTTAAATTTAGATTTCATTTCAGTTGAAGATTTTTGTTCTTCATTTAATTTATATTCAATTAAAATTTCATCTGTATCCTGAAAATTGTAATTTGTATCAGACGGTTTGATTTTTGGAGCTGGTATTAGCTCTTGTCCATCCTTTACACGCGAAACGCGTGAACTATTGATTAAATTCGTAAAATCATTCTTTTTTCTTAAATGACTTTGGTTTTCTTCTGCAAATATATTCTTATCTAAACGTTCAACTTGAAAGCCAAACCAAGTTAAATCTAAATCATCATAATAAACTCTCAATTTACTAATAATTTCATTTATTATGGTTGGTAAATTCGCTTTACCATTAAAGTAATCTTCAATTTTATTAGGATTCAAACGTGAAAATATTTTTTCTGAGATACTAAAAACCATATCTCCTTGTTTTAAATTAAAAGAATAAAAATCTGCATGGTTCATCCATTCGGCATCAAAAATATTATTAGGTAAAATCGTTGGCTGAAGTCGAAACAGACGATTTTTTCTCCATAAATATAGACCTTGTGTACGATCCTGCCAACCAATGAAAATTTCCGAATTAAATAAATAAAGAAATTCTGTGTAAATATGATGATTTTTAATAAAATCAGGCAAAATTTTCAAGCCACGTGATTGCATTTCACGAAATATTTGAGCCCATAAACGAATCCGATCTTTATTAAAACGTGGATCATAATAAAAAGAACGATTCGAAAAACCACTCATCATATGAACGTCTCGACTTGCAGTCAAAACAAAATTAGATTTATCTTCTTCTGAAAGTGAACCTAATGGGCGATCATCAATCAAAAGCGTTAAATCCTGTTTATCTTTTTCGCTGAGATGTGCAGCAAAGACAGATTTGATCATTTTTCGCTACACCTTAACCATTCTTTCTTTAATATGCTCATATAGTTTAAATTCAAATATTTGTCTTTTCTTCGTATATGTTCCCTAAAACAACCATCATTCTGAAAGCCTAAACTTTTAAACAAATGATAAGATGCTTCATTCCCATCTATATAACGAATATAAATTTTATGCAAACGTTTTTCATTAAAAAGATAATTTATCATTAATTTCAGAATTTTTTTAGACAATCCTTGACCATAAAGACGAGGATTAATCAAGGCAATGCCACATTCTGTATGTTTTTGAATTTTGGAATAATCTTCTAAAGTTAATATTCCTATTAACTCATTATCTTTAAAGCAAGAAAACATAAAAGAGCTTTCATTATCATCCCAATTTTCAATATATTTTCTGACCTTTTGCTCAGAATTAAATTTCACTTCATCGGTGACATAATAATACATGGTTTCATCACACATAAACATCGGCGCAATTTTAGAAAAATCAGCTTTTTCAAAACGCCTAATAAAAATATCTCCATTTGTTAATTTAACATTAAGCATAAAATCATTCCATAAGTATAAAAAACCGAGTGTAGAAACGCTCGGTTTTTCACTTTGATATTTTAACTATTTTTTATTTTTTACCAGCTTGGACAAATTTTAATTTAGCAAATCTTGGTAGATTATCCTCTAATTTTCGCTCAGGTTGTCCTTGAATTAAAGGCATACAATAATCAACAAATTCATCTGTAATAAAGTTTTGATCCGCATTAATCCATTCATTTGGTACTTTTTTCTCAGTATTTGCAGCTTTTTCCAAAGGAACATGGGTTAAATCAATCTGAGTAGTATCATCAGGATTAACTTTGAAACCAATCATGATGTCTGTTTCATCATTTAAAGCCGCTTTAACAGCCTCACGACCTGCATTAAATGTGCTTTCTACATCAACCTCAGATGATAAATGAGAGGCACATCTTTGCATTAAGGATAATTCTATAGCACGAACTTTTGTATCGATATGGTTTTCAACATATTCTTTTAATACCGCTACAGCTCCACCCATTTGTTTATGGCCAAAAGCATCTACTTTAACTTCTCCTGCTAATTCTGGAATAAATTTACCATCGGCTGTTTGTACACCTTCAGAAATAGCAATTAATACTTTACCCTTTTCATCATAAACACGTTTTACATCAGCTAAAAATTTATCTAAATCAAAAACGCTCTCTGGTAAATAAATTAAATCAGGTCCATAACCTTCATGTGATGCTAAAACCGAAGCAGCTGTTAACCATCCAGCATTTCTGCCCATTATTTCAACAATTGTAATTTGGCCATTAGAATAAACGACAGAATCACAATACACTTCCATCATTGTTGTTGCAATATAACGTGCTGCAGAAGGAAAACCTGGACAAAAATCTGTTCCATATAAGTCATTATCAATTGTTTTTGGAACGCCTATTACACGACATTCATAACCATTTTCTTGAATGAATTTCGAGATTTTATTGCAAGTATCCATAGAATCATTGCCACCATTATAGAAGAAATAACGAATATTATATTTTTTAAATACTTCTAAGATTCTCTTGTAATCTGTATCATCTTCTTCAGGATTAGCTAATTTATAGCGACAAGAGCCTAAAGCGGAAGATGGTGTTTGTTTTAATAATAAGAGTTCTGCTTCGTCTTCTTGACCCATGTCAAAAAAGTCTTCTTCTAAAACACCTACGATACCATGATGAGCACCATAAACTTTTTCAATGCGATCTTCATGTTTTAATGCTTCAATAAAAACACCAGCAGCACTGCAATTAATAACTGACGTAGGTCCGCCTGATTGTCCAAACATCAAATTTCCTTTTAACATTAAAAACCTCCCAAAAATGATTCAATATTATTTATATTTGCTCTTGAATTATAGCATACAATATTTATTTTATTATCAAATTTTAAGCATCATCGTTATTTTCAATTATTTTCCATTCTATTTCATACTCTTGTTGTGACAGTTCAGCAATTTGCTTAATATAATTTTCTATTAATTCTTTTGCTCTTTCCTCTGCTGTGTTTAATAAAGATTCATCATTTAAAATAGTCTCACGCATTTTATTTTGTGCTTCTTCTATCATTAATATTTGATCTTCTGCGGTAATAGGATTTTTATTTATTCCATCTGGAGAACTGACATAAGAATTTTCATTTAAAGAACTCTCATCAACTTTTAAATTAAGAATTTCTGCTTTGGGCATTGTAACTTTAATTTTCTGCTTATCTATTTCGACTTTGACTTGATTTACATTAATACCCAAAGTCGCAACACCAGTATATTCAATCCACATTTTTCGATCTTTTTCAAACCAATGTTGAATACCAGTTCCTGCTTCTTTTTCCAATTTTGAAACATTATGATAATAAGATTCAATGGTTGCTAATTCTGCAATATCTTGAATTTTTTTGATATCCGGAGTCAATTGAGTTTCTTTTTGTGGCGAAGAGCAAGCTGTAAACGAAAATATGATAATACTTATTAAAGTTAAAATAATGATTTTCTTTTTCATATGCGTTCCCTATTGTATAGATAAAGAATAATCTGGATATTCCATTTCGATAATTGGACCTATCAAAGCCTTTAAAGCAGAATATGCATTTTCCTCGGCAATTTCCAAAATATCTTTATCTAAAGCCGCTTTTTCATTTAAATCTGCGATACAAATTTTATAAGCCTCTTCTGTTACATTTTCTGTTTCATATTTAGATTTAATAAAAATGAAATCCAAATTTTCCATTTCAACCGAAACATCTTGTATCTCTGCTGTAGGTGTTAAAACTTTGACCAATTTTTGGTTATCATCAACATCAATTTTTATTTTTGTAAAATCAATACCAGCTTTAATTTTTCCTTTATAAGAAACATAATATTTCGCATTTTCTGTTTCTTGATCAATACATGTAGAAATTGAATTATATGTATATTCGATTGTTGACAAATCCCCTATTTGCAACATTTCTTGGAAGCGACTTTCTGACTCTAAGGATTTAATTTGACCATCTTGAAAATTAAAAATATTTAATTTATTAAGAAAAAACAATATGGTTAAAATAATCGCTAGGATTACGACCAAACGAATTATTTTTAAAAACAATAAAGTTTTTTTACCTTTATCTGGCTTTTTTTCTAAATCTTTTTCTATTTTCTCATTCATATTAAGTTTTTGTTTTTCTTTTTTATAATTGGATTATATATTTGTAGTCTTATTAACTGTCTTTAAAAATACCTTAAAATTAATTCTTTTTCCAGTTAAAATAATCAATTATTTTCATAAAGTCCGAAAAAACTTACAACAAATGCATATCAAATTGATATTAAACAAAGGAAAATAGTTTTTTGAATAAATAAAAACCGCTGAAACACTTATGTATCAACGGTTTTCGCTGGTGATCCATCAGGGGCTCGAACCCTGGACCCCCTGATTAAGAGTCAGATGCTCTACCGACTGAGCTAATGGATCAAATAAACAGCTTATGAATTATAACAAATTAAGAAAAAAAATAATAGTCGAAGTAAAAATTATTTTTTCACTTCGACTATATAAATATATAAATCAATTATTCATATTTTACTTTTATATATTCATCAATTGCTTTTGCGGCTACTTTACCTGCTCCAGCAGCTGAAATAACTGTGGCTGCACCTGTAACAGCATCCCCACCAGCAAAGACACCAGATCTAGAAGTAGCACCATGATCATTTGCAATAATACCACCCCAACGTGTTACATCAAGACCTTCAGTTGTACTTGTGATTAACGGATTTGGATTCGTACCAACGGAAACAATAACTGTATCCACTTCTAAATCAAATTCAGAACCTTCAACAGCTATTGGACGACGTCTACCAGATTCATCAGCTTCGCCTAATTCCATTTTAATACAAGTCATCGAGGTAATTTCACCTTTATCATTTGTATTTATTTTAACAGGATTAGATAAATTATTAAAAATTACGCCTTCTTCTTGAGCATGATGGACTTCTTCAACACGAGCTGGCATTTCATCAAAAGAACGGCGATAAACGATATATACATTTTCTGCACCTAGTCTTAAAGCTGTACGTGCAGCATCCATTGCAACGTTTCCACCACCAATAACAGCTACATTTTTACTCTGACGAATAGGTGTATCATGATCATCAAGATATGCTTTCATCAAATTAGAACGTGTTAAATATTCATTAGAAGAATAAACGCCAACACTGTTTTCACCAGGAATATTTAAGAATACAGGTAAACCAGCACCAGAACCAATAAATACAGCTTGATAACCATATTCATCCATCAATTCATCAATGGTAATAACTTTACCTATAACCATATTGGTGCGAACTTTTACACCATCTAATTCTAATTGTTTGATTTCTTTTCTCACGATATCTTTAGGCAAACGGAATTCTGGAATACCGTAAACTAAAACGCCACCACCCTGAGACAAAGATTCAAAAATAGTAACTTCATATCCTAATTTTGCAAGGTCACCAGCACAGCTTAAGCCTGATGGACCTGCACCAATAATAGCCACTTTATGACCATTACTTGGATAATCATGAGCGGCTGCCTCAACATGCTCTCTGTGATAGTCAGCTACAAATCTTTCTAAGCGACCAATACCAACAGGTTCACCTTTAATTCCGCGAACACATAATGATTCACATTGACTTTCTTGAGGACAAACACGACCACAAATAGCTGGTAAAACATTCGTTTCAAGAATTTTTTGATAAGCTCCTTCAAAATCTTCTTCAACAATAAGATTAATAAATTCAGGTATCTTTACCATTACTGGACAACCCTTCATACAGGGTTTATGTTTACATTGAAGACAACGCTTTGCTTCTTCTATCGCCATTTCAGGGGTGTACCCATGCGTTACCTCATCAAAATTTCTAGCTCTAACTTTTGGATCTTGAGCCGGCATATCAACTTTAACTGGGCTCATATTTCTTTGTGCCATGAAAATCTCCTTCTATACTTTAACTCAAGATAATTAAGCTTCTTTTTCAGCTTCTGCTTTAGCTGCTGCTATGGCCAATTCATTTTGGCATTCGTGATCCTTCTCGCGCTCTTCATCTATATAGGATCGATTACGTAACATTAAATCTTCAAAATCTACTTCTGCACCATCAAATTCTGGACCATCAACACAAGCAAATTTCAATTCATTGTTTACAATAACACGACAGCAACCGCACATGCCTGTTCCATCAACCATAATTGGGTTTAATGAAACCAATGTTTTAATATTGTATTTTTTTGTAATATCAACAACTGCTTTCATCATTGGAACTGGACCTATTGCAACAACAAGATCATATTCTGTGCCAGCTTCAAGCAAGGTTTCTAATTTAACGGTTACAAAACCTTTTTCTCCATAAGTACCATCATCAGTCATCATATAGCAATTGTCAGAAGCTGCAGCAAACTCATCTTCTAAAATGACAATATCTTTATTTCTAAAGCCCATGATAACGTCAACTTTACTACCTAAATCATGTAATGCAACTGCAGTAGGATAAGCAATTGCAGTACCCACTCCACCACCAATAACACAAGCTTTTTCATGACCTTCTAAAGCTGATGGTTTTCCTAAAGGACCAACAAAATCAAGAATTTCATCACCTTCATTTTTGGCTGCCAATGTACGTGTACTCTTACCAACGATTTGATAAATAATATCAACTGTTCCGTCTTCCTGATTTGTACCTGCTATTGTTAAGGGTACACGTTCACCGAATTCATCAACTCTAAACATAATAAATTGACCGGCTTTGCCTTTTTTCGCAATAAAAGGAGCCTCAATCGACATTCTTATTACATTCGGATTGAGAACTTCTTTTCTCACAATCTTATACATATATTTCCTCCCTGAATTTTTATAAAAATATAGATCAATTTGTTACAATTGTAACATGTATGTATAAAATTTTCATAATTATTTTTAAGCGTTTTAGACATATTAAAAATAATATAATAATGAATTTTTATTTATGTACTATTGTCATATATTCGATTTATAGATTAGTTTTTTTCAAGAGTTTAATTAAGGATTTTTATGAAAAATTTATATTTTCTTTTATTTATTAATTCAAAAATTTTGGTTTCTTTTAAACTAGAAACCGATTAATTTTTCAACTTTTAAAATAAAAGGATGAGGAAAAATTCGCGAAACTAATCTGATGGCTTTTGATATAAAGCTTGATAATGAAATATCTTTATGTTTTTCTGATTTTTTCAAAGCCATTCTAACCACCTTTTCCACATCTTCAAGTCCCATATTTTTAACAGACTGGGCTTTATTCTTTTGGCCAGAATGAAGGAAAAATTCCGTTTCCATAGGATTTGGACAAACAGTAGTCACTGTAATCTTTTCATCCATTAATTCTTGATTTAACGCACGTGAAAAACTTAATACATATGCTTTAGACGCTGCATATACAGCAAAATTTGCTTGCGGTAAAAAAGCAGCCACAGATGCAATATTGAGTATTCTCCCCTGATTCATCATATAGGGCAAACAAATAGAACAGATTTGCGTTAAGGCTAAAACATTCACCTCTACAATATATCCATTTTCTTTCAAACCAATCTCAGAAAAAGCACCCGATTTACCCAAACCTGCCGAATTAATTAATGTATGTATTTGAAATTGTTCTGATGCTAATTTTTCAGCTAAAGCTTTTAGCCAATTAGGGTCCGTTACATCCCCCTCAACGATTTGAGTTGGATGTTTTAGATTATTAGCTAATTCCTCTAAACGTTCCTTACGTCTAGCACAGAGCCAAATTTCATCAAGTCTGTTATCAAGATCAATTTGTTTGACAAATTCTTTGCCCAGACCCGAAGATGCTCCAGTTATAATAGCTATTGTTTTCATCCTATGCCTCTTTTCTCAGAAATGTTTCATCATTGATATTATACCCAATAAAAAAAGCAATGAGAAATTCTAAATACTACAAAACTACTACAAAATCACAAAAAGAAAATTTTATTTAAAAAAGCAAAAACCGCTGAAACACTTATGTCTCAACGGTTTATGTTTGGTGACCCACCGGAGGTTCGAACTCCGGACCCCTTGATTAAAAGTCAAGTGCTCTGCCAACTGAGCTAGTGGATCATTGGCTGGGATGGCAGGATTCGAACCTACGCATGCGGGAGTCAAAGTCCCGTGCCTTACCGCTTGGCTACATCCCAATATTAAGTTTTAGACTTTGCCAAAACTATGGGGTGGAATATGGGAGTCGAACCCACGACCTCCAGAGCCACAATCTGGCACTCTAACCAACTGAGCTAATTCCACCAAATTTAATAAACTCTCGTTACAGTCTCAAGGCACAAAAGTGATTATATGGATGATCATTTTTTTTGTCAAGCAGTTTTCTAAAATTTTATCATTTATCTTTAAAATCATCATCTAAATAATTATTATCAAATCATATATTCAAGCTTTTATTATAAAAATTTCATCTAAAATAATTTAATATTCGTTTTTTATATAAACATTTTAAAAATTAAAGGTTAAATAATCAAAAATAATGATTTATTTAACCTTTTTTCTAATAAATTAAACAATCTTTTTAAAATTAATGATCAATTGAGTTGATTTAATTTATCACGTATTGCCGCAATATCTTCTTCAGTTCCTTCATTTTCCACTTTATATAAGACATCACAGCCTGTGGCTTCAGCAATTTTATCACCTGCTAAGCAATAAGCCTCGTCATATCCTTTATCACCAGAAACAACCACACCTAATAAAAAGCTGGAATCATTATTGTCTAAAAAGGTTTCAACCTCTTCTGGAACATCACCCCATCCATCTGTATATGTAAATAACACATATGGTTCGTCTACACGTTCAGTACCCTGTTCTATACTAATTGAATCGAAGCCTAATTGATTAACAATAGATTCGACATTACCTGTTCTTGAAGCATAAGCAATTTTCATAATATTGCCCTCCTTTAACATATATAAAAGTTACCATATGCTAACTCAAATTTCAGATACATAAGATACACAAAAATAACAATTATCAAAACGATTTGAAATTTAGATAAAATTACAAATAAAATAAAGTTTACAAGAATGAATGGTATAAAAAATTAATTACCACCAATACGATTGAGAAATTCTAAATCTAATAAAGCCCCTTTTAATTTTGTACCACCTGCAAATCCTGTTAAAGAACGATCATTACCTATAACGCGATGACAAGGAATGATTATACCTATCGGGTTTCTTCCACAAGCAGACCCTACAGCTCTAGCATAATGTACGGCCTCTTCTCTTTTATGGGTTAAGCGTTCTGCTACTTCAACATAAGATAAAACGGTACCATAAGGTATTTCTTCAAGAATCTGCCATACTGCTTTTTGAAATTCAGTCGCTTTAATTATTTTATAAGGTAAATCAAACGTTTGTCTTTTGCCAGAAAAGTATTCAGAAAATTGTTCAATTATTTTAATTTCTAATTCTGGATCAAGACGTTTAGTATGTGAATAAAGGCAAATAATATCACGATTACTTTCAATCATACCATCATCATTCAAAAAACATCCTTTAGTTAATGCTTTTTTTAATGTTGGCTCAAAAGTATTATAATTGGGTTTTAAAAAATTAACTTGAACAATATAATTATCTAAAACAGTTACCACAATATGATGTTCAAAAAATTTAAAAATGATGAAGTTTTCCGCAATAAAATCTGCTGCTGCAAAAGGCAAAGACAATAAAGCATTGGGATAAATTGAATCGCCCAAAAACATTGCATGTTCATTACCAGGTATCACTTTCTTTTTTGCATCTGGATAATGCAGTACCAATTGCTCAAAATCTTGATTGTTTAAATAATATTGTGCTCCAACCTCAATTAAAACATCCTTGATATCACGATTATCTTGCTGAAAAGTTTTTAAAGGAATTAAATAGCCATTTAACGTTTTTTTATCTAGAAAAACTGGCTCAACAAAAAGTAGAGCAATTGAAGCTTCATCAGAATAAACGCAATAAACTTCTGAATTAAAATGTGCCCGATATTGACGAATAATAGATAATAGATGGGTTTTATTGCGAAATAAATATTCTGGTAAACCAGAATCCCAAATTTGATTCAAATATATTTGTCGCCATGGTTTCACCAAATAATTTGACATTTTTATACTCCAATTAATATAAATGAATAATTAAACAGCATTAAATAATATTTAAAAATTTTTTATTGTTCTTTCACTTTTTTATAAATCAAAAAAGAATAATAAATCTGATTTTTAGAATCAAAATATTTTTCTGATTCACTTTCTAAACTCCAATCTGATAATTCATTCAGATTAGGGAAATAGGCATCTGCTTCTAATTCTATTTGCATTTTTGTAACATAGCAAGCAGTACAATAAGGCAATAATTGTTTATATATTGATTCGCCACCTACAACAATAAAATCATTATCTTTGTAGTTTTTTTCTTCTTTTAATTGATCTATTCTTTTTAACAAATCTTTAATCGTATGGACAATTTCAGCATTTTCTACTATTAATTCTTGCCTGCGTGAAAGAATAATATTATGACGATTGGGCAATGCTTTTTGCTTTGGATATGTTTCTAAAGTTTTTGAGCCATAGATAATTACTTTTCCGGTTGTTAGTTCTTTAAAGCGCTTTAAGTCATTCGAAATATGAACTTGTAAATCACCTTCTTTACCAATACCCCAATTTAAATCTGTATTAACTATAGCTATCAAATCACTATCTCCTTTACTACATCAATCTTAACATACCATATGTACTCTGTATGTGTTTAAATAGCAACAGGAATTCTATTAATTGATTCACCATGCTGATAATTTTCCAAAACAAAATCTTCAACTTTGAAATCATAAAAATCTTTAATTTCTTTATTGATTAAAAGTTTAGGAGCAGGAAAAGTTTCTCTTTCAATTAATTGCTCAACAATTGGTATATGACGATCGTATATATGAGCATCTGCGATAACATGGATAAATTCACCGACTTCTAAGTTAGAGACTTGTGCAAACATATGAACTAAAATTGCATATTGCGTGACATTCCAACCATTAGCAACTAGCATATCCTGTGATCTTTGATTTAAAATAGCATTTAACTTATTTCCTGTTACATTAAAAGTCATACTATAAGCACAAGGATACAGATTCATTTCAGATAAATCTTCAAAATTATACATTGATGTTATAATCCGTCGAGAAGTTGGATTGTTTTTCAAATCAAATATAACGCGATCAACTTGATCAAACATGCCTTCTTTATATTTGTGTTTAATTTGCAGTTGATAACCATAAGCTTTACCTATTGTATTATCATCTCCTGCCCATTGATCCCAGATTTTGCTATTAAGATCATTAATATTATTTGATTTTTTTTGCCAAATCCATAAAAGTTCATCAATAGCTGCCTTATAATTAATGGTACGTAAAGTTAAAATTGGAAATTCTTTACTTAAATCATAACGATTTACAATTCCAAAAACTTTTTTAGTATAAGATGGTGTGCCATCTTCCCAATGAGGTCTAACTTTTTCACCAGTTAAATCATACCCATTTTCTAAAATTTCTTTACAATTTTCTATAAATAATTTGTCAGCTAAACTCATTTTTTCTCACCTCAAAGTAAATTTAAACACAATTAATTTATATTTTAACATCCAAAATTCTTTAATAAAAGTAAATCAAACATATGAAGCATTATCTCTTTAGTTTATGCAGATTTTGTTTTTAATTTTTTCAAAGGTATTTTCTTTAATACCAGGAACATTCATTATTTCTTCAATACTAGAAAATTCCCCATTTTCCTGTCGATAATTAACAATATCAGCTGCTTTACTTGGACCAATGCCGTTTAATTTTTGTAAATCAATTTCATCTGATAAATTAATGTTAATTTTTTCATCAGTTTTAACTGAACTTTCAGAATTATTTTTGTTTTCTTGAGTTCCATTACTATTTATAATCATTAGATAACTATCTAAGGACAATTCCTCATCATCTATTGATGGAATATAGATTTTTTGATTAGGCATGACTTCGTCAGCTAAATTAACAAAAAACAAATCAGCTTTTTCCGTTAAACCACCAGCTTTATTAACAACTTGATCGACAATATCTCCATGTTTTACATAATAGACACCTGGTTTATTTATTTCACCCATAATATGAACAGGAAAGTTTGAGTTTTCTGTATTATCATCTATCTTAACACGATTTGTTGCTTGATTTTCAGTTTTGTTATTAATCTTGATTTCAGTGTCTTGAGTATCCGTAAAATCTTCTTGTTCATTCGTCTTTTTTAAATCATTGCTATCTGCATAAATATTTTCAGATTCAGTTGAAGTATCTAAAATCTCAATTTTTTCTTGCTGAGAATTTGGTTCTTTTCCTGGCAAAATAAAATAAAAAATGAGAAGTATTATAAAGACAATGATAAAAAAAAGAATCTTATAAATTTTTTTTTAGACTTCATAAAATCCACCCTCCATTATAATAATGATTCCAGATAATTTTTTTGATATAAATTAACGCTAGATTCATTATATAAAATCACAGAAGATGGATTTTAATATATTATTTGTAAAATTTGTAAAAATAGCTTTTTCAATCTTAGATCAACAAATTTTTAGAAATTTTTAATTTATAATTATTGATCAGATTGTTTTTTTCTTAATTATCAACAATATCTTTTATGATTGGTCCATGCCATAATTTTTCAATTTGATAGAATTCTCTCTCTTCTTGATGAAATATATGAACGATCACATCTTGATAATCAAGCAAATTCCAACGATTTTTAGAATCACCTTCTTTACGTTTTGGCGTAATGTGAAGGCGCTTTTCTATTTCATATATGACTTCATCTGTTAAAGCTCTGACTTGCGTATTCGAAGATCCACTAGCAATAATAAAATAATCTGCTAGAATTGTCTTGTCCTTAACAGGAAGGACTTCAATATCAATCGCTTTCTTATTGTCTAAAATATCAACAATTTCATCTTTTAATTTTTCAATATCCACGCTTTCTCCTTATTTTTATTGATTATTCAAATATTCTACGGCTGCTAAAGTACTTGGATGACCTTTGCGGCCACGTTTTTCTAAAACTTCTTGAACCTCTTCTAGGCACATGCGCATAGCTTCATCTAAATCCACTTCTGCTGCAGCTCTAATCCCATCTAAATTAGGAAATGGTCTACCATATTCAATTTTATCTGATAGATAAATTATTTTATCTAAAGTTGTCATATTACCACGAGAAGTCGTATGGTAAACTAAAGCATTTATAATCTCTTCATCCTTTATATATAAATACTTTGAAATATAATAGGCACCTGCAGGACCATGAGCAATATTTTTGTTAATAGGATCTAATTTTCCTATACGCTTTGCAAATTTATACTGTTTTGTTATTTTCATTGTTTTGGCAACATCATGTAAAATACCTGTTGTTGCAGCTTTCATTAAATCATAATGATGAATTCTAGCCAAATGAACGGCATATTGCATGACATTCAAAGAATGAATTAAGCGACTTCTTGATACTTTTTTTCTGACAAGATTTTCATAAATAGCAATTTGAATTAAATCTTTTTTACTTAAACAAGCCATATCATCTTGCAGACGATAAATTTGATTATTTTTAATAAATTTTTTAACGACTTTAGGTAAAGCGCCTTTTGGATATTGATTCGCTAATAATTGTGTTCTAATATCTGTACCAGAATGTTCCGTTTCATCAATATCAAAAAATTTTATTTTAGCATGATATTTTTTTGTTAAATAATCTGCTCGTTCTCGCATATGTTTGATATCTTCATCGCCTCGACGGCATATCCATAAAGATGCTTCTTGCATTAATTTAGCAGGTTCATGCCAATTTTCAATCGTATCCAAAGCATCAGAACCATAAATCAAAGAGAGTTTGACCTTAATTTTCAAATTTTCAATATCTTGTTCGATACTTTCAAAATATTTATAATCTTCTCTTTGATTTCTTTTATTCCTATTATGTTTATTTCTATTCTTACGAAGCCGGTTCCTTTGTTCAAGAATATGTCTATGTTTTATTTCATTTTCAAAATGTTCAATCGTATCCAAAGTATAGGAATATTTGCCAGGTCTATTAATCTCATAATCGCTAATAGAGACCTCTGGATAATCTTTGAGTGCCAGACGTATCATCTCATAACGATAACCTGCTGGCGTCATATAGCCGTCTTTATGAGGTGCTAAACCCAATGGCATCACAATAATACGATCAAATTTATTTAAATTGATCAAACCTTCAATCACCTTAAGGTGCCCATTATGAAAAGGATCAAAAGAACCACCAAAAATTGCTACTTTAATTTTTTCGCTCAAGAGCTTCTCCTATTGAGTTTTTGATTATTTTATTTTGTTATAAAACACTTACAAAACTACCATTATTAATGTTTAAAATGACGCGAACCTGTAAAAATCATTGGTATAGCATGCTCATCACAAAAATCAATTGATTCTTGATCACGGATTGAACCACCAGGTTGAATAATCCCTTTAACTCCTGCATTATATGCAGCTTCTACTGTATCAGCAAATGGGAAAAAAGCATCGGAACCAAGAATTGAACCTTTTGCTTTATCGCCTGCTTGTTCAATGGCAATATTAGCAGATGTTATTCTATTAGGCTGTCCTGGTCCAATTCCCACAGTTTGTTTATTTTTAACTAAAACAATAGCATTAGATTTAACATGCTTAACCACTTTCATTGCGAAAAGATAATCTGCCAAATCTGCTTCATCAGGTTGTTCCTTTGTAACTATTTTATGTGGTTCCTGATCCATTGCTTTTTGATCATAATCCTGAATTAATAAGCCATCAAAAATTTCTTTAACCATTTTTGAATTTTCTGGATAATGTTCACTCAATTTTTCTAATTTTAATAAACGAATATTTTTTTTCTTTTCTAAAATTTCCAGTGCATCTGCATCGAAATCTGGTGCTAATACCACTTCCAAGAAAATTTCAGACATTTTTTCTGCTTCAGCTTTATTAACAGGTCGATTTTGAGCAATAATACCTCCAAAAATCGAGACAGGATCCGCTTCATAAGCTTTATTCCATGCTTCAAAAATATTATCTGCGGAAGCAATACCACAAGGATTGCTATGTTTAACTGCCACAACTGTCGGTTCAGAAAATTCTTTAATCATGGCCAAAGCTGCATCAGTATCAGCAAAATTATTATAAGATAAAGCTTTACCATGTAATTGTTTTGCATCGGTTAAACCAAAACCTGTCGTTAAAGGTTTTTTGTAAACATTTGCATTTTGATTTGGATTTTCACCATAACGTAAACTAGTAATTTTTTGATAAGCTAATGTTAATTTATCTGTTGGCTCAATTTTTGATTCTGCTTCAGCTTCTAACTCCAAGCGACTTTTTAAATAATCAGAAATAAGGCTATCATAAAATGAAGTTTCAGCAAAAACTTTTGCTGCTAATCTTAAATTGGTTTGTTTTGAGACTGTCCCGTTATTTTTTAATTCTTCTATAATGGGTTGATAATCGTTGATATCAGTAATAACGGTTACAAAATTAAAGTTTTTAGCTCCAGACCTCAACATCGCAGGTCCGCCAATGTCAATTTGTTCAATGCAAGCTTCAAGATTTTCATGTTGCTTTTTGACAGTTTCAAAAAAAGGATAAAGATTAACTACCAAAAGATCAATCATAGAAATATTTAATTCAATGGCTCTTTGCATATGCTCTTCTAAATCACGTCTTGCTAATAAACCACCATGAACCATTGGGTGTAAAGTTTTTACTCGTCCATCAAAACATTCAGGAAAACCCGTTATTTCACTTACTTCTGTGACAGGAATATTATTGTCAGCTAAATATTTTGCTGTGCCACCTGTTGAAATAATCTCAAAATTCAAATCAATCAAATTTTGTGCCAATTCGTTCACGTCTCTTTTGTCTGAAACACTAATTAAAGCTCTTTTCTTCTGCATATTATCACCTTAATTCTTCCCATTTATTAATAATTGTATTTACATTGACCTATTAATATTGTTAATGAATAAATAGCTATCTCTAACATGCTACTTTTTTGCTTCTCCTGTCAAATAAGCATTAATGAAATCATCCAAATCGCCATCCATAACACCATCGACATCATTGCTTTCAAAGTCTGTTCGATGATCTTTAACTTTGGTATACGGCATGAAAACATAAGATCTAATTTGATTGCCCCAGCCAATTTCTAATTGATCACCTTTTAAATCATCAATTTTTTGAATTTGCGCTTGTTTAGCCAAAGCAAATAATTTACCTTTCAGCATATTCATTGCTGTTTCTTTATTTTGGGTTTGAGATCGTTCATTTTGACAAGCAACAACAATACCTGTTGGCAAATGGGTGATACGAACTGCTGATGAAGTTTTATTAACATGCTGTCCACCTGCACCAGAAGAGCGGTAAACATCAACTCTAAGATCATCAGGATTAATTGAAATGTCAATCGTATTATCAAATTCTGGTATGACTTCTGCCGAAGCAAAAGAAGTATGTCTTCTACCTGAGGCGTCAAAAGGTGAAATTCTAACTAAACGATGTACACCAATTTCTGATTTCAGATAACCATAGGCATTGTCACCTTGAATTCTGAAAGTAATACTTTTAATTCCCGCTTCATCACCGTCTAAATAGTCCAAGACTTTTAATGAAAAGTCATGTTGTTCACACCAACGTGAATACATACGAAATAGCATTTGTGTCCAATCTTGTGCCTCAGTGCCACCAGCTCCCGCATGCAAAGTCATAATTGCATTTAGATGATCATATTCACCTGTAAACAAGGTTTCCATTCTTAATTGATCAAAATAATGCCGATATTCAGAAAAATTTTGTTTTATTTCTTCAAAAACAGAATCATCTTCTTCTGATATGGCTAATTCGCATAAGATGTCTAGATTTTCTAACATCTCTCTGAGATTGTTAAATTTTTCAATTTTCTTTTTTAAATCAGTAATTTCTTTTTGTACCGTTTGGGCTTTTTCAATATCATCCCAAAATCCTGGTTCAGATGAACGTAATTCTAATTCTGAAATTTTACGATCCGCCTCTTCTAAATTTAAGGATTCGGCAAGTTCCTCTAGCGGTTTATAGTCTTTATGAATAGCTGCTTGAATTTGTTCAATTTCAACCATGTTTGTCCTCTCTTGTTAACTTCTATGCAAATTATTCTCATCTATTTATTTTAGGTACGATAAGGCTGTCTCAAAGCCAAAATTTGATAAAATAAAGCATATAATCTTGCAGTCGCCAATATTTTTATTGCGAAAATAAACGTTTCTATAACCAAATAACTATAATAATAATTTTCGAGAACTAGCATTAAACTGTCTGAGATTAAATTGAAAATAAAATTCTGCATTATATAGGTAAAAAACATGGTTAATTTAGCACCGTTTGTTTGTCTATAGCTGAGTTCCAATGACCGAGCAAATTTATTTTGTGCATAGAGCATATTTAGAGGAGCAAAAATCAGCATGCTCGTAATAATAATAAACGGCAAAGTGAAAAATGGCGTTGAAAACATTAGGAGTATCATAAACAACAATAAAAACAAAATAAGTTGAGGCAATTTTTTTAATGAATCAAGTAAAGCCGTTTTTACATATGGAATATTATTATTCTTGTCTCGCTCTATATTTCTTCTAAAAGAGGAAGGTTTAAAAGTCATTTTAACAAATTCAGAAATAGATTCCTTGGTTGGCTCCTCTGGCATTTTTGCTTTTTTTATTGGGATCATAAAAATACTTTTTTCATTAAGATTAATCGTATCAGAACGATAATTTTCATTTTCTAAAATGAAGATTTGTGAATAAAGCAAACCAATAAAAATAGATAAAAAATAGCCCGAAAAATATATAGCCATTATTATGATATTGCCTTTTGTAGGAAGACTAAAATTCAGGTTTTGATTGATTGCTGATTCTAAAAAACTATTGATAAATTGAAAGTCTCGATCTCCAATAGGAGCTAAAGTCATAAAAGCTCTTATAGCAATCAATAGGACAAAGAATACTTTGACCGCTGATGAGGATTTTATTTTATTAAACTTTAATGATTCAACTAAAATTCTTAAATTCATATTTTATTAACTATTTCCTTTTATTTCATTACCTTTAATGATTAAATATATTCAATCGCATATTGCTTGATGAGTTATTTGAATGACTCCATTTTCTTTTTTCAATTTTGTCATAAGATTATCAATATTATCTTTCATTATCTCACGGCAAATAATTTGAATTGAACTAATTCCTTTCATCACTGGAGATTGTTGAAAACTCATCATTTTAACTGAACTTTTTTCAAATATACGTAATAATTTTGTTACTGAGATTAAATCAATTTCTACAATAAGATTAAAAACATCTACTGCATCAAAGTCTGTTCCATGATAACTAAAAATGGAATTACGATATTTATAATAAGCACTTCTGCTAATACCTAATTCTTTTACTGCCTGATTAACAGAGGGATAAGTTTTGTTTTTTATTCCCTCTTTAACCTGCATCACTTTAATATATATCTCAGGCAAAGAATTTTTTTCGATTAAATAAAATTTTTCTTTTTTATTTTGCATATTTTTATTTTAAATCAAGTAAATACTTTTTCCAAAGTCTTGCCGCTTGACCACGATGACTAATTTCATTTTTTAATTTAGGGTCCATCTCGGCTGTAGTCATTTTATATTCTGGCATATAAAAAATCGGATCATAACCAAATCCATTTGCACCACGCATTTCGGGTATAATAACACCTTGGCATTTTGCCTCGAAAACCATCTCAGCGCCAAACTCATCAATATAAGCTAAGGCACAATGGAATGCAGCATGCCATCTATTTTGATCAAAAGGTTCAAGTAGATGCCAAATTTCTTGTATTTTATCCTTGTATGCAGTATCAACACCAGCAAAACGCGCCGAATAAATACCTGGATAACCATCTAATATGTCAATTGATAAACCCGAATCATCTGCAATAATTCGTTTGCCAGGCAATTTTTGATGAGCATATCTGGCTTTAATCAAAGCGTTTTCTCGATATGATTCACCATTCTCTTCAACATCCATATCAATATTAAATTCAGAAATCGGTTTAAGATCAATTTGATCTGTATCAATTAATTCTTTAAGTTCTCTGACTTTATCTAAATTGTGTGTAGCTAAAATAATTTCCATTAGCAAATGATAACATAAAATGAATAAATGATTAATTCTAAAATAATACTCTTTAAATATTTACCATTGATTCTGTACGAAATAAAACAAATATTTTTTAAATATAGTTTTAAAATTTGCATAAAATTAAATTTGCAACATATCACAAACTGCAAAAGAAGCCTTACGAATGGTTTTTATATCAAAAGGCGACGAAAATCCGCAAATTTGTAATCTTTTTACAAATGGTAACTCTGTATTTGTTGTCAATAACAAATTCAATTTTTTTTCTAGAGAATTTCTTCTATCTCGATATGGTTGTTCCGCTAAAATAACAATTAAAGCTAAAACATACTCTAAAGAGCTATAGGGATTATTAAAAAGTGAAGGCATTATCTGCCATGTATTGCCAGCAGAGAAAAAACCATCTGAAGCAAAATCAAAATCGATCTTATTATTTTTTTCAATCTGTTGCCATAAATTTGAGTAAGATAATGTAGAACTTGAATCCTCAGAATATACAGTACTCTCAAAAGTATCAATTGCCAATGCATATGGTATTTTTAGAAGAGCATCAATTAAAGACAAATCGTTAAACAATTCATAATTTTCTGTAAAAAGATGTGTTTGTCGCATACTTAGAAACAGCATGGCAAAACCAGATACTTGACGAATTAAAGGTGATTGTTCATAACTCGTAATCCCTTTTAAATTAATCATTCCCGATAAATCAGATAAAGCCTTGCCTGTAGAAAAGAAAATATCTTCAAGATTGAAATAGTCTTGATTAAAGCGCAAAGATAAAAATAATTTATTCCAATACTGTAATAATGTACTTTCTTTGCCTATTTTTCGATTAAATTCTGGATCCCCATTCCAATATCCTTGTTTTATCATTTCAAAAATATAGGAATCATTGTCTCTAAAAATATTTTGAAAGGCATGAAGCAAACATGTTTCCAAAGAGTCATGATTATCATCATGTTCTATTAAATTTATTGGATTGATTGGAGATATTTTGAACTCATCATAAAAAAGCATTTTTTCTTTTTTAAATCTATTATTACGTAAACGTCGTATTTCATCTATTAACGGGAAAAAATACTCATTAATATTTTGCTTAAAATGCAATAAATCTTTACGTTCATACCCAAAGCCTTTATTGCGCATTATATTAAAATCAAAATAAGATAAATGACTTTGTTTCGCCTGTTCTTTGCGATTTTCAACCAACAATTTAAAAAGATTTTCATTATCGTAATCGTATTTTTGTAATTCTTGACTAAATTTATAATAAAGTCTTGCTCTTGTTGTCCCATCTGCTTGTCTAAGCCAGAGATGAAAATCAGGTAGATAGATATTGTATTTCTTATCTTGTTTAAAGTCAGAATCTATTATTTGAGGATTAGGCGCATTTAATTCAATATTTGTATTGTAATAAAAGTAATCATATTGATTTTTCAAATCTTGTTCCGCTTTAATCAGCTGCGAATCAACTTGTCCATATGTTTTGGCAACCCGTCTAGCCTGATTAAGAATAGATGAATTTTCTAAAGAATCTTTTGAATATTTAAGATCAGAATCTGCAATTTTAGAAAATAAAATAATATAATCATCTTTAGCTTTTATAATTTCTTTTTTTAATAAAATTAGCTCTTGATCTTCTTGGTTTATCGAACCTTTATTATCATCTTGATTTTCAGAATCTGATTGGTTTTCAAAAGCTTTCTTTAATTGATAAAGATGCTGCATTGAAATGCAATATAGATAATAATTGGAACAGGCTTCAAAATTCTCTTTTAGATCAATAAATTCAAAACCTTGCTGATTAATTCGATCTAATTGCTTCATTATTTTTTGATAAAGCACAGACAAATGATTAAAATCAGGTCTCTTATATTTTAAATCTCTAAATGCCAAATTCATGTATTAGAACTACTCCAATTATTTATTTTAGCTACAATTTAAGATAACAAATGATTGTATTTACATTCTTTCAACCGTTTGAATTCCAGCTAAATTCAAGCCATTTTGCATAACAATACTTACCGCTTTTAATAGAGCTAAACGTGCATGTTTTAAATCAATATCAGATGTTTTAAGAATAGGAACATTATGATAATATCGATTAAAAGTACGTGCGATTTGACTGATATTTCTTAATAATATCGATGGTTCATACTCTTCAGCTGCTAATTTAAGCGCATTAGGATATTGATATAATTCTTTTAAGAGCGAAAACTCCTCATCAGAATTAAGTAAGGAAAAATCAATCTCATCTAATGAAAGTTCTGTAAATTCACTTTTTTGTAAAATACTTTTTGCTCTGGCATAGGTATACATTAAATAAGGAGCGGTGTCTCCTTCAAAGTCTAAAATTTCGTCCCAATCAAAGAATATATCTCTTTCTCTGCTATTTCTAAGATAAGTATAACTAACTGCCGCAAGTCCAACTTTTTCAGCTGTATCTGCAATATCGGCTTGACTCATCTCTGGATTGTTATTTGTAATAATCTCTTTCGTTTTCGCTACACTTTGATCTAGCAGGTCTTCTAATAAAATAATATTGCCTTTTCTTGTGGAAAATTCACCTTCTTTAAATTTAACCGTACCAAAACCTACATGCTTATTTTGATCAGCTTTTGGAAATTCAGCTTTTTTCAAAACAGCAAAAACTTGTTGAAAATGATTCGTCTGAGGTAAACCAACAACATAAATATTACGATAATAATCATATGTTCTATCACGGTACAAGATTGCAGCCAAATCTCTTGATGCATATATGGTTGTGCCATCTGATTTTAAAATAAGACAAGGGTTAAGATTAAATTCGCTTAAATCGACAACTTGAGCTCCTTCACTTTCTTCCAATAGATTTTTTTCTTTTAATAAGGAAACAACTTCTGGAATCATATCCGAATAGAAACTTTCACCATTGTAATTATCGAAATGAACATTTATGCGATCATAAAGTCGATTAAATTCAACTAAACTCATTTCTTTAAATTTTTGCCAAAGTTCAACTTCTTCAGTTTCTTTATTTTCCAACTTTTTGAAAGCTTCTCTCGCTTCATCTTCTAATTCTGGTTGATTTTCAAGCTCGCTATGAAATTTAACATATACTCTCGTTAATTCAGTAATCGGCTTTTCCTTGAGGGCCAGTTCATCCCCCCATAAACGCCATGCCACAATTAATTTTCCGAATTGTGTTCCATAATCACCTAAATGATTCATGCGAATGACATGATATCCTAAGGCTTCATAAATATTAGCAATAGCTTGTCCTAGAATTGTCGTAAAAGCATGACCGACATGAAAAGGTTTTGCTATATTGGGAGAAGAATATTCCACAATGACATTCTTATCCTTACCAATATTATCATGTCCAAAGTTTTCTTTATTCGCAAAGATTTCTTGTAGTAAATTTGTGGCAAATGCACCATGGTCTAAATAAAAATTTAGATAGGGTCCTGCTACATCAATCTTATTTAACCATTCAGGCAAATTTTCTGATAACTCAGTTTGAATCTCTTGAGCTATACTTGCTGGATTTTTTTTAAAGACTTTTGCTAAGCGAAAACATGGAAAGGAATAATCTCCCAAATTTTCTTGAGGTGGAATTTCTATTAAATTATTGATTTCTTCTAATGATAAATTAGTATTTTGAAGCAATAATTTGGCTATTTCAGTTTTGTAATCAATCATTCATATTCTCCCACAAAGGACTATTATATTTTCCTGCTTCAATCAATGAGACTATCTCTTTTTCGACCTGTGGTTTATCTTTTTGATAAGTGACGCCATACCATTGATCTGCACTTGTTTTTACTAAAACGTCAGCCTTGTCTTCATCGATTAAATTACCCACTGAATTAGGTAATAAGAATTCGCCTTTTAGAGGATTCTCCACCATTGCTTGTTCAAGAAATGACGGAAATTCTGCTTTGAGGAAATCAATTAAAGAAGGATCAAATCCCCAAAAATTCATTGAAACGATTGTATCATCGGATAATTGATGCCAAGTTTCATCATCTTCTGTATAAAAAGCTAAATTATCTTTTTCAATAATTTTTGTACGTTCTACAATATGTTTTAAACGACCAGATGAATCAACCTCACAAATACCTCTTGCAACATGTCCAAACTTACTTAATGTTTTCATCAATTGATAACCAATCATGATGTACTGTGGTTTTTTCTTTGCTGGTTGATCAATCATTTTTTGCAATTCCTGATAAACAATTTGATAAGCTTGTTTGCCATAAAAATCATCCGCATTAATAACGCAGAAAGGTGCATCGATCAAGTCACTAGCGGCTAATAAGGCATGCGATGTTCCCCAAGGCTTAATTCTTTCTTCAGGATTTTTAAAAGGTTCTGGTAAATCATGAATATTTTGATAAGCATATTGTACTTCAAAATAATCACTCATACGATTACCTATAATTTCTTTAAAATCGGCTTCAATCTCTTCTTTAATGATAAAAACAACTCGTCTAAAACCTGCTTGATAAGCATCGTGTAAAGAATAATCGATAATAAGTTCACCATTAGGTCCAATTGGATCCATTTGTTTTAACCCGCCATAGCGAGATCCCATACCAGCAGCTAAAATTACTAAAATTGGTTGTTGCATTATTATTGCCTCCATTTTTTATAAATCTTTCTTAATTTATATTAAATTTTAATCTTTTACAAAAATATATATTTTTGTAATTTGTTATTTATCTACAAACAATCATAATTGATTATATCTATTTCATTCAATCTCTTGCGGTGATTTTTGTGGTTCATAATAATTTGGGGCATAAACTTTATTTTTTAATCGCTGACTTGCCTCAATCGATGCTTTCATTAAAGCTTTTTGAGAATCAAGTTGACTATCATCTGAATTTGCATGACGATATCTTTTATAAGTCGAATCGGATTGCATTATCCTTGCTCTTTCTGTATCTAAAAGTTCCAAGCATAATATTTCAAGCACGCGTTGACGACATTCTTCATCAATGACTGGGAATAAGATTTCAACACGGCGATTCAAATTTCTTGGCATCCAATCAGCACTTGATAAAAAGATGTTTTCACGGCCATCATTATAATAATAAAATATACGGCTATGCTCTAAAAATCTGCCAATCAAACTTCGAACTTCTATATTTTCCGAAAGACCTTTTACACCAGCTTTCAAACAACAAATACCACGCACAATTAAACGTATTTTAACTCCAGCTTGTGAAGCCTCGTATAATAATTCAATAATTTCTTCATCAACCAGAGAGTTAATTTTTGCAACGATAATAGCTTTTCTACCTTTTTTTGCATGTTTAGTTTCTTGTTTTATTCGAGCAATCGTTTCCTTACGTAACCATCTCGGTGCTGGAATAATTTTTTTCCAACCCAGAGGAATGGAGTAACCAGAGATCATATTAAAGAAATCTGTTGCATCTTGACCGATTTGCTCAGAAGCAGTCCATAAACCTAAATCCGTGTATATCTTGGCCGTTTGATCATTATAATTTCCAGTACCTAAATGAACATAACGACGAATTCCATTATCTTCTCTTCTAACAATCAAGGTAATTTTGCTATGCGTCTTTAATCCTTTTAGACCATAAATAACATGGCATCCCGCTTTCTCTAAACGTTTTGCCCAATGAATATTATTTTCTTCATCAAATCTAGCTTTTAATTCCACCAAAACCATAACATGCTTGCCATTTTCAGCGGCTGTCGCCAAAGCTTTAACGATTGGTGAATTACCACTGACACGATATAAGGTTTGCTTTATAGCCAATACTCGAGGGTCTACAGCTGCATTTTGAATGATTTTAATATTCGGTTCAAACGATTCATAAGGATGATGTAAAATCCGATCTTTTTGACGGATGACTGCAAAATAATCATCATTTTCTACCATTGCAAAATCAGGAGATTTCTGGCCAGTAAATTTTTCATATTCTAAATTATCATTTGGAAATGCTTTGCTTATCTTGCTTGTAAATTTTAAATCGATAGGTCCTTTAATGCGATATACAGCAAATTCTTCAACTTCCATTAATTCTTGCAAAGTTTTTAAAATTGATTTACCAGCATCTCTTTCGATTTCTAAACGAATGACTTTACCTCGTTCTCTTTGCCAGAGAATATCTTCCATCTCATTCATCAAATCAGAAATTTCTTCCTCATCAAGTTCATAATCAGCATTACGCATAACTCTAAAACAAGCTGTTGCATCAATCGTTTGATTATAAAACAAGCTATTAACAAATTCAGCTATAACATTTTCGATTAAAACAAAACGTTTCTTTTCACCTGGTAATTTAATTAAACGAGGTAAAATAGCAGGAACTTCAACAATAGCAAAGGTTGATTTTTCAAGCATATCATTTAAATGATCCGATTCTTTAAATGTCACAAATAAATTAAGATTTTGATTTGGAATCAAAGGAAAAGGTCTTCCCGCATCAACAGCTAATGGAGTCAAAACAGGATAAATATTATCTTCGTAATATTTATTTAAGTATTGATATTCCGACTCAGTAATCTCTGACATATTAAGGAAAGCAATTTCTTCTTTTTCTAATTCTGGTAAAATTTGTTTGTTAAAGGTATCATATTGTGCTTTGTAAAATACATGACAGCGCTCCATCAAATCCATTAATTGCTCTTCTGGGTTTTTACCTGAATAATCCGTTAGATTAGAGCCGGATTTATAAAGATTATATAATGATGCTACACGTACCATGAAAAATTCATCTAAATTAGATGCTGTTATGGATAAAAAATTTAAACGCTCATATAAAGGGTTTTGATTGTCTTGAGCTTCCTCTAAGACGCGATCATTAAAATCTATCCAGCTTAATTCACGATTAATTATCTTAGAGCCAGATAATTCGCTTAATTCTCTATCATAAGATAAAGGTTGTTCAATGATATCAACAATATTATTTTGCATTAAACACTCCTCTTTTTTGAAAGTTGATAAGTTATTACCTCTAAATAATTTCTATTAATTATTTTCTATTATAGTCCATATGGTCCAAATTGTTTTTTGCTTTAATTATTAACAATTCTGATATATCATATTTTTTTAATTTTCATCCAATGATGGTATGATATTCAATCGAATTTCTTTGCCAAATATATTATTAAAAAACTGTGCAGGTCTTTGAAAACTCCAAGATTCCAAAGTTAAATCTTCATTTGAAGCTAAAAATAATTTAACATGTTTTTTACGAATTTCTACTTTAAGATCTTTGACTTTCATCTTATGACCTGTATCTAAAGCATTCGCTAAAGACAAAAGTACCGATAATTTAATTAATTTCAAATTTTCTTGGTCGCTGATTCGAGAATTTTCTAAATTAAAATCAGATGTTATAGAAGAATGGTATTTAACCAACAAAGCAACTAATTCAATTTCTTGATCACTTAAACCTACTAAATCAGAACTTTTGATTAATTGATACGCTACTTCTCCATCTTGTTTAATCGTAAAAAACTTTCCAATATTATGCAAAATTGCTGCAATTTGTAATAAAAAACGTTCTCGTTTAGAAAGACCATGCATCTTTTTAAATTGATCAAATAGATTCAAGGCCAAATTTTCAACCTGCCTAATATGATGCAAATCTGTATAATGCCTTTTGGCAATTTCTCGAGCAAAATCAATTGTATAATTATCAATATGTGGATCTGCTTTTCGATATTTCAATTTTTCTGCTAAGCGAACAATCAAGCCATCAGCTAAAGTGATATCAGGTATAACGACTTTTTCTAATTTTGTAAGTTCAAATACCTCTTTTAATACCATAGACATTGGTAATAAAAGACTTGCTTGTTCTTCGCTAATATCAAAATGTTCAATTAAAGTAATCGTACTTGTATTGGTAATAACAGAAAATAATTGTTCGAATTTTTTTCTTGAAAGAAAAACGGTTCCGTACATAGGTAATTCTGCCAAATATCGCCAAGTCTGCATTAGATTTCCCACAAGTATAAAGTTTTGATAATCAATTTTGACTGGTACAAAAGAGCGATAATAATCCAAATCGCCAGATATATATTCTTGCATCAATGTTAAAAAATCGATTGTATGTTGCTCTAAAACAGAAAGACGATCACGCACTCTTAAAGAACCAAGTAAAATATTTTGAGTAAATATAAATTTTTTCTTATTAAAAAGAGTTAACTGTGTACTACCAGCACCAATATCTAAAAGTAAAGTTGGTTCTTGGCTTAATTCAGAAAACTCTGGCATTTTAATAATGACAGCACGTATCATTTCTGCAATTTCTTCGCGATTGGAAAGAATTTCTATTTGAAATTCTGTTTGCCTGAAAATTTGATCAACAATAAAAATTCTATTAGAAGCATCACGAATAGCTGATGTCGCTGCTATAATAACATTGACATCAGGATAGGTTTTAACGATTTGTTTATACTCTTCTAGTGTACTAATCAATAAATGAATATTCTCATTGGTAATATACCCAAAACGATAGCAATCTGAACCTAAATTAATGGTTCTAGAAACAGACTCAACTTCAGTTATTTCACCATCCGTATCAATTTGGCAAATTTTCAAAATGACTTCATGTGAACCAACTTCTATCGCAGCTAAGAAAGAAATATTATCAGACATTCATTCACCTTTTTCTTGATTTTAAACAATACTATATTTTTTAATGTAGCCGTAACTCATTTAAAAGTACTAATGTCTTTAGGCAAGAATAGTTAAAATTCAGTTTAACCAAAACTATTCATTGCCAAAACAAATGCCCATTTGTTTTGCTGAAAGTAAAACAGGATCATCCATAGGTACTTTTTTAGTTTTACCTGCAACATCTTTTAAGTCGACGCGAATGGGTCGATCACAAGCAATACCAATCATTTTTCCAAAGTCACCTTCTAAAACTGCTTTGGCACCTTCAACACCTAATTCTGTTGTTAAAACTCGATCATAAGCCGAAGGCGTGCCGCCTCTTTGAAAATGTCCTGGTACACAAACACGTATTTCTTGAATCATTAATTCTTCTAATTGATTTTTTAAATGATAAGCAACCGAATGTTCTCCTTTTCGGTTTTCTTCTAATTCTGCGGTTTTCATATTAGCTTCATCTTTGGATTTTGCTCCCTCAGCAACAGCTATAATTGAAAAACGCTTCTTATTTCTTTCTCTTATTTGTAAAGCTTTAACCACAGAAATAGGATCATAAGGAATTTCTGGAATTAAAATAACATCCGCTCCAGAAGCAACACCTGCATACAAAGTCAGCCAGCCAACTTTATTCCCCATAACTTCAACAATAAAGACACGACCATGTGATGTCGCTGTCGTATGAATACCATCAATAACTTCTGTCGCTATATTGACTGCACTTTGAAAGCCAAAGGTTTTTTCTGTACCAGATAAGTCATTATCTATTGTTTTAGGCATGTGAATAATATTACAACCATTTTCGCTTAATAAATTAGCTGTTTTTTGAGTACCATTGCCGCCTAAAACAACCAAAGCATCTAAAGATAAATCCTTATAAGTTTGCAACATGGCTTCTAATTTTGTAATTCCTTCTGGTTCATCTTCACGAAGAGGATCATTCATGCCTTTGAATGGTTGTCGTGAAGTACCAAGTATCGTTCCTCCAACTGTTAAAATTCCTGAAAAATCAACATCAGTCATATGTCGATAGCTACTATGCATTAAGCCATCATATCCATTAAGAAAACCAAGAATTTTTACATCTTGATCGCTTCCTAATAATCCTCTTGCAACTCCGCGCATTGTGGAATTTAATCCTTGACAGTCACCACCACTTGTTAACATTCCAACTTTTAAGGCCATATTCGCCTCCTCCTTAATAAAAATGCTCTGTTAACTTAACTTAAAAAAAGAGATCTGAAATGCCTCTGGTA
>DIRM01000031.1:5370-6018 GCA_002427545.1 Mageeibacillus sp. UBA5436 | reverse complement strand
CAAAACAAGTTAAAAATATTATAATTGATGATCTCAAATACTCAGGTCAAATTCATGACAAAAATATTGAAGGTGAAGGCAAAATCACTTTTCCTGATGGCGAATCATATCAGGGCAGCTTGAAGTTAAATGAATTTGATGGTCAAGGAGAATTTATTGATTCTGAAAATAGAAAAATCGATGGTTTTTTTGAGGAAGGAAAAGTAAAAGAAAAAAGCCAGGTTCAAATTAGCAATGGTAATATTTGGGAATTGGGATCCGATAATACATGGACACAAATAATGCAATCTTCTAGTAATCAAAATGGTATTGAAGTTATAGATCTCAATGCAGATCAAAATGAATCAGAGCAAAACGATGAAACAGATGCATCACAAATTGAATCAGAAGGGACAGGTGAAAATTAATGGAACGTATCAAGGGTCTTAATACCATTCGCATGAGTGCACTTTTATTAATCATCATCTATCATTTTTTCCCGAAATTTTTGAAGGCTGGTTTCTTAGGCGTTGATATGTTGTTGGTTCTCTCTGGATTCTTAATGACGAGATCCATATTTACTGAAATTCAAAAAACAGGCGACTTCGATTATAAAAATTATTTTAAGAAACGATTTTTCAGAATTTTTCCAACCCTTTTCTTGATGAT
>DIRM01000031.1:3961-5074 GCA_002427545.1 Mageeibacillus sp. UBA5436 | reverse complement strand
AGTTATGAAGCACAATTCATTGATCATCTCTTCTTACATACTTGGTATTTAAGTATCGAAGTTTTCTTTTATGTCCTTTGGGCTTTTGTATTTATTGGTTTAATTAAATTTAATCAGAAAAAAATTAAATCAGGTGAAGAAAAAAGGAATCTCAAGATCTTTGTTCATGTCAAAAATCAGATTTTAGTTATTAGCTTTTTCATTGCTTTAATCGGTATTATTCTGATGACTGTTGGCATAATAAAAAAGCAAAACATTGCATATTTGTATTTTTCTAATTTAACGCGTTCTTATCCACTTTTTATTGGTTCTTTCATTGCTTGTTTATTTCATAATAAAAAGCAATTTGTTCGAATTGCAGCCAGCTATAACCATGCGAATTTCAAAAAAATATTATTGCGAAATACGATTATTGGTTTTGTTATTATTCTAATACTCACATTTACTCTTTCTTATGAAAAACCTTTCACCTATTATTTAGGTATTTTAATGACGAGCATTTTGACTTGTATTCTTATTTATTATGCACTTTTAGAACATGCGGCAGAAAAAATCCATATGTTAGAATCTTCAGAGCAAAAATTTAATGCTCATTTTAATAAAATCAGTTATTCGCTTTATCTCTTTCATTGGCCTTTATTCGTTTTAGCAAAACAATCCCTGCCAATATTTGCAAGTGTTTTAATTGCTATCATTGCTTCTTATTTTCTTGCTCTCTTTGCCACTTATATTTGGGAACCAGCTTGGCAAGGAAAATTAAATATTCATTGGTTAAAAACAATGAATCAAAAGAAATACCTCTTATCCAGTAGTATTGGTGTTTTTCTTATCATAGTAATTGTCACATTGAGCAAAGCACCTTGGTTATCGTCAATGCAAGAAGCCTTGCTACGTAATTCTCTCATGCAAAGCAAAGATGCTGCTAATAACATTATCGTTAAGGCTGAAGAACAAGAACATGATGCCGAAGAAAGAGCCTTTCAAGAAAGTATTAAAGGTGCGACTATCTATGGCGATAGTGTAATGGTTGGTCCAAGAGATTACTTGCAAGAAATTATTCCTGATTCTGATGTTGATGCAGAAGGATATCGTACTTTAAATGAAGTCTATGAT
>DIRM01000031.1:0-3731 GCA_002427545.1 Mageeibacillus sp. UBA5436 | reverse complement strand
ATGGGGACAAATAGTTCTTTTCAAGATAATAAAAATGCTGATGCACAAAATTCCGAAGAAATTATTGCAAAACTACCAGCTAAACATCGTTTGATTTTTATCACGCCTTATGATGGCAGAGGTGATGCTTCTTGGGGTTCTTGGCAATATCGCGATTATCTATTAACACTAGAAGATAAATATGATTTTGTGACAGTTGGTGATTGGTTTGACGTGGCACAAAAGAATCCACAGTTTTATGAAGGAACCGACTTACTGCATTTCTACGGGAATCAAGATGCTTATGAGGCATATGGTAAATTGATATTAGATACCATAGAGAGAGCCAAAGAAAGACCAGCAAAGCCAGAATAAGTTAAAAATGATTTATTCTTCTTCACAGAAAAAAGGCCGCATTTAATAAATTATTAGATGCAGCCTTTATTTCAAACTCTATCTTTATTTATTTTTTCAATAATTGTTTATGTAATTTATGGCATTTGAAATGGATTTCCCATGTCTTCACCATTTGATGGCATATTATCTGGTGGGTCTCCCATATCGTCTGGCCGTTCCCCCATATCGTCTGGTGGCCCGCTCATGCCGCCAGGACCGTTCATGCTATTTCCACCAGTTTCTGTTAAATCACCGCCAGTTTGTTCCCATGTTCCATTAACATCGATTGTTTCGCCTTCTCCTAAAGTAGCAGCTGTTAAATCGACCGTTCCGCCGGTCATTGTCGCATTGCCATTGCTATCTATCGCATCACTACCTGCTACAATTGTGATGGTTCCTCCAAAAACAAGTAACCATAAATTGTCATTTGGTCTTTCTCCATCAAAAAAACCGGTGCTATTATTATCTGGATCAGAAAGATTAATCCCATCATCCGTGGCTTCAATCGTCATCGTTCCGCCTGCAATGGTCATGGTTGATGATTCAAAACCTTCATAAGATGTTAAAACATCTATGGTCCCATCCGAAATTGTCAAATCGCCGTCTGCATGAATCGCATCATCGCCAGAAGAAAGTGTAAATGAACCACCTAAAATCGAAATATTGCCATTTGAATGAATCGAATCATCAGCACTATCGATAACAAAAATGCCATTTGAAATTTCAATATTGGAATTTGCTTTCAGACCTTTATAACTGTCGCTTTCATTTGTGGTTTGAACGCCAGATGATGAACTTCTACCGCCCGTTATAATATTATATTCGCCGCCGCTAATCGTCAGATTTGTTTCGGCCTGAATGCCATCCGAATTGGCCGTAATATTAAATGTTCCTCCAGAAAGATCAATCCAGCCTTTATCTGTTTTTTTATCATTATTAGATTGCATGCCATCGCTACCAGCTGTGACATTAATTACACCATCAAGCACTGTAATCGAATCTTTACCACGAATACCATGATTATTGGCAGTCACATTTAATGTCCCACTCTCAATAACGAGATTATCTTTTGTCCCTATGCCATTATTAAAATTAGCTGTGACTGTCAAACTGCCAGTTCCATTAATGGTTAAATCATTTTTGGCAAATATGGCGGCATCTGGTTTTTCATCTGATTTATTAGCGTATGTAAAATTGGTAGCATCTTCTAATGTATTTTCTGTATTCTCGGATAATGTTATAATCAATTCTTCCGCTTGCGAAGCATAAATGGCAGCATTTTCTTGCGCAGTAATATCCACACCATTTAATATAAGATTCACTGTATCGGTAGATGAAGCATTGACGATAATTTGCCCAGCTGAAAGGCTACCACTTATTGTATAAGTGCCACCTGAATTGATTGTGAGAGTTGAATCATTCGCAGTAGCACCATCTCCATCTATGTTTATTCCTTCATCACTTAAGACAATTGTGGCTTTTGCATCAGCTTCAGATTTAGATTCTACTTCCGTCTCAAGTGATGTTTCTTGTGTATCCTCTGTCTTTTCTGTATCAACAACTGAATTTTCTACAGTGTTTGAATTTTCTGTATTTGCTGTACTCGTACAGCCTATGGCCGCAAATGCCATATTTATAGCTAGTAGTATCACTAAAATTATTTTTTTATATTTCATTATTTTATTCTCTCTTGTTTAAAGCTCCTCGGTGGACGTCGTAGGCATCCCGCAAGAAATGGTTAAATTCCCATTCCGCTGCCTAATGCCATCAAGTAATTCTTTTTCATATTCTATATTTTTCAATTTAATAAAATATTGTAATTCATAAAGACCGCCCATATTGGTTGTCCGTACTTTTTGCAAGATACTGTGGGCAGTATATTGTTCAAATAAATCATCAAATAAATGTGAATAATCTAAATTTTCTGGAATCGTTATCCGTAAATTTCTGTCTTTAAGATTTGCCTCACCAAAACTAACGGTGTTTAAAACAAGCATCGCTATACATACAATCAATGTAAACAATGTCGCATAGGCAAGATAACCCATACCACAGGATAGGCCTACCGCCATAGTAAAAAAGATTGCCAAGATTTCTTTAGCTGTACCATGGGCAGAACGAAAACGGACCAGGCTAAATGCTCCGGCTACTGCCACACCTGTTCCAAGATTTCCATTGACGACCATAATGACGCTTTGAACAATCATAGGTAAAAGTGCAAGTGTAAAAACAAATGATTTTGAATAATTATTTTTATACATATACACTATTGAAATTGCAATTCCTAAAACTAAAGCGACTCCTGTACATATTAAAATTTCTGTTGTAGTAATGTTTCCATTTTTAGCTAAAACACTAGACAGCATAGCGACATCTCTCCTTTGTGCTTAAATAATTTGAATAAATGGTTCCAAATTTTGAAAAAGAGGTTGGATAAATATGATATTCAGATAGCATCTTTGCTAACCAATATGGCAAGGCAGCAACTGATTTAATTTCCATCAAATAATAATCAGTTGGAAGTAAAGCTCTATCATCATTAGCTTTTTCTAATCTTAAATTTGAATCTCGCCAGCGCACATTATGATCGAATGTGATACGTAAATCTGGATCAGCATCTCCAATCATAGCAATGCGATCATAGATAAGCAGAACCTTTGCTTCAAGATTATATTTTGCATTAAACCAATCGATTTCATTAAAAATCTGACTTCCTGGAAAGGTTTGATCACCGTACTCCATATAGCTTATAGCTTCTTTTAATTCTAAGGAGATGCGGCGTTTATAGGTGATGCCTGCTGATTTTTTCTTAAGTTCAAGAAAAACGGTATCTTCTAGACTTGGTACGCCATAGCTTCGCAGGCGTAACTTTTCTCTAAACTTTGGTTTTTCTAAACAATTACGAATGATGGTAAAATCTTCTGTGTCATAATAAATGGTATAAATCGTATGTTGTCCATATTCATCGACTTCCATATATCTATTTAATTCTTTGTAGAAAGCCATGTATTCATTTTGATTCAGTAAATATTTCGTCTCATAACGTTCGAAAATAGATCCTTTTTCGAGTTTGACCTTAGACATTATCTTTCTCCTTGTATCTAAATAAAGCTTTTCAAAACTTAAATTTTTATCTTAAATTTATTCTACAAGCCGAAGCTTAAATGAATCTGAAGGTTTTTAAGATTGGTATTTTTTTGAAAAAGTTAAAGATTTTGTGTAAATAAAATTTTTTAAGCTGGAATAAGGTTTTATTTTATTGGAAGAGAAATTTGAAAGCGCGTATTATTTGCATCACTTTCTGCCAAAATATGGCCTTTGTGCTTTAATATTATATTTTGAGCGATGGATAAACC
>DIRM01000001.1 GCA_002427545.1 Mageeibacillus sp. UBA5436 | reverse complement strand
CATGAAAATGTCATGCGAAAATATTGACATAATATCCTTTAAATAGTAAAATCATAGAAAAGTAATCGATTACATTTCTTATTATTGTGCGAACTGACAAAAATAAAATCGTAGTAGGATGTAGTTCAATGATAACAATTTCACAAGTAGCAAAGAAAGCAGGCGTTTCTGTTGCCACAGTCTCTCGTGTGATGAACAAGAGTAGTAGCGTTAGACCAGAAACTGTCCTGAAAGTACAAAAAGTAGCGAATGAACTTGGTTATATCCCCAATTTTCATGCCCGGAATTTGCGGAAGAACTCAACCGGAACAATTTTAGTTTTACTTCCAAATATTACAAATGCCTATTATGTGAGAATTTTTGCAGGACTCAATGAGCAGGCGAAGGAATATGGCTTTAATATACTTTTAAGTAACACTTCTGGGCGGGATCAAGAGAAGGAGCTATATTCAGCTATCAAGCGAAAACAGGCTGATGGAGCCGTGTTGATTGCTGTCAGTCGGGAGGAAAAATGGGTAGACACGTTTAGTCAAGAATTTCCCATTGTGCAATGTTGCGAATATGCTCATGACTGTGAAACTCCTCATATTTCTATAGATAATTATCAAGCAACCTATCAAGCCATACAATATTTAGTTAATCTAGGACATAAGAAAATAGGCATGATAAGTAGTACGAATCATTTTAATTCAACTTGGGATCGGGAATTAGGCTATCGTGATGGCTTGAGAGATGCAGGACTCCCATACAGTGATAGCCGGATGTCTTATGTAGATGATGGATACAGCTATGAAAGTGCACTTAAAGCGGCAAAGCAAATTCTTAGCCTTCCACGTGACCAATTAGATGCCGTGTTTTGTGTCTCTGATGAGGTGGCTTTTGCCTTAATGGTCGTCGCCATGGAGATGAATATTAAAATTCCACAAGATTTATCTGTCATAGGTATGGATGATACCAATTATGCAACGATATTACACCCACATATTACCAGTGTTGCTCAACCATGCTCTTTGTTAGGGTGCAGAGCGATAGATATGTTAATGAAATTGATGCGTGGAGAAGAACCAGAGGATAAATATTTAGTTTTACCTCATGACTTTGTAGAACGAGAATCTACAATAAGTAGAATTTAACGGAATAAAAATCCGTTAAAATAAATAAATTGCTTTGTTTACAGAGTAATAGCAAAAAGGAGAAAAAAGATGAAAAAACGTTTAGCAGTGATTTTAGCACTCGTACTAACCCTTGTTTCTATTGTTGCTTGTGGTGGGAATTCTGAAGAAAAAGAAACCACAGAAGTTAAAAAAACTGAAGCTCAAGAAGAAACGGTTGGAAAAGAAACTGAAGGTGAGGAGAAGACTGAAGCAGAAGTTACAGAGGCTGAAGCTGGTAAAGATTCTGTAAAGGTAGGCCTCGTAATTCTATCTGGTGATCATGGCTTTACTGGTGAGTCTGTAAAGCATGCGGAGATGGAAGCAGATATTTTAATGGAGAAATATGATAATGTCGATATTATCGTGAAATCTTGTGGTGAAGCTGCTGATCAAATTACAGAAATTGAGAACTTGATTTCCATGGGAGACATCGATGCTATTATGTTATGGCCAACCGAAGGAGAAGCTCTTCGTTCTGCAGCACAAACGGTTGTGGATGCAGGGATTAAATTATTCATTTATGATCGCTTAATTGAAGACTTTGATGGTCTTGAAGCACAAATGATGGGTGATAACTTCAGTATTGGACACGAAATGGGAACCTATTTGGATGAATACTTTGCAGATAATGATACTGTTAATTATCTTCGTTTTGTAGGAGATAGCTCGACAGTTACTTCTCAACGTTCTGACGGTATGGATGATGTCATTAGTGCAGATAAGTTTGTTCAGGTTAATGAAACTTTTGTTACAGACTGGTCTACAGAAAAAGCACAGGAACAAATGGAAAATTGGTTGAATGCACAATCCAAAGAAGATATCGAATCATTAGAATTAATCGTTACCCATGATGATGAGATTGTAGATGGTTTGATGAATGCTCTAGAGAACTATAATGGAGATGCAGAAATAAATGTAAAATTAATTACATCTGTTGGTGGACGCGAAGGTACATTACAAAAATTTGAGGGAACAGATTTAGATGTAAAATTTATTACATGGTTCTTTGCCCCATCCTTTATTCGTGAATGTGTAGACATGACTGTAGAATCCGCATTAGGCGAGCCTTTCTCTGGCACAGCTGAACTTTCTGATGGAATCTATCTCATTCCTTCCTTCTCTATAAGTAATGCAGAAAACGCAACTTATACCTTTGATGAATATCGTGCAAGTGAAACTTATGAAATTAGATACTCTATTGATGAGTAAAAATTTCTAAATGTTCAATAGTTCTATTTTTGTGAAATATTGTTTTTGTATATTACAAAGAGTATTTAAAATAATAGATTCAGAGATTCAAAAGGCCGACAGGTTATGTTCGTCGGCCTTTTTGAAAAAGATGTTTTTGCATGGATGAGGAAAGGGAAACAATGTCATGCGTTTAGAGATGAAAGATATTGTGATGGAATTTGGCCCTGTCCGAGCGGTAGATAGGGTAAGTATTACAGTAGAACAAGGGGAGATTGTTGGCCTGCTCGGTGAGAATGGTGCTGGAAAATCTACCTTGATGAACATCTTAGCTGGTGTGTATACGCCTGTTTCCGGAAAAATTTTAATTGATGGACAAGAAGTCGTTATGAAAAATGTCCAGACGGCAGAAAAGAATGGGATTCGTTTTATTCATCAAGAGCTCAATCTTTGCAAAGATCTGCGTGTTTGGGAAAATATGTTTTTGGGAGAAGAGATTAAATCCAATCCTTTATTTGTGAACAAGAAGGAAATGATAAAGCGGTGCAAAAAAATATTTGATAGAATGAATACAAATATTGATCCCGAAGCGATTGTTGATACCCTGTCAGCGGCAGATAAGCAAATGTTGGAGATTGGCAAAGCTTTACAGTTTGAATCGAATTTAATCATTATGGATGAACCTTCTACGGCAATTTCGACTGAGGAAATAGAGAATCTGTTTAAGATCATGCGTCAGCTCAAGAAGGAAGGTGTAAGTCTTATCTACATTTCGCATAAAATGCCGGAGTTATTTGAGATTTGCGACACCTATTTTATTATGCGAGATGGCAAGCTTGTATCTAGTGGTAAGTTTGATGATGTGAATGAAGAGATTATCACGGAAAAGATGATTGGCCATAATTTACAATCCGAATCATATGATTCTTCTGCTTGTAATAAACAAGAAAAAATAGTCCTTTCGGCAAGCCATATTCAATGTGATGGTATAAAAGATTTATCATTTGATCTTCATCAAGGAGAAATCTTAGCGGTGACAGGTCTTCAAGGTTCTGGCAGAGATATGCTGGCAGATGTTCTTTTTGGGGTTGAACCATTTTCTGGAGAATTACGAATTAATGATAAACTCATGAGTAATCGGGGTGGGCAATCCACAATTGGGAAGTACTTAAAAAATGGTGTTGCAATGGTACCTAGGATGAGGGCCGAACGTGGCATTCATAATGACCTTTCTGTTTTGGATAATATGTCTATGGGATTTTTAAATACAAAATTTCATAAAATTTTTATCAGTAAGAAAGAAGAAACAGAACGTTTCGAGCGTGAACGTCAGGCAATGGGAATTAAGGTTGGGAGCACGAAAAATCCGATTACCTCATTGTCTGGTGGAAATCAACAAAAAGTCATTTTAGGGAAATGGTTGGAGACAGATGCAGACATACTTTTGCTGGATAATCCAACACAAGGTATTGATGTGGGAACGAAGTTTGAGATCTACAACTTAATTTTAGACTTGGCCAGTAAAGGAAAATCTATTATCGTATTTAGCTCAGAATTTCCAGAAATTTATAGGGTAGCGGACTCTTGTATTGTGCTGTATAAGGGAAAATGTAATGCCTGGCTCAATCGGGATGAACTGACAGAAAAGAATATGATGTACTATTCTACAGGAGCAAATTTGGAGAGCATAGCAGATGAAAAATAAAATAACGGCAAAAGAAGTAGGAAGAACACTAACGAGGGAGTACAGTTTTGTCCTCTCGTTCATATTACTGATTATTATCGGCGCGATTGTTAATAATAATTTCTTTACATGGAATAATATATCGAACCTGTTTGTACAGGGTAGTATGATTGGTCTTATAGCCATGGGAATGACTATGGTAATAAGTGCAGGACTGATTGACATTTCTGTAGGTTCTCAAGTGGCCATTATTGGTGGATTTGGTATAACCATCCTAAATAAGACAGGGAGTATTTTTGTTATGCTCCTATTTTGTATCGCTTTTGGCCTTGTAATTGGATTTGTTAATGGTTTGTTGGTTGCTAAGGGAGGAATGCCACCCATGGTTGCCACTCTTGCTAGTATGAGTGCTTGTCGTGCTATTATAAATTATTATGGAGCTGGAGGCCCTTTTACAGTAGATAAATTGATTTATGAAAGATTTCGTATGCTATCTGTAGGTGGTATAAATATTACATCTAAGTTTAAAATTCCTTATTTGATGATTATATTTATTGTTTTTGTTATCATATTTGATATTATTATGAAGCATACAAAGTTGGGTAAACATATTTTTGCTGTAGGCAGTAATGAGAAATCGGCTCGATTATCTGGTATTAATGTCGATAATGTAAAAATTGCAACCTTTATGTTTACAGGAGCCTTGTGCGGCATTGCTGGTTTAATCTATGCATCTCGTATGACAGCTGTTGCTGCAGCATCTGCTGCTAATGGTTGGGAAATGGATGCCATTGCTGCGGTAGCTATTGGTGGAACATCTATGAATGGTGGGCGCGGTAAAATATTTGGCACATTCCTTGGAGTCTTGATGTTTAAAATTATAAGTAATATCTTGACCTCCGCCAATGTTTCGTCTTACCTGAATGGTGCAATCAGTGCAGCTATTATTGTACTTGCTGTATTATTACAGAATCTACAAAATAAGCAACGATAATTGTAGCGTATAGATTATTGTATTAATAGTTACTGAATTAATAATAAGAAAAAATCAATCAAATTAAGAAAAATGGATCGTTTCTTCATTTATGAAAATTATGATACGAGGAGTGATAAGATGGTAAATGTTGCAATAATTGGTTGTGGAAAAATTACAGAAGTGCGACATGCACCCGAGTATTCGGAAAATAAAAATTGTAAAATTGTTGGATTTTATGATGTTTTTTCAGAGAAAGCAGAGGCACTAGCAAAAATATATGGGGGCAAGGTATATGCTTCTGTAGAAGAATTGCTAGCAGACGATATAAATGCTGTGAGTGTATGTGTGGCAAATCGTTATCATGCGGAGATAAGCATCCAAGCTTTAAAAGCTGGAAAACATGTTCTATGTGAAAAACCTATGGCTACTACTGAGGATGACTGTGAAGCTATGGTTAAAGTGGCAGAAGAATCTGGTAAATACCTCATGATTGGATTGAATCAACGCTTAGCGAAAGCACATGTCAAAGGACGAGAAATTTTGCAAAGTGGTGAGCTGGGTGAATTAGTAGGATTTGAAACACATTTTTCACATCCTGGGCCTGAAGGTTGGACAGGCGTAGCAAACTCATGGTTTTTTGATAAAAAAATAGCTGAGTTTGGAGCTATGGCAGATTTAGGCGTGCACAAGACGGACCTTCTCTATTATTTGATAGGACAGAAGATTGTTAAAACATCGGCTATCTTAACGACCGTAGATAAAAGAAATCAGGATGGCAGTTTGGTGGATGTGGATGATAATGCCATCGCCCTTTATACTTTGGAAAATGGTGTTGTTGGAACGATGAGTGTCAGTTGGACCAATTATGGACAAGAAGATAATTCCACAAAACTTTATTGTCAAGGTGGTGTAATACGTATGTATGACGATCCAACCTATTCTCTCATTGTAGAAGCAAAAAATGGCTCTATTATCCCCTATGAATTAGATCAGTTGACATCCAACAAAGAACAAACCAGTGGTGGACGTAGTAATACTGGTGTTATTGATACCTTTATAGAAGCGGTCATGAATGGGCATGAACCAGCGCTAAATGGAAAGAGTGCCATCCATGCCATGCATGTTATCTTTGCCAATCAACGCTCAGCTATGAGCGGCAAAGTCGAATCAGTGAAGGGAGTATAATGTATGCGGCCTATTACAATTACAACAGGGCAATATGGTGATTTATCATTTGAAAAAGTCTGTCAGACCATGAGTGGTATTGGTTATGATGGTTTAGAAATTGCTTGCCATACGCATTTGGATGTTCGCCGTTACGTTTCGGAAAATTCTTATCGAGCAGAAGTTCAAGAAACGCTCAACCAAAATCATTTGCAGGTATGGGCATTAGGTGCTCATCTTGCAGGACAATGTGTGGGCGATGTTTGGGATCCAAGGCTAGATAATTTTGCTCCAGATAAATATCAAGGTAAGCCAAAAGAAATAAGAAAGTGGGCCATAGAAGAAATAAAGTTTGTGGCGGAAGCTGCAAAGCTTATGGGCGTAAAAATTGTTACGAGCTTCATGGGTTCGCCTATTTGGGCTTGGTGGTATTCTTTTCCACAGACAACACAGACAATGATAGATGAAGGTTATGGTAAGATCAAAGAATTGTGGGACCCTATCTTTGATGTTTTTGATGAATATGGTGTTGTTTTTGCATTGGAAGTTCATCCTACAGAAATTGCTTTTGATTATTATTCAACAGAAAAACTTTTAGATGTTTTCAAGAAAAGACCTACACTGGGTATAAATTTTGACCCTTCTCACCTGCAATGGCAAGGTATGGATCCCTGTTTATTCTTAAGAGATTTTGCTGATCGCGTTTATCATGTCCACATGAAGGACGTAAAGGTCAAACTGGATGGTCGATCAGGAATTTTAGGAAGCCATATTGAGTTTGGAGATTTGCGAAGAGGCTGGAACTTTGTTTCATTAGGCCATGGAGATGTCGATTTTGACGGGATTATTCGAGAATTAAATGCCATGCATTATCAAGGACCGTTATCTGTAGAGTGGGAAGATTCTGGAATGGAACGTATGTTTGGAGCAAAAGAAGCTTACGAATTTACTAAAAAAGTGAATTTTGATCTTTCTGATGTCGCTTTTGATTCGGCTTTAAAAGTTGATTAAGAATTACATCTGCTTTACATGAGTTAAAGAATCTAAACATGGGATTTTATTAGATTTTAAATATAGGCTACACGAACAACTATTACAATAATTCGTGTAGCCTTTTCTTTATTTCTGATATTGAAGCTGTCCCCGTTTCACCAAGTTTTTGTATTGTGATGGATGAAATGCAATTTCCTAATAGAACGGACTCTCCAAAGGTTAACCCCAAAGTCAAGCCCATATTTAACCCAGCATTAAAAGCATCACCAGCACCAACAATATCTATTTGTTTGTTTTTCACTTCGAATGCGGGAATAAGTGCTTTCTGCTCATTTGTTTTAAAAAAGGTTCCTTTTTCACCTAGCGTAATGATTACTGGAGCTTTTGTTATAGAAGCTAGCTGATCAGCGTATTTGGCCAATTGACTTAAACTATAATCGTGATGGGTTTTTAATTTGACATCAAATAATTCGAATAATTCTACTTGATTGCATTTTGTTATAATATGTTTGTATTGATTGGCACTGTTTCTAGAATCAACGTAAAAAATTCTTTCTTTATTTATTTTAGCTAAATTTGAAAGTTCTTGTTTCATGTTTTGAGTTAGAATGGATTCTTGTTCTGTAAGAAATTGTTCAGAAATAATAAGAGCAGCACTGTTTTGAAGAGCTTTATTCAGTTGATCTAATAACTCTTGTTCTTGCTTTTGGGTAATTTTCATTCGAGAACGAATGTCCTGCCTGTTTAATTCAGTAAATTGGTTTGGCTGAATTTCTCTTAAAGGCTTTGTATAAGTGCTAGTATACCGATCATCAGATTCAACAATAAAATGGGTATTTGCACCAATTTTATGCAAAGCTTTTTTTAATTCAAATCCGTAACCATCTTGACCAATTAAACCGACACAGTTTACTTGAATCCCAAGTGCTCTTAAATTATTTACAATTGATCCTGCTGCTCCAGGAGTATTTCTAATCTTTACAACTTGGTAAGCGGTCAAATTGGTTTCAATTGAGATTTCATCAAGGTGTGGATTGATGTGCAAATAATTATCCAAACAAAAATCTCCAAAAACGGTGATGGTAAATTTTTGTTTCTGATCAATAATTTTTAATATTCGCTGAGCAGCATATTTTATTTGTTCTTTTCCCCATTGGTTAATATCATTTTTTCCCAATTTTACTTCTCCAATTCGGATCGTTTTTGTTTAATACCACGCTTGCTAAATTTGGTAAAGTTTTTTGATGTTCACCTTGAATATAATAACTGGTTCCGCCATCCGCTACAGTACGTGCAAGAATTGTTTTCCAAGGGCGAAAATAATACTGAGGGGAATCTTTCGTTGGTGTCTTATGGAAATTTTTTCCTTCAATAGGTTGAATGTCAAAAACAGCTGTAGTAAAGTTTGTTATTTTTTGACCTTTTTGATGAGCGACGTTTCTAGCCATGGCCAAAGCCTTGAGATAGATTTCTGGCCCAGTTACAGCAGATCCAAAGTTTAAGAAGACGCCTTTTTCTAAATTGGTGATGCTTTGTGTGTAAATTAAAAAATCGGTATAGGATGATTCACCTAATGCAGCTCCATCACAATTAGGATGCTCATGTATAATGTCGTTCCCTATTCCTACATGTATCGTTGCGGGAATACCAAGATGATAAGCTACGGCTAAAACACTTTTGTCACGATAAGGTAAATTATTCTCCCAAATATAACGTCCAATTGCCTCGCCAAGACCGATTTTATCTTTAATTGCTTGTTTAGCAATATCATTAATTATTCCTGTTTCCTTCCAAAGTCCAAATTGTCCTTCACTGATATATTTAGCTACACTTTCACACGTTTTACCAATAAGAGCTAATTCAAAATCATGTATCCCACCAGCCCCGTTTGTTGCAAAATGTGTAACCAAACCTTGTTTCATTAATTCAATCATATACAAGGCATTTCCAGTACGAATAACATGTGCACCATACATCAGTAAAATGGTGCTCTTTGCTTTTTTAGCAATCAGCATTTTTTCGGCAAGTGGTTCAAGTGCTTCATGCTGAAAAGTGGGTGGTTGAGATGATGGATCCATCATAATGGAAATATCAACATCATGTGTTCTCTCAGCTAATGGTAGTAACTTTAGTTTTGATCGATCAAAGATTGGATAAGGCATTTTTGTCCCTCTTTTTCTAACATTAGATTTATGCTAACTTATCTTGATATATTTCATCAAGTTTTCGACATCTTTGAAGTCGGGGATAATGGCATGGGCACCAGCTTTAATTAGCCTCTCTCTTTTTGTTATATCAATACCCTGTCTGTTAACTTCATCTGAAGCAACACCGATAGCGTAGCCACCAATAGAGTTAACAAGTTCAATTTCTACATATCCATCACCAAATGATAATAAATTATTTCCTTCCAGTTGATTTTCGTAAATCAATCGTTTAACGACCTTTGTTTTGGAACAAGTTGTAGATTCACTGTCTTTGGCACCAAAAATTCCCCCTGCAAAGAAATGATCGATTTTTAATAACTTAGCTTCACGAATGACATCGACTTCATCAGTACCACTTGCCAAAAAGCAAGGTAATCCTAAGGCATTTAACTTGGTCAATAATTCTATTGTTCCAGGAACAAGATAGGGTTCAGGATTACCGCCGTTGATTAAAACATCTTTACGATCAGTTGTTAATTTTTCTAATCTTGAAAGATATTCTTTTTTATATTCTAGCGGTTCTAAAGGGGTTCCTCCACGTTTTTTTACTTCTTCCGCCAAACGCATACATTGAAAAATTGTTTGTTTTCCGGTTAGCATGCCTACAAATTCTTCAACGATATCTTGCAATGTATCTTTATTTTCTGCTTGAGGAGTTTCCATTAAAACTTCTACAAAATATTGATGCATGATAGTTTGCCATCCTTCGCGTAGCAAACTTACTGTGCCATCAAAATCAAATAAAACATGGCTAAATTGATGTTCTGGATAAGAAATAACTTCAATACCCCATGTGTCTTTAAGCATTTCTCTAATTAAACTAATAAGGGCATGCATATAAACAATATGTAAATCTTCGATTTTTTCCATATTCCAAGTCGGAGCAAGCATCACAAAATCACATGATTTTAATAATTGACCCCCATCTCTGCCTAAAAATCCAATTGTCGTTATTGCCATTTCTTTAGCTTTTTTAGCTGCTTTGATGACATTAGGCGAGTTCCCACTTCCACTGAAGAGAATGAGTATATCGCCGCTCGTACCTTTTGTTTCTAATTGAAGAGAAAAAATATCTTCATAGGAAAAATCATTAGCTAAACAGGTAATGACGGAGTTTGAATCGGCCAGACATTCTGCTGAAAAGCCAGAACGATTAAATACGCGAACACCTTTTATCAGATCATTTACGATATGTGAGGCGGTGGAAGCACTCCCTCCATTGCCAGCAGTAAAAATTCTTGTATTTGTATTTTTTATCTTAACGAATAAATCTGCAATTTTATACAAATTATCATAATCCGTTTCTAATAAGAGCCTTGATACATCATTTGTATAATTTTTTAAAAATTTGTTGCTAGAATTTTCTGAACTCATTTTTTTACCTGAATTCTAATTGTTAATTTATAAGATGCTACATTATAAATAAAATACTCACTTTTTTTATTATAAAATCATATGATAAATTTTATCAAATGATAATAAAAGATACAATAAATTTAACCCTGCTAGACTCGAAGCAATCTTGTAAGAAAAGCATTAAATTAAATGGGAGGGTAATTGTTACCACTCTTTTGACTTCACTTAATTTTTTATAGAATCATATATTAAATTTCTGTTCACTATAAAGTTGTATTCTTTTAAGAAAGTACAACAATAAAGATGTACTTGTTAATCATGATAAAGAAAAGGTGGATATTTTGATCAAAATAACTTATTTATCAATTTAATTTGCTTTATTATTTGGATAAAGTTATAAATGAATTATAACTAGTTTTGATCTAATTCATTGCTGATACAGACAAGTTCTAAAGATGTATTGTGAATGAGGTCAAAATCATTAAGCAGGATTTTTTATCTCAGGATAAAATCCATCAAACAATTAAACATAGTCCAGCGGTAAATAGTCAAG
>DIRM01000005.1 GCA_002427545.1 Mageeibacillus sp. UBA5436 | reverse complement strand
GAAATTGCATCATATCTAAAAAAAATAAAATGATGTGTAAAATGTAAGTGGGAGAGAGAATTATGGCAAATTTTATCTATGGTATGATCGAAAAAGCAAAAAAAGATCGAAAAACAATTATTTTAGCTGAAACAAAGGATCCGCGTATAACAGAAGCAGCTTCAAAGATTATTGCACGAAATATTGCAAATATTATTTTAATTGGAGATGAAGCAAAAATTCGCAATGTAACACCAGATTATTCTTTAGATGGAGCAATATTTATTGATCCTCTTACATATGATAAAACCGACGAATTAGCAGAACAATTTTATCAATTAAGAAAAAGAAAAGGTGTTAGCCGAGAAGATGCACATGAAATGATGAGAAATTCGATTTATTTTAGCATGATGCTCGTCAAAAATGGCATTGCCGATGGTTTTGTTGGTGGAGCAGTAACTGCTACAGCTAATATTTTAAGACCGGCTTTACAAGTTATACGTACCAAACCAGATGCCAAACTCGTTTCTGCTTATTTTATCATGGATACACAAACAAATTTAGGTGAAAATGGTACTTTTATTTTTGCAGATTGTGGCTTAAACGAAAATCCCGATGCAGAACAATTGTCTGAAATAGCAATTTCCTCAGCTGATACTTTTAAAAGTTTAATTGGCAAAAAACCAGTTGTTGCTATGACTTCATATTCAAGTTTTGGCAGTGCGAAAAATCCATTAGTTGATAAAGTAGCAGAAGCAACCAGATTAGCAAAAGAAAAAGCTCCTGATCTTTGTTTAGATGGAGAATTACAAATTGATGCTGCCTTAGTACCTGAAACTAGCGAGAAAAAAGCACCAGGTAACTGCGTTCAGGGCAAAGCTAATGTCCTTGTTTTCCCAGATTTAGATACAGGTAATATTGGTTATAAATTGGTTCAATATTTAGGTGGAGCTAAGGCCTATGGACCAATCTTACAAGGTATTGCTAAACCAATTAATGATTTATCTCGTGGCTGTTCTACAGATGATATTGTTGGTGTTGTCGCAATAACTGCTGTACAGGCACAAAACTCCTAATAAACATAAATAATATTAGAAATAGCAAGATGAGGGGAAATTAAAATGAAAATATTAGTTGTTAATGCAGGTAGTTCTTCATTAAAATATCAATTATTCGAATTAAAAGATGAAGAGCAGCAGGTTTTAGCGAATGGTTTATGTGAAAGAATAGGTATTGATGGAGCAAATATTAGCCATGAAACCAATACAGGCAAAACTTTTAAATTAGAAACTGAAATGCCAGACCATACTGTTGCAGTAAAATTAGTTATTGATGCTTTACTATCACCAATGCATGGTGTCTTAAAGAGCTTAGATGAAGTGGATGCTGTAGGACATCGTGTTGTTCATGGTGGCGAAAAATTTGCAGAATCTGTTTTAATTACAGAAGATGTTAAACAAGCTATTAAAGATTGTTATCCTTTGGCTCCTCTACATAATCCTGCTAATATTATGGGTATCGAGGCTTGTGAAAAAGCAATGCCTGGAATTAAACAAGTCGCTGTTTTTGATACAGCTTTTCATCAAACTATTCCTGCAAAAGCTTATATGTATGCTTTACCATATGACCTGTATGAAAAACATGGTATTAGACGCTATGGTTTTCATGGTACCTCACATTCTTATGTAGCTGAGCAAGCTTATAAAATGTTAGACAATCCTAAAGCTAAAATTATAACTTGTCATTTGGGCAATGGTTCTTCTATTTCGGCTATTGATGCTGGTAAATGTATGGATACAAGCATGGGAATGACTCCTTTAGCTGGTGTCCCAATGGGCACACGTTGTGGAGATATTGATCCTGCTATTGTTACTTTTTTAATGGAACAAGAAAATCTTTCTAGCAAAGAAGTTGATAATTTGATGAATAAAGAATCTGGCTTTTTAGGAGTTTCTGGAGTAGGTTCCGATTGTCGTGACTTAGAGCAAGCGGCCGATGAAGGAAATGAGAGAGCAGATCTGATTAATAAAATGTTTGCTTATGATTGTAAAAAATACATTGGTTCTTATGCAGCAGCCATGAATGGCGTTGATGCGATTATTTTTACAGCTGGAATTGGAGAAAATGCCAGTACAGTTAGAGCCGCAATATGCCAAGATTTAGATTTTTTAGGCATTAAAATGGATGAAGAAAAAAATAAAGTTCGCTCTAAAGAAAACATTGAAATTTCTGCTGCAGATTCAAAAGTTAAAATTTTTGTGATTAGAACAAATGAAGAATTAAAGATAGCCTTAGACACAGCAAGGCTTGCAGTATAGATGATTATAAAGATATTGAAAATCAGAAAGTGAAATCATGCAAATTGAAAAGCCAGTAAAAATTAATATAGTCAGCGAGCAATGGACAGCTGGTGAAACATCTGATCCAATTAAGTTGATGAGCATGGGAACTTTGATTCAAGATACTCGTTCAAATGAATGGACTGTGGTTTATGATGAGAGTGAAGCTACAGGCATGGAAGGAACGCAAACTAGTTTACGAGTTACCAAAGAAGGCAATGTACATTTCGTACGTAGTGGAAATGTTCAAGTAAATGTTTTGTTTGAAGCTGGCAATCATTTTAAAACGCAGATGGAAACACCTTATGGGCTTTTTGATGTTTCTATTTTAACAAATGAAGTTCAAGGAAAATTATCAAAGGATGGTGGCAGTATTTTATTGGCATATTCTTTAAATTTTCCACATAATGAAAAGATTAGTACAAGACTTAGTTTAGAAATTGAGATGGAACAATAATATAAAATATTTTATATTATTTTAAAAATATTAATAGATAATAACGGACATTCATTCTTTGTTTTGCTTAAATGATTGAAAAATTAATAAGTTTGACTTTTCTGATAAACACATAGCACAAGCTAAAAGATAGTCCTTGACACTAATATTTATTTATATTATAGTTTTTAAGCGTTATTGTTTAGGTTAAGACGGAGGTTGATATATATGGCAGTTCCAAAAAGTAGATGGTCAAAAATGAGATCAAGGCGTTCACGCAGAAATTGGAAATTAAGTGCGCCGGGATTGGTAGAATGTCCACAATGTCACGAGTTAAAAATGAGTCATCGTGTTTGTAAAAACTGTGGCTATTATGATGGCCGTGAGATTATCGAACAAGATATTTAATTCTTAATTTGATGAATAATTTGAGAAGCAGCGGACATATTTATTCGCTGCTTTTTTAACGTTAAAATGTTAAAAACAAAAATATTATTTATTATCATAATTTATAATAAAATAATTTAAGTAGAAGTTTTATATCTAGTTATAAAACTCATAAAAATAATAAGGTAATAAAGATGAAGATAAGGCCAATTGTTGCCATAATAGGCAGACCGAATGTCGGAAAATCGACTTTTTTCAATGCTATAGTAGGCGAAAGAATTTCTATCGTAGATGATACGCCAGGTGTTACTCGCGATCGAATTTACGCTGATACTGAATGGCTTGGACATGAGATGACCTTTATAGACACAGGTGGAATTGAATCAGACAGTACAGATGACATCGCATTATCAATGAAAACGCAAGCTGAGATAGCTATTGATACAGCAGATGTTATTATTTTTTTAGTTGATATGAAAACAGGGCTATTGTCAGCCGATTTTGAGATTGCTAATATGTTGCACAAATCTTCTAAACCAGTACTGCTGATTATCAATAAATGTGATCAACCTGTTAATTTACCAGCAGAAATATATGATTTTTATCAATTAGGCTTGGGAGAATTTATTCCGATTTCCGCTGCAAATCGACTAGGCTTTACAGAGGTTTTAGATAAAATTGTTGAATTGTTACCAGAATCAGAATTAATAGAATCTACTTCTAATCAAATTTCTGTAGCGATTATTGGTAAACCTAATGTTGGAAAATCTTCTTTAATTAATTATTTATTACAAGAAGACAGAGCGATTACTTCAGATATAGCAGGTACAACTAGAGATGCCATTGATATCGATTTTACCTTTGAAGATAAATCTTATCGTTTAATTGATACAGCTGGATTAAGACGTCAAAGCAAAATAAAACATCGCATTGAAAAATATTCAATTTTGAGAACAGAATCTGCAATAAAACGCTCAGATGTGTGTTTAGTGATGATTGATGCTGTTGAAGGGGTTACAGAACAAGATACCAAAGTAGCTGGCCTTTCTCATAATAATGGTAAAGCTACTATCTTTGTTATTAATAAATGGGATCTCATTGATAATAAAACGGAGCGAATGAAAGAAATTGAAAAAGATTTAAAAATTCGTTTTAGTTTTATGTCTTATGCACCTATTATTTTTGTTTCTGCTTTAAGTGGCCAAAGAATCCATCGTATATTTAAGATGATTGATGAAGTATATGAGCAGTCTCAAAGAAGGCTTTCGACGAATGTTATTAATGAAGTTTTATCAAGAGCAATAGCAATGAATCCGCCTCCGCAGGATAAGGGACGCAGACTTAAAGTTCTTTATGCAACACAAGTGGCAACAGGTCCACCAACTTTTGTGTTTTTTGTTAATAATAAAGACTTAATGCATTTTTCTTATGAGCGCTATTTGGAAAATCAATTTCGCCTCAACTTTGGCTTTGAGGGGACACCGATTCATTTTATTTGGCGAAATCGATCACGTAATGAAGAATTATCAGATATTTTTAAAAAGAGGGATAAATACAGTGAAAAAAATTAGAAATGTAGCTATAATTGCTCACGTCGATCATGGCAAAACAACTTTGGTCGATGCATTATTAGATCAAAGTGGTATTTTTAGTAGTCATCAACAGCATGTTGAACAGGTCATGGACTCGAATGATTTAGAGCGTGAACGAGGCATTACAATTCTTTCTAAGAATACAGCTGTAAATTATTTAGATTATCGTATCAATATTGTTGATACACCAGGACATGCTGACTTTGGTGGCGAAGTTGAACGTGTACTGAAAATGGTCGATGGCGTCATATTAATTGTTGATGCTTTTGATGGTCCTATGCCTCAAACTCGTTTTGTTCTACATAAAACTTTAGAAAAAAAATTAAAACCAATTGTTATCATTAATAAAATTGATAGGCCAAATGCAAGACCTAAAGAGGTATTAGATTTGGTTTATGATTTGTTTATTGAATTGGATGCAACCGATGAACAAATAGATTTTCCTGTTCTATATGCATCTGCTAGAGATGGGGCAGCTTTTTATGATTTACCAGATGAAATCACCCCTGAATTATTAGAAAAAGGTACAATCGAGCCTGTTTTTAAAACAATTGTTGATACAATTCCTGAACCCAAGGGAGACAAAGATGCACCTTTTCAAATGTTAATATCTAATATTGATTATGATTCCTATATAGGCAGAATCGCGATTGGCAAAATTGAAAATGGTAGCATTAAGGCAAAACAAAATATTTCAGTTGTTAATTATCATCATGCAGACAAAATCATTAATGGTAAAATTTCAAGTTTGATGAGATTTGAAGGTTTAGGTAAAAAAGAAATTTCTTCTGCAGATGCAGGTGAAATTATTGCGATTAGTGGAATTGAAGAATTGGCAATTGGAGATACGCTATGTGATTCTGAAAATCCAGTGGCCTTACCTTTTGTTAAAATAGATGAGCCGACTATTGCAATGACATTTGCTGTCAATGATAGCCCTTTTGCTGGAACCGAAGGACAATTTGTAACAAGTCGACATTTACGTAATCGTCTGAAAAGAGAAATTTTTACAAATATTTCAATGCAAATGGAGGAAACAGGATCGACGGAACAATTTGTCATGAAAGGTAGAGGTGAATTACATATTTCTATTTTGATTGAGACAATGCGCCGAGAAGGTTATGAATTCCAAGTATCCAAACCTCAAGTAATTGCAAAAAGAATTGACGGTAAATTAATGGAACCAGAAGAATTGGTTATGATTGATGTACCTGAAGAATATATGGGTTCGGTTATCGAAAAAATGAGTGAGCGAAAAGCCACCATCACAAAAATGGCACCACCTGAACGTGGCTATGCTAGATTAGAGTTTAAAATTCCAGCAAGAGGCCTCATAGGCTATCGTTCTGAGTTTTTGACCGATACTAAAGGCAATGGTATAATCAATAGCATTATTGATGGATATACACCTTGGAAGGGCGATATTGACAGTCGAAATCACGGTGTCTTAATCGCATATGAAACAGGTACAGCCATCACTTATGGTATGTATAATGCTCAAGAACGTGGCGATTTATTTATAGAACCTGGCGAAAAAGTTTATCAAGGACAAATTGTTGGACAAACAATGAAAAAAGACGATGTTACTGTCAATGTTTGCAAAAAGAAACAACAAACAAATATTAGAGCAGCAGGCAGTGATGATGCATTAAAATTAACTCCAGCAATAAAGATGAGCCTAGAACAATATTTAGAATTTATTGCAGATGATGAATGGATAGAGATTACTCCTAAAAACATTCGCATAAGAAAGAAAATTCTTGATCATCATCAGAGATTAAGAAGCATGGCAAAAGCCAAGCCTGAATAGCTAGAGTGAGGCAAAATGTCTTCAAAAGTTTTTAAAACTATCTTATTTTTCGTTTTGATTCTTTCATTTGTTTTTATCGCATTTGTTGGTTTTATTAATGGTTACGATTATGTCAAATCTCAAAATGAGAGAATGTCTAATCTACAAGAGTATTATTTAGAAAATGATACCAGTCCCATTACACCTGAAACCGCTGATGCTTTGGAAATTGAAATCCCAAGAGCAGCAAGTGTTGATGATATTGCTAAAATTCTAAAGAAAAATGATCTGATTAATAATGAATTTGCTTTTAAAATTCTTTCAAAGCTAAATGGTTTTGATGGTGAATATCAATCTGGTACGCATTATTTAACAAAAGAGCTTAATTATGATGAAATCATGTATATTTTAACACATGCTTCAGAATCAATTATGATTACTTTTCCAGAAGGCCTAACTTATAAACAAATTCAAGCAAAATTAATAGATGCAGGTTTAAATATAGATATTGATTATATGGATGAATTGGTGCAAAGACCAAATATCTTTATTGATTATTCATTTGTTAAAAACATTACCGTGCATGAAGAAAGAGAATGGCTATTACAAGGCTATTTATGGCCAGATACTTATAGCTTTGATTCAAGTATGGATGAAGAGGATATATTAAGAACATTCTTAAATAATACTGCCAATAAATTGAATAATGATGAATATCAACAAAGGGCAGATGATATAGGTTTGACCATGGATGAAGTGATTACTTTAGCGTCTATTGTTCAGGCTGAAGGTACTAATACAGAAATGTATAAAATTAGTAAAGTGTTTTTAAATCGTTTAGATATTGACATGCCCTTGGCTTCTTGTGCAACCATAAATTATTTAAGACTTGAAAATGGTGAAGAACCTGTTTTTTGGGTTATGCAATCGGACTTAGATCGCTTCCAAGATAATCCTTATGATACTTACTCTTTTATAGGCTTACCACCTGGACCAATTAATAATCCAGGTATTGCTGCCATAGAAGGTGTATTGTGGCCAGCAACAGAAAGAACTTGGGATAATGCTTCCAATTATTATTATTTTTGTGCTGATGGCCAAGGAAATAATGTATTTGCTCAAACGGAAGATGAACATCAAGAAAATGTCGATTATTATAGTGGCATTAATCAAGGTGATGAATGATTGAATTATTAGCGCCAGCAGGCGATTTTGAAAAACTTGAAAAGGTAATCCAATATGGTGCAGATGCTGTTTATTTAGGGTTAAATCAATTTAATCTAAGAGCAGCCGGCGGAAATTTTGATTTAGAAATTTTACCAAATGTTGTCGAAAAAGCTCATGTTAAAGGCGTTAAAGTTTATGTTACCTTAAATAGCCTTGCCAGAGATCATGATTTTAGAGACTTGGAAATTGCAATTAAAGGAATCTCTGAAGCTAAGGCAGATGCCATTATTGTTTCTGATCCTGGTATTATGCAAATGGCTAAAGAATTAGCTCCTGACCTTAATATTCATATCAGTACGCAAAGCAGTGTTTTAAATAGTAAAACGGCTATGTTTTGGTATAAACAAGGTGCAACTCGCATTATTTTAGCAAGAGAATTATCCTTGGAGGAAATAAAATCACTTAGGCAATCTTTACCAGAAGATCTTGAGCTAGAAGCATTTGTACATGGAGCCATGTGTATGTCTTATTCTGGACGTTGCTTACTATCTGATTATTATAATAATAGATCTGCCAATCGAGGCGCCTGTACTCAACCTTGTCGTTGGAAATATAAAGTGAAACCGCTTGTTTTAACTGAAAAAGGACATGAGGATAATCCTTTGATTTTAGATGAGGATGAGAATGGCTCTTATTTAATGAGCTCATCTGATCTTTGTATGATTAATTATATACCAGAATTAATAAAAGCTGGTGTTGTCAGCTTGAAAATCGAAGGTCGTACAAAAAGTGCATTTTATGCTTCAACTGTTGTTAAAACATATCGTGATGCTATTGATAGTTATATGAAGGATCCAGATAATTATCAAGTTAAAGCAGAGTGGCTCGATGCTTTGGAACATACTGTACATCGACATTATGATACGGGCTTCTTTTTTCAGGATACGGCCAAACCTTTAGCTGAACAAAAAGCAAAAATTCATGCTGAAAAAACGATGTATGAACAAGCAAAAGTCATTGCTGAAGTACGTGATCATATTAATAATGAATATTTAGTTTTAGAACAAAAGAATAAAGTTGAAATTGGCGCAGATGTTGATTTGATCATGCCAAAAGGTGATAATTTACATTTCCAAATAAAAGAGCTATTGGATTTAAATAAAAATGAAATTAGCTCAACTCCTCATGCCAAAATGCTTTATTTGATTCCTTTTGAAAATGCAAATTTAATACCAATTGGTTCTTATATTCGACAATTAGAAGAATGATTTAAAAAAACATTAAAAATAAAATATTCAAAATAATTAAAATGCAGAATGAAGGAACAAAGTATCTTTCTCTCTGCATTTTCTTTTTTGATTTTGTCATTAATGCATCTTTTTTCCAAACTGGATTTGATTTCGTGAGCTGTCCCATGATAATCAATAAAGGAAATAAGATACAAAGAGATAATAAGATGTTTAGAATTAACGGAAAATAATTACTTAATAAATCTGATCTAAAGGAATAAGAATCAAATATATTAAATTTATCTAATATGAAAAAAATAATGAACTTAAAGCTGAAATGAAAGATAATATTTAAGGTCATATTACCAAATGAGATAAATAAAAAAGCACTGAGCATGCCAAATCCTAAATAAGGGATAAATAATTGAAAATTAAAACCGAGCAATGCAGTTATCAAACCTTGAATAAAAATTAAATCAAAATTGTTATAAGTCTTTAAATTACGCTTAAGAAGTATTTGACGCAAACCAAATTCTTCTAAAAATGCGGGCATCAGACAAAAAATCAACAAAAATATAAAAGAATAAATTAAATTTTCTTTAGGTAAGTATGAAATAAAAGGTGCTTCAATCCAAAGAGTTGAAATAAAGTTTATTTTGTTTAATAGAAGTGAAATAAATGCATTAATTATAGTTAATACATTAGCAGATACCATAGCCAAAAGAACAGTTAAGAAAACAAATGAAGGCTTAGTCATCCAGTGAATATGAGATATTATTTCTGAACAATAATTAAAATAAAAAAAGATGGGAAGTCCTAAACTAAAAAATAATAAAAACAAACCTCTTAAGATAATGATTTTCCAGGTCGTTAAATTTGAATTACCTAAAAATAAATTAAATAAATTAAATACAAAAAACAAAAGACAACCAAGCATAATAAAGAATAAAAAACTAATTATCTTTTTTTGTTTCTTATTATTTGGAGCATCATTTTTAATATCACTTTTTGGCGTAGGGTTTACGATTCTTATTTTAACAGGTCGAATCCCATTTCCTTGCCCATTACTCATTTCTTCATTCATGTTTCGTATTTTAAAATAATGTTGACAATGTTGCAATCCTATCATTGATTACTAATTTTTTTTGTGAAAAAAGCTATATTAAATAGACCTTATTATATGATTAATAGACTTAGAAATAATCCTAGGGCTAAAAATGGTGCAAAAACAATATGAATTAGCTCTGTTGCATTTTCTCCCATTTTAATAAATAATAATTTTCCTGCTTTTCTGGTTAACTGATAATAATAGATTCTGATCATAATCAGAAAAAAGCTTAAACACAATGATAAAAATAAATATTCAGCATTATAAATGAAATATAGCAAAGCAATCAATTTAAGATCACCACCACCAATTAAGTAGGTTTTTGCTATTTTTTCAAGAATTACTACAAAAAAGACAAGTAATAAATATATTAAAAATTTCATTGTTATTGTAAAAATAAAAAATTTGATATTTTGCTTAATTAATTTTACAAAAACTGAAATAATAAAGACTAATAATATTTCGCGATCATAAATTATATTTATTTTCAAATCAGTATAGGCGAAGCGTAAAAATGGTAAATATTTTATTAAATGCAAAAATCGTAACATTTATATAATATATACTCTAAAAAAATATAATAATTAAATAATTTTGTGAAAAAATAGAAATTTGGTAACATAGTGTCTATGTTATAAAAAAAACAACTATAAAATAATACAAAACTTAACGGCTCTGTTAACTAAAGATGA
>DIRM01000021.1:10998-17270 GCA_002427545.1 Mageeibacillus sp. UBA5436 | reverse complement strand
GCAAAATAATAATAAAAGACAATAGAGAAGAGGAAATTTGATGAAAGAATTACCAGAATTTTATCCAATTAATATTCAGGGGCTTAAAAGGCATTTACATATCGTTCCTGTTTCAGACGATTTGGCGATTGCTGCTTTTATCATCTTGGGTGATGTTGAAGCATGTACCCATTGTGCAAATTTATTGGCAGAAAAAATTCCAGAAGTTGACGTTTTAATAACAGCAGAAGCAAAAGGGATTCCGCTCGTTCATGAATTATCTCGTGTACTAGGCATTCCACGTTATGTCGTTGCAAGAAAAAGTAAAAAAACTTATATGGAAGAGCCTTTATCCGTAGATGTTGATTCAATAACGACACAAGGCATGCAAAAATTATATTTACCGCGCGAAGATCTTTATCTGATTCAAGGAAAGCGTGTGGGTATTATAGATGACGTCATCTCAACTGGCGAATCTTTAAAATCTTTAACCGAACTTGTTGAACAAGCTGGAGGTAATATTGTATGTCAGGCTGCTGTTTTAGCTGAAGGTGAAGCTGCAGAACGCGATGATATTATTTTCTTAGAAAAATTACCTTTATTTCCTATTGAAAAAATTAACGTTCATTAGTCATTAAAGTAAAAAGTAATTCATATAAAAAGCAAAAAAGACCTGCTAAATGATGATTAACAGGTCTTGTTTTTTGTATTCAAATTTAATAGAAATTATTTATTGAAGCGAAAAGCTTTTTTACCAGCATATTTAGCTGATTCACCTAACTCTTCTTCAATGCGCAATAATTGATTATATTTAGCAACACGGTCTGAACGAGAAGGAGCACCGGTTTTGATTTGGCCAGCATTAGTTGCAACAGCGATATCAGCGATTGAAACGTCTTCTGTTTCACCAGAACGATGTGAGATAACAGCAGTCATGCCAGCATCTTGTGCCATCTTAATGGATTCAAGTGTTTCAGTTAAAGTACCAATTTGGTTGACTTTAATCAAAATTGAATTGGAAACGCCGAGTTCAATACCTTTTGCTAAACGTTCTGTATTAGTAACAAATAAATCATCACCAACTAATTGAACTTTACCACCTAAACGATCAGTTAAAATTTTCCAACCATCCCAATCATCTTCGGCCAGGCCATCTTCGATAGAAATAACTGGATATTTTTCACATAAATCAGCGTAGAAATCAACCATTTCTTCACGTGTTTTGAATTCGCCGGATTTCCAGAATAAATAACCGTCTTTGCCAGCGGCTTTGGCTTCTTCATATAATTCTGAGGAGGCTGGGTCTAAAGCAATGAAGAAATCTTCGCCTGGTTTATAACCAGCTGCTTCAATAGCTTTGACTAAATATTGTAAAGGTTGCTCATCGTTTTCAAAGTTAGGAGCAAAACCACCTTCATCACCTACGGCTGTTGAATAACCGTCTTTTTTCAAGAGAGATTTTAAAGTATGGAAAACTTCAGTTGTCCAGCGAATTCCTTCTTTAAAAGTAGGAGCGCCAACAGGCATGATCATGAATTCTTGTAAATTGATACTATTGTCAGCATGTTTTCCACCATTGATAACATTGGACATTGGAACAGGTAAAGTATTTCCAAAAACTCCACCTAAATATGCATAAAGACTTAAACCAAGACTATCTGCAGCTGCTTGAGCAACAGCTAAAGAAACAGCGAGCATAGCATTTGCTCCTAATTTACCTTTGTTTTCTGTTCCGTCTAAGTCGATCATGGTATGGTCGATTTCAGCTTGTTCAAAAACGTTCATACCAATAATACTTTCTGCGATAATATCATTAACATTATCTACAGCTTTTTGAACACCTTTACCATCATAACGATCGCCACCGTCACGTAATTCTACTGCTTCATGTACGCCAGTTGATGCACCAGATGGAACAGCAGCTCTACCAAAAGAACCATCTTCTGTAACAACTTCTGCTTCTAAGGTTGGGTTGCCACGAGAGTCTAAAATTTCTCTTGCAAAAATATCAACAATTAAATTTTCTTGAATCATAAAAACCTCCTAGGATTCTAATTAAGATCTTATCTCTATTTCATGTACACATAATAATATACAATGCTGATTATACACAAATAAGACGAATAAATTAAGAAAAAATAAAGAGAAAGCAAAAATGTATCATAAACTACAAGTTTCTTTTCAAAAAGGCACTTGATATCATTTAATGTATAATGATATTAAAAATTTCGTATTTACTTGATACTTGTAAATACACTATTTATTAAACTTCTTTGACTGAAGTTTTGAGAATTAAAGTAATTAAATAATTAGAAAAATGAATTTAATAAAAATAATGGAGAAAAGACATGCGCAAATTTGATTATATTGTTATTGGTACAGGAGCAGCAAATATCGTGACAGATGCAGCGATTGATGCAGGTAAAACGGTTGCTATGATAGAAAAAGCAGAATTTGGAGGAACTTGCCTAAATAGGGGTTGTATTCCAACTAAATCATTATTGACGCCAATTGATTATAAAAAAGATTTTGAACGCTTAAAAGAAATAGGTTTAATTGAAGGAGAATTTAAAATTAATTATGAGAAGTTGAAAGAAAGAACATTTCATCATTCACATCATCATAGTCAATTAGTCTTTGAAGAATATCAAGCGGAAGAAAATGTCAGTATTTATCAAGGAGAAGGGTTCTTCACAGGCGAAAAAACATTACAAGTTCGTTTGAATGACGGCACCTTATCAGAAGAATTGATGGGAGATCAAATTGTTATAGCCAATGGTGCTAAAACAAGAATCCCTAATACAATTAAAGGTCTTGAACAAATAGATTATCTTACAACAGAAAAATTCTTTGGCAATGATTTCCCCGAAAAACCTTTTGAGAGCTTGACCATTTTGGGTGGCGGTGTCATTGCCGCTGAATTTGCCCATTTCTTTGCAAATTTAGGAACGAAAGTAACGATTGTTCAGCATAATCCGAGATTTTTACCACATTATGATAAAGATGTTATTGATGTTGTATTAGACGAATATAAAGAAGAGAATATCGATGTGTATTTGCATGTTGAAATGCTTGATATCAAAAAAATTGATGGTCAATTACATATGACTATTGAAAATATTGATACAGGTGAGCAAACTCAAATAGTCTCAGAACAAATTTTACTGGCAATCGGTTTAGAATCAAATAGCAAAAGTTTACAAGTTGAAAAAGCAGGTATTGAAACAGATAAAAGAGGCTGGATAAAAACGAATGAATTTTTAGAAACATCGGCTGATGGAATTTATTGTATGGGTGATGCCAATGGTAAATTTCAACTTCGTCATGTTGCTAATTATGAAGCAGAAATTATTGCTTTTAACTTATTTGAAAGATTTGAAAACCATGATAAATCCGATGTTCCAGCAAGAAGAAGAGCACGTTATGACGTTGTGCCAGCTGCTGTGTTTACAGGTCCTCAAGTTGCAATGGTTGGTTTAAATAGAAAACAAATTGAACAAGCAAATATTGATGTCGTAGAAGCAAAATACTATTATGGTTATACGAGTAAACCTTTTGCTATGGGATATGAATATGGCGAAGAAAAGCATTTTGTTAAAGTGCTAGCAGATCGAAAAACACATCGTTTACTGGGCGTTCAAATTGTCGGACCAGAGGCATCCGTTTTAACTCAAATTTATGCTAATTTGATGAATAGTGGACAGTATACTTATCAAATTATTGAAGGAGAAATTGCTTCTGAAGAAACTAAAAAAGAAAGAGTTATTTATCCGGAGAGATATATTGATCCGACAACAACAACGGCATTAAATTATGCTATGACAATTCATCCAGCTTTAAGTGAAGTAGCCACTTGGGCAGCGAGTGAAATTGATTTTGAAGAAATAATAAAGAACGAGGAAATTCAGCCAGAAGATAAGTAAAAATCAGGGAGGATATATGACGAGAAATTTGCTTATAGTAGGAACAGACCCTATTCAATTGCAAGATTATTGCTTGCAAGAATTAGCAAAACATACTAAAGACAAACAGGCTAAATTAACAGATCCTGCTTTTATTCTCGTACCTGATGCCCTAAAAGCTGATATTGAAAAACGTTATTTATCAAATTTTGATGTTAATGGTTTGATGTTGGCTGAGGTTCTATCCTTTCAACGTTTTGCTTATCGTATCTTTATGATGGCAGGTGGTTTAGCGGGAGATTTTATTTCGCCAATTGGCAAAAGTCTTTTAATTCAAAAAATTATCTGCCAAAATCCAGATCGTTTTAAGAGATTTCAACGCTTTGCAGGTAAAACAGGATTTAGTGATGAGCTAGAAAAAGTCTTGCGTGATTTTAAGCGCTTTGATCTAGATGAGAAAGATATACGCGATCTAGCCGAAAAAGCGGCACCTTCTTTAACGAAGGATAAAATTTCAGATTTTGCAGAATTATTTGATCTCTATCAAAAAGAAATTGAACATCTTCAACTCCTTGATGAAGATGATAATTTAAATTTCTTGCTAGATTTATTAAATAATGAAAATAATACAGATTTAGCTTTCTTAAAAAATACTCAAATTTGGATAACTGGTTTTGCCGATATTCGATCTTTCAATCAACAAGAGTTAAAAATCATTCAAAGACTTTCAACATTTGCAAAAAAATTAACGATAACAGTTTGTACAGATATTAATCTCAAGCATAATATTCGTCAGGAAATTTTTGAACCTGGTCAAATCGCTTTTGAACAAATTATTGCGGTGATTCCAAATATTGAGACAATAGCTTTGGATAATCATACGCCAATTGTACAAAGAGCTTTACAAGAGGCCATATTAACAGGAAAAATTGATTTTGCTTCTGTTGATAAAGAAATTCAAGCAAAAAATAATTTTAATCATGATTCTGCAAAAATTCGTTTGATCACGAATGAAAACCCACGACAGGAATGGGCTTTTGTAGCTGGTGAAATAAAACGTCTTATCAAAGAAGCAAACTATCGCCAAAAAGAAATTGGTATTGCGGTTGTTTCAGAAGTTAACAATCAAAGTTTGGTCAAATCTATCTTTAGAGAATTTGGTCTCAATGCATATATTACAGATCGCTTGCCTATTAAGAATTTACCTTTATATCGCTATATAGAAGGATTTCTTCAAATTTGTAATCCTAATTATCAAATGGAAGATCTTCTTTTATTTTTACGCTCAGGTTTATCTTTAGCAAATTATGATGAAATTGATGAATTCGAAAATATTTGTTTGGAATATGGTTACCGATATCCTTATCAAATAGAAAATCCTAAATATTTAAATAAAATTACAAATGAAGAAAAACGAGAAACTTTTTCTGAATTTGTTCAATCATATCTTCAAAATATCTTTCAAGCAGCCAAAGAAATTCGTTCTTATCGCAAGGCTTCAGATAAAGCTAATTATTTATTAAATTGGCTAGCAGATGAAACTTTCTTTTCACATCTTGAAAATAAAATTGAAGAATTAAGGAAATTAGGGGAAGAAGATATTGCTTTATCTCTAGCGGCAGCTTGGGAAATCACCATTCAATTATTAGAAGAAAGCTACACTTTATTTAATGTAGAAAATATTTCACAAGCAAAATTTGGTGAAATTATTCTTGGTAGCTTGGCAATGCAAATACCAAATACAATACCAGTAGGTCTTGATCGTATCCGAATTGGTTCTATGCAGGAATTAATGTATTACGATTGCAAAATATTATTTATTGTTGGTATGTCCATTGATAATTTTCCACCCATTAATACAGAAAATAGCTTTTTTAATTCACGTGAAGTTGAATGGATAGAAGAAATCAGCTCGAAAAAATTACCAGATTATAAGAAAAATCAAATACTAGCAGGTCTTGTCAATGCAGCTGCTTTATTCTCACATCCAAAAGATCAAATTTATCTTTCAACACCATATCTTGATTCGGATCAATGGTCTGGCCTTTATTCTTTGTTAACTGATTTATTAAAAACAAATCAGGAAAAAATTGATTCAATAGAAATTGAAGATTTGGAGGCTGAACAAAAAATCAATTTTTTAAAAGCGATTCAACTTTTACAAATTGTACCTGGTGATTTGTATTATCCAGATCAACGCTGGTTGACAAAAAAGCGAAGCAAACGCTATGTAAAAACTCAGAAACAAGATCTCTTTAATTATAAAAAAGAATATAAACCTAAACAAATTATTGAGAATGCTAAAGCAAAATCAAAAGAAGAAAATAATAATCTTGATAAATCAACACAAGAATTTCTTTTACCACAATCAAAAACATATTGGCATAAAGC
>DIRM01000021.1:6065-10754 GCA_002427545.1 Mageeibacillus sp. UBA5436 | reverse complement strand
AATCCTTTGATTCTTTGGAATACTGAAAGAAAGGAATCACTTTATCTTAATCCTAAATCTTATACTCCATTGATACAGGATCGTAAATTTTTATCTGCTAGTAGTTTAGAAAATTATCAATCTTGCCCATATCAATTTTTTTCACAAAATATCTTAAAGTTACAAGAAAGACCTATTTGGGAAATTGATCCAAGAGATCGCGGAACCATGGTGCATGCCATGATGGAAATTGCTTTACGAGAATTTGAAACAATCATGCAAAGTGCTGCTGATCAAACGGCAAAAGAAAATCGATACCAAGAATGGTTAGCAAAAATTCAAGATGAAAAGCTATACGATGATTTATACAATACAGCCATTCATTCAGCAAAATTAAGTACTTATGCAGACCCTATAGTAAAAAGTAAAGATGGACAACGCTTAAAACGAATCATTCGCTCAGCCCTGATATTTGATAGTCATGCAAACTTAAAAGGTGATTTTCTACCAAGTTATTTTGAATGGAAATTTCCACCTCATTTTCAGAATAAAAAGCATGAAAGCGAAGAGGAAATTTTTTATCAACCTTTATATTTATTAGAAAATAATGATTATTATGGGGAAAAGATCTCTCTGGAGTTTAATGGAATCATTGATCGAATTGATCAAAACGCTTTGCAGCAATATCGTCTTATTGATTATAAAACAGGCAATAAAACCATTGAATTGGAAAAAATATTTTATGGTTTAGATCTACAATTAGGGCTTTATCAAAAAATTTGGCAAGTCAATCATCCAGAACAAAAAGTTGATTCGATTGCTTATTTTGTATTTGACAATCCTGTTGCTAGAGAAACAAATTCTATTTTCCCTCCAAAAGAGAGTTTCAATGAGCGTTTAGAAAAACAAAATCTTAAAAAATCCATAAAGGCCGATATGGAACAAATAAATGCAATCGGTGAGTTTTCTTTTCAAAAAGCAAAAGAAAGTACAAAAAATATTATCATGGGTGAAATTTCACCAAATCCCAAAGGTCTAAATACTTCAACATTAGCTTGTCGTTATTGTCAATTTAAAGAGATATGTGGTTACGATCAAAGATTAATTAAAGAAAGAGCAACTCTATTTGAACCATTAACAGAAAAGGGAGAGATTTTGAATCTCATTCAACAAATCATTGAGCAAGAAGAAACAGAAACTCAAACAGAGGGAAATATTTAAAATGATGAAATTTACCTTTGAACAGCAACAAGCCATAGATTATGATTTAAAAAAACCTTTACTTGTATCAGCGGCGGCAGGTTCCGGTAAAACGGCAGTATTAATTAATCGTATTTATGAACGATTAATCTCAAAAAAAGTTGAGCCGGAAAACTTATTGGTCATGACGTTTACAAATAAAGCAGCTTTGCAAATGAGACAAAAACTCGAATTAAAATTGGCTGAAAAAATGGATACAACGTCAGATCCAATTTTATTACAGCGCTTAAGAGAAATTAAAAAACGTTTACCAATGGCAAGAATTTCAACCATTCATGCTTTTTGTTTAAGCATTATTAAAGAATATAATGCTTATTTGCTTGATGAAAATGATGAATTAATCCTTGATATCAATATTAACAATATGTCAGAAACACAGGAAGCAATCTATTTAGCAAGAGCAATTGATGATGTTTTAAACTTTATATATCAGAATTTAGCAGACTTGAAAAATGAAGATCATGATTCAGATCAAATAATTTCTCAAAGCTTACCAGGTATTAGCCAAAAAGAGATATCTTTATTTAATATTATGACGGAACCGATTCATAAAAAAGATTGGCTATCAGATTTTGAAAAATTATCTTTTGCATTTACCGAAAAATATACAGATCAAACGATGCGAGATCGTATCATTGGCATGTTACATCAATTTAAAAGTTTACCTTATTATGAAGATGCAGTAATTTCTGCATTCAATAATTATCAAGCAAAAAGTAAAAATATTTCAACATCAAAATTTGTAGATGAGGTATTAAAACAATTAGCAGAAGTTTTAGATCAGGCTATTTTTTCTATTTCAAAGGCAAAGACTACTAATTATTATTCTGATGTTTTTAAAGGTAAAATAAATACGAAAGAAGTTTATAATCTAAATTCTCGATTAGATATTGAAGAAAAAGTTTTGCAAGAAATTTCTTTGATTCTTAAATCCAAAAAGACCAATCAAGAAAAATGGCATGCTGTATTTCTTGCAGCAAAAAATTTGGATGCACCAATTGTTTTGCGAGCAAATAATCGGGATACAAAAGCAGCAATTGAAAAAAGAGAATTCATGTCTATTTATGAGCCAAATGTTCTGCCTGCGATTATTTTTCTAAATAGTGAATTTAAACCTGACACAACGGTGCTTGTTCGTAACAATATAAAATATGTACCACCTTATTTTATTCAGGATTTACCAGACTATGAAAAAAGCCTGCAAAAAATGATACGGCCTTTGGCTCGTTTTATTGAAATTATTATTTTATCTGATCGCCGTTTTCAACAAATAAAACGTCGCCATAATTTGATTGATTTTAATGATTATGAACATTTTGCTTTAAAATTATTGGATCAAAAAGATGTTGCAGCAGCCATTCATGCTCAATATCAAGAAGTATATATTGATGAATTTCAAGATACCAATCCTATTCAAGAAATGATTGTCAATCGCATCAAATCTGATAAAGTTTTTATGGTAGGTGATTTAAAGCAGAGTATTTATCGTTTCCGTAATGCCGATCCAAGTATATTTAAAAATAAACTCAAAAAATATCAAGATTATAATCAGAATACAATTATAAAAACGATGCCAAATGTAGAGCAAGATTCATCATCAGATTTATCAGATGGTTATTATATTTTATTGAATAAAAACTTTAGAAGTGCTGAAACACTTCTAATGGGTATTAATCAACTATTTGAATGGTTTATGCATGAAGAAGTAGCAGAAATTGAATATGATGAAAAACAAAAATTAATTCCTGGTAATAATAATCTATTAGAAACAAAAGTTGGCAAAAAGAAAATTAACTTTTATGCGGTTCAAATACCAGTCGAAGAAAAGAAACAAACAAAAGATAAAAATCAATCTGCGACTACAGAAAATGAAGAAATAAAAACAAAAGAAGAATCTAATATATCTAATCCCAAAATTATTGAGGAACGTCTCAAAGCCATTGCACCCTTAAATAATATTGAATTACAGTCAAACACAGATATCAATATATTATTAGAAGCTTTAAATGTGGTTCAGATTATAGAAAATGAAATATACGCTGGAGCAAACTATGAAGATTTTGCTATTTTGGCTAGAACGAAAAAAATTTGTGGAATTTATTCACAAGTACTTAAAGCCTTTAATATTCCAGTGAATGGCAAAGAAGAAAAAAATAGTTTAGATAGCTTAGAGTTACGTTTTTTAATTCAATTAATCAATTTGTTAGATAATGCCAAACAAGATATTCCTCTTGTCGCTATTATGCGTTCTAATATCTTTAACTTAGCTTTTAATGAAGATGAATTATTAATCTGTAAATTGATAAATCCCCAAACAAAATATTTTCATGAGATTCTAAATTCTATTAATCAAATGACAAAAGAAGAATTTGTTGGGCAAATCAATACAAAGTTAATTGATTATCCCCAAAATGATCTGGAAAATATTTACAATAAAGTCATTCAATTTAAACAAATTATTTCTGAATTAAGAGAAAAGGCGAATTGGCTTTCTCTTTCTGAACTTTTAGATGAAATTTTTCAAATCGCTGATTATCCGGATCAATTGTCGCAATTACCATTTTCTGATCAAAGATTAGCAGATATTGAAAAATTCCAAGAATGGGCTAATCAATTTGAACAAGAAAAAGGCAGCGGGCTACATGATTTCACGAATTATATTCAAAAGATTAAAGAAAAGAAATTATTAGTCGAAGATTTTGATGAAGCACCAATTGCTTCAAATAGTGTTTCAATTATGACGATTCATGCATCTAAAGGCTTGGAATATAAACATGTTATTTTAGCTGGAAGTAATAAAGAAATAAAAAATCAAGACAAAAGTTTTCTTTTCCATTTTGATCCTGATTTTGGTTTTGCTTCATATACAGCTGATACTGATGAGCAGATTATCTACTCAAACACCAATTTAATTGAATTTCAAGAAATTGAAAAGAAAAAATTATGGTCTGAAGAATATCGCTTGCTCTATGTTGCCATGACAAGAGCCGAAGAGCAATTGACCATATTAGCAAATATTCAAGAAGAAAAACGTAATCAAATTTTGCTCGATTTAATCCCAGATTTAATTCAAGAGATAAAACCACAAAATTTATATAAGCTTAATACTTATGCAGAGATAATAATGAGCTTTTTGGTTAAACAAGCAAAAGCAGAAAATATTAATACAAATCTATTAGATTATTTTACTTTTGAAAGTTTACCAGAATCAGGTGAATTACAACAAAGCTTAGAAAATTATGAAATTAATCTGATTACGGCAGATAAACTTATTGATCAATTCGAAGCTATGCAAATAAAAAGAGCTGAACGACAATTATCAGATGATGAAGATCAAGAGATTCTCAAAGAGATATCAAATAAACAAGAAAAAGCAAAACAAAGCCTTTTAGCGATTGACTTAAAAGATGAACAAAGTAAACAGCAGATTTCGCGAATAGAAAATCTTTT
>DIRM01000021.1:0-5794 GCA_002427545.1 Mageeibacillus sp. UBA5436 | reverse complement strand
ATCTTTGAGAAAGATATTTTACCAAAAGGTATGGCGGATATGGGTTATGTTTTAAGAAAGCCAGATCTTTTAAAGCAAAATAAAAAGTTCTATAAATCAGGAGTCGAATTTGGTACTTTTATCCATGAACTGATGCACTTTATTTATTTGCAAGATTATGATCAAAAACCAAAAGAGCTTTGGCAACAAATTTACGATGCTCAAATTCTACAATTAATTGAAAAAAAGAAAATAAAACCACATGAAAAAGAGATGGCAGATTATGCTTATCCTTATATTGAAAAATTCTTATTGTCAGATTTAGCAGAAAGAATTTTAAAAGCAGAAAAACAAGAAAATTTAGTTTATCGAGAAATTCCTTTTACTTTGTCTATACCACCGATTATGACAAATCTAAATGAATCAAATCATAATAATAATACTCAAATAAAAAATGATAATTTTGATTCCAGTGATCAAACCTTATTACAAGGTATGATTGATCTTTGGTTTATGGAGGGAGATCAGGCAATTTTAATTGATTATAAATCGGATTATATTCAGAGTGAAGATAAGCTATCCATTTTAAAAGAACGTTATGATGTGCAATTAAAATATTATGCACTTGCTATAGAAAGAATATTGGAATTAAAAAATCGTGTAAAAGAAAAATATATTTGGCTTTTACGTGAAGGTAAGGCCTATAAATTATGATTTAAAACATATCATTAAAAAAGGAGAAAAAGTTGTATACATTAACTCAAACAGATATTAATAAAATTAGAAATATTGTTCTTGATGCTTCAGATATTATTTTTGAGATACAAGCTAAAGCAAAAACAGAAAAATCAAATCAAAATAATTTAAAAATTGAGAGTAAAGGTTTTGGCGATTATGTCACAGAAATTGATTTAGCAGTTCAACATGAGATTGAAAATCAAATACTATCTCTTTTTCCTGAATTTCAATTTTTTGGAGAAGAAGGAGAAAGAGAAAAATATGATACCCATAAACCATGTTTTATTTTAGATCCAATAGATGGCACAACCAATTTAATACGTCAGGTTAAGCATTCTTGTATTTCACTTGCCTATTATAATGGTGAAAAATTAGATTATGGAGCGATTTACAATCCGTTTCTTGATGAATTTTTTGAGGCACAATTAGGCAAAGGTGCTTATTTAATTGAGAATGCAAAATTACAGATAAAATCAGATAAATCAATCGAAAAAGAAAGATTGATGGGTTCCAATATTCATGACCTACAGCATGCCATTATAATTTTTGGTACTTGTCCACATGACCGAGGTAAGGTCGATCATCGAAAAATTTTGGAAGTCATGACGGATGCTTTTATGGCAGGTGAAGATATATCTCTAACAGGTTCTGCAGCTTTAGATTTAGCTTATATTGCTAGTGGTAGAGCAGATGTCTTCTTCGAATTAAAATTAAGGCCTTGGGATTTTTCAGCAGGTATTTTGCTTTGCCAAGAAGCTGGTATCAAGGCAACAAATATGTATGGTGAAGAAATTTCTATTTTTGAAACGGGTTCTGTTTTCTGTGCAAATCCTGATCTGCATCAACAATTCTATCCTTTATTAGAAAAATTGAGATCTTAATTTCTTATATTTAGTGTATGGTGTGCTTTTAAATTCGCTTATAAACAAAATTTTTTTCAATAAATTTGCATATTTGTGAAAATATTAATAAAATCGTATAAATATTCTTATTTCAAGCATTTGTTGTTAGAATAAATATTATTCTATTTTGAATACGTCTTGTAATCAAAGTAATCAAAAAATTTTTATTACAAAATTGATAATTCAAAATTATACTGGAGGTATAAAATGAAACAAATATCTGATTTGGCATTAAACCTAAAAGGTTCTATTATTCGTGAGATGCATACTGCAGCAGCAGGCATGACAGATGTGCTTAATTTTACAGTAGGCGAACCTGATTTTGTTACCCCTAGACCAATTATAGAAAGAGCCTTTCAATCATTAAATGAAGGTAAAACTTTTTATTCACAAAATCGCGGTATTTTACTATTAAGAAAAGCCATAGCTGAATACCATACAAATAATCCAAGTGCTCCTTTAAATGCTGATCCAAATACTGAGATTTTGATTACAATTGGTGCAACAGAAGCTTTGCAATTGGCTCTTTTAGCTTGTATTAATCCTGGCGATGAAGTTATTGCCTTAACACCATGCTGGCCTAATTATTTAAATATGATCAAAGTTGCAGGCGGAATTCCTGTTTGTGTACCTGGTTATGAAGAAAATGGCTTTTCTCCAAATCCAGAAGATATTGAAGCAGCAATCACAAATAAAACGAAGATGATTATGATTAATTCACCTTCTAATCCAACAGGCTGTGTTATTCCAAAAGAAACGATTGCTCAAATTGCAGCTATTATCGAAAAATACGATCTCTTTGCCATTACTGATGAAGTCTATCGTACAATTGTTTTCGATAATCAAGAAGCAGCTAGCTTAACGGTATATCCTGAGATTAAAGATAATTTAATTTATATAAATAGTTTTTCAAAAATGTTTGCTATGACAGGTTGGCGTGTTGGTTATACGATTGCTAATGAATTATTGATAGATCGTATGACAAAATTACATCAAAATTTTGCCAATAGTATTTTTGTACCAGCGCAAGAAGCTTGTATTACAGCTTTAGAGGAATGTATTCCAGATACGGTTAAGATGCAAGAGAGTTATGAAAAACGTAGAAATATTATTTATTCAGGCATTAATGATATCAAAGGTTTATCTTGCGAAAAACCAGGCGGTGCATTTTATGTCTTTGTAAATTTGAGCGAATTTGGTATGGGTTCCAAAGAGTTTTGTCTTAAAATCTTAGATGAAATTAAAACTGTTACCGTACCAGGCATTGGTTTTGGTCCATCGACAGAAAAATTAAACTTAGATCATTATGTTCGTATATCTTATGCTACATCAGAAGAAAATATTAATGAATTCCTTAATCGTTTGGACGGCTTTAGCAATAAATTTTTTAGTAAATAATTTTTAATCTCGAGGAATTAAGATTTATTTTAATTTTTCATATTTTTAATTAGATTATTGTAATGATTTTAAAATGGCAGATAAATTATCTTTGTCTAATTCATAAGGCGAAGCATAATAATCTGTCATTTCTTTTTTAACTAAATGAATGATGGAATCAAAATCTGTAGCTCGTATAAAAGATAGATGTTGTGGCAATTTCCAATCCGCGATAAGTTTGATTAAAGCCTCGCTAATTTCTTGAAATAATTGTTGATAATTTTCTTTGTTTGATAAAATTTCTTCTTGTGAATTGGACAATTTTTGTTGATACATCTTTACAATTGCTAAAAATAAAAGAGGGGTAACTTTATAATCTACTATTTGATAATGTACTTCCAAAGCATCTCTTAAAGCTTGTGTATAACCAGTTAAACATTTAGCAGAAGCTTTACCGGAAAAATTAGACGCTTCTTGCAATGATTCTAATAAAGAAAAAAATTCGTGTTTTTTCTCTCGATAAATTTGAATTTTTACATTTTTTTCGGATTCTATTAAATTTTCTATTTGACTGAATTGTTGTAATTCAGAAAAAATAGGATTTTTAAGTGCAGAGAGAATTAATTTGATAGAAACAGCTGCAGTAGATCTGGAATTTTTGGTCGCATTTTTACTAATTAAAGCTTCGAGAGCATTGGCAAGTGCAATGCAAATATCTCCTATAAATTGATCAGCACTTAAACTAGTCAATGAACTGGGACAATAAAAAATATAATCACAGCTTAAAAGACGATCTATCAAATAAATCTTTTCAAAATGATTATGGTCCAGAATGCAACTGCTTAAGTTACTCTCATTACCAGCTAAAGAAAGTGGTATGATAAAGAGCAAAGGTTGTTGCTTGCGATGTGGTATATTGGCAAAACCTCGCATTTGATAAATACTTAAATCTAGATTAAGAAATCTAGCTTTAACAGCTTTGCCTAAATCAATCGCAACAGAATCACCAATAACTAAAATGGCCTGACATTGATTGCTAATATATTCATGTAAAGCTTTCTCAACCTGAAAAGTGGTTGCTTGATTTTCTTTTAAGGGAAAGGAAATAAAATTAACATTAGAAGTTAAACCTGTTTTATATAAAGTTTCTAACAATTGATTGTCGGTGATGTCTTCGGATGAAATAAGTAAAATCTTTTGATATTTATAATATTTGAAGGCATCAATTAAAGAATCAATTAATTCTTTGGAATTTTTGGCAGTAGAAATATATGGTTCAATATAATGAATTAAACCATGTAAGTAGACAAATGATTTTTTTTTACATTCTTGTTTAAAGGACAAGATGCAACCTCACATTCTTTAAGAAGATATATAATATGCTTTATAAAAACTCAATTTAAATCTTAAAATTTCTCTAATTATATCAAATTTTAATAAAAAGCGTTTTCATGTCAATAATATGTCTTACGATAGAAAAGAATAGGGTTCTCAAGTTTCATCTTAGGCTTATTAAATTTAAGCAATAAATAGATAAACTAATGTAAATATTGGTGAAAACAGTCTTTATTATTCTTAGCATGAGCACATGATTTAGCATAAGGACAACCTGTGCAAACACCTTGTTTATGAGATTTGACAATAACTCTGATTGCTAAAATAACGATGATTAAAAGGATTGAGATAATCATCAAATCACCTATATGATTCAATAAAAAATCAAGCATAAATTTCTATATCTCCTTTTAATTGATGTTTTGGATTTGGTCTAAATAACAAAAAAAGATAGATAAGTAAAAGAATTATGGCGAAACTAAAACCAAGTATATTGCTTTGAGTTTGGTTAAAAAGGGCTATTTGATAAAAAATAAAGGATGCGCTATAAGCCAATATCGTTTGATAAGAGATCGCAAAAATTGTCCATTTAGGATTAGCCATTTCTTTTTTTATGGTAGCGATGGAGGCAAAACATGGCGCACATAATAAATTAAATAATAAAAATGAAAAAGCTGATATCTCTGTAAAATGGGTTTGCATAACTTGCCAAAGCGGTTGACTATTTCCAACCATTTCTTGCCCTTTATAAAGAACACCTAAGGTGCCAATAATATTCTCTTTAGCAATCAATCCATTAATGGCGGCAATGGTGGCTTGCCAATTACCAAAACCTAAAGGTATAAAAATGATGGAAATAATATTACCCAATTTTGCTAAAATTGAATTATCTATCAAATTTACTTTGCCAAAGCCATTTTCAAAACCAAAATTCATCAAAAACCAAATGATAATAGTACTTAATAAGATGACAGAACCAGCTTTTTTGATAAAAGACCAAGAACGTTCAAAGGCACATTTTAAAATATCACGTAGGCGTGGCCAATGATAAGCGGGGAGTTCAATTATAAAGGGTGTATTATTGTTCATGAAAGGGTGAGTCTTTTTTAGAATAGCCCCAGAGAAGATGACAGCAAAAATACCGATAAAGTAACAAATTGTTGTAATCCAGCCACTATTATTAAAAAAAGCGCTCCCAATTAAAGCAATTATTGGTAACTTTGCGCTACAAGGAATAAAAGAAGTTGTAATAATAGTCATGCGACGTTCACTGTCATTTTTGATTGTTCTTGTACTCATGATGCCTGGTACGGTACAACCCGAACCAATCATTAAAGGAATAAAAGATTTACCAGATAAACCAAATAGTCGAAAGATACGATCCATAGTAAAAGCAATTCTTGACATATATCCAATTTCTTCTAAAAAGGTTAAACAAAGAAATAAGATAAACATCTGTGGTA
>DIRM01000049.1 GCA_002427545.1 Mageeibacillus sp. UBA5436 | reverse complement strand
CTTCATCTTTAGTTAACAGAGCCTCTTTTAGAGTATTAGTCACTGGATTTCAGATATCTATCCCCAAAATAAGTAACAAAACAACAGTCAGTACACCAAAGCCAGCTAGAGATACTAAATTGCTGTTCTTTCATTTGATTCTCGTTAAATATATTTCCCCTTTTACAGATAAACTTTATCTGTTAAGCACAGCATAGCAAAAACGAATCCGAAAAAAATCACCCAATCGGGTAGTTCATACGAAAAAGCCCCTACCTTTTTCGGGTAGGGGCTTAAAAACAAGTTATTAAAGTGTATTTATGAGTAATCAGTACTTTACAAATTCCGAAGCAAATTTAGTTGACGGATGACCTTTACATTTTTTATTTCTTCAAATAAATCTATTGATCACCAAATTGCAGCTGATACAATTTTGCATATTCTCCATTTTCTGCAAGAAGCTCTTCATGTGTGCCTTGTTCCTTAATACCCTCATTTGTTAACAGTACAATATCATCTGCATTAACGATCGTGGAGAGCCTATGTGCAATGACAAAAGTTGTCCTATTTTTACTTAGTCTATCAAAAGCGCTTTGGATTAGTTGTTCTGTATAGGTATCAAGCGAGCTGGTCGCTTCATCAAGTATAAGTATCGGCGGATTTTTTAAAAATATACGTGCGATACTTATACGCTGTTTTTGCCCACCAGAGAGCATCATACCGCGTTCGCCAACGTATGTGTCATATCCTTTTTGCATTTTCATGATATCATCATGTACACCTGCATTCTTTGCAGCTTCAATGATCTCTTCATCAGTTGCATCTAGCCTGCCATATCGTATGTTCTCCATGATGGTATTAGCAAAGAGAAAAACATCCTGCTGTACAATACCTATGTTCATCCTAAGAGAGCTTAATGTAACATCCTTAATATTGTGGCCATCAACCAATATATTCCCAGCAGTCGTATCATAAAAACGTGGCAATAAATGGCAAAGTGTAGTCTTACCACTACCCGATGGGCCCACTACAGCAAGCGTCGTTCCTGGTTTAACATCTAGGTTGATATTGTTCAGAACCGTTACATTATCATCGTCATAGGAGAATACAACATCCCTGTATTCGATATGTCCTTTAACGTCTGTCAGGGTTATAGCATCCGGTGAATCAATGATGTCTGATTCAACATTCATCAGCTCCAAATATCGCTCAAAGCCACTCATTCCAGCTGAAAATTGTTCTACAAATTGCGAAATTCGCTTAATAGGACTAGTAAATGCATTAACATACAGCGTGTATGCAATGAGTACAGATAAATCCAAACCATTACGCATAACCATTATTCCACCAACACCAATAACGATTAGGTTTGGCAATGCCGTAAAAAAATCCATGCCCATTGAAAACATACCCATCGCTTTATAGTAGTTCTTTTTGGCTTTAATATAATGTTCGTTGCCTGTATCAAATCTTTCAATTTCATGCTCTTCATTAGAGAATGCCTTTGCCACACGCACACCAGATATACTGCTTTCAAGATCTGCATTAATACTCGCAGTCTCTTGTTTGACTTCTCGAGACGCCGCCATGAATCGCTTACGTCCTCTAAATACATTCAAAATCATTAAGGGAATGGTTGCACATACTACAATTGCGAGCCGCCATTCCATCGCAAACATAAACCCTATAGCTCCCAAAAATGTAAAGAAAGAGATCACTAAATCTTCTGGTCCATGATGTGCAAGTTCGGATATTTCAAACAAATCGCTCAGTACTCTCGACATAAGGCGGCCAGTTCTTGTTTTGTCAAAAAAGCTGAATGGGAGCGTTTGTAAATGTTCAAACAAGGTGCTGCGCATATCCGTCTCAATCTTGACTCCCATATAATGACCATAAGATGTTATAATGTATGTCATGATGGCACGCAATATAAAAGTACATAATATGATGACCATCATCATGATGAACATCTTATAATTATTGCTTGGAATCATTCTATCAAGTACATATTTTGTGACCACAGGAAATGCAACATCTATTGCTGCAATCAATATTGCGCAGATCATATCTAATGCAAATAGCCCTTTATATGGCTTATAGAAACTTGCAAATGCTTTCAACTTAGATTTTTCTTTCATATATTGATAATACTATCCTTATCTTATTCTTATTTTGCCCTTTAAATATGTGCCGCTGATTGTACTTGTCTAGAATTACCGATGAAACTCAAAACAATCATCGCTTGCAATCAATAATTCATTAGTATTTTTATTAATTTATATGGACCCCTTTTTCAACTGATAAATGGACCCCTTTTAAATTGATAAATAACAAATACTCAGTTAAAAGTCTTAGAGCCTGGTTTTGCATTATAGCGCCCACCAACCACAATATCAAAAAAACTAAATATGATTGTAGAAGTCGTTTAATAGATCGTTAAATAGTAAAAATAATTTCTATTAAGCTAATAATCTTTTGATTTTTTGGGGCTGGTATGAAACCTTTGTTTAATTTAATATGATTCTATTAATTAAATTATCATGAAAGGTATAACAAATCATGAAAAAAATTATTCCATTCCTCCTTGCCTTATTTATGCTAGCGAGCTGCTCTGGAGCAGGATCCAATGTAGATACACCAATTGAGATGCCAATGCCAGAGATCATCGATCAACTTTGTGAAGGTGTAAAAGACGTGCCTCCATACGAAGCGACGCAGCTGACAGAAGATGATTTCACTTATTTTGCAGGCATTCCTTATGCAGATGGCTTAAATGGATATCAGGCAGATGCGCTTATCTCTTCGATACCTCATTCATTGGTACTGCTACACAGTGACAATGGCGATACTGCCGAATTAGCACAAGAAATGCTGGAAAATGCTGACCCCATCAAATGGATCTGTGTCGCTGCAGAGGTAAAACAGACAGCCTATACCGAGCATTATGTCATCCTAGTCATGTCTTCTAAAGAAATTACAGAAGGAATTATGGCGAATTTTGAAAACGCAGTTAATGATGGTAAAGCAACGATGCTTGATGAGATTAAGGCTGATACAGGAGCCTATGAAAATGTAAAGGTCGGTAACTGACAATGCAGATTCTGAAAACAAAAAAGAGCTTAATGGCGTTTGCGGCATTGCAGATTGCGATTTTCCATCTTTGGATTCCAGTTTTGCGCGCCAGTTCATTGCCAGGACAGATTGAGCGCTTCTTTGTCACGACCGCCTATATTGGGGTAGATTTATTCTTCTTCCTCTCAGCGTATACATTATCATTCTCTGATATCAGTTCAAAACGTAAATTTCTAAACAAGCGTTTTAGTAAAATCTATCCAGTGTTCCTTCTCTTCTGCGTAGCAGCTCTCATTAAGGGTAAGTTCACTCTCTCTGGCTTCCTGCTCACCGCAATCGGTTTGGATTTTCTGCGTCATGGTGGTAGTTCATTTCTCTGGTTTGTGCCTGCTTTGTTAATCATGTATTTGGTATTTCCATTTATCAAAGTCACCTTATCTAAGTTTAATCAGGCAAAACAATTTTTGATTTCCTTGCTTGTCTGGGCCGCTCTAACCTTTGCAGTTGAGTATGGTCTACGAGGTTTAATCGATATAAGTATTTTTCTCTGCCGTGTACCTGCGATACTGCTAGGTGTTTTTCTGTCGAAATATGAAGATACCTGGACAATCAAACATCGTGTGATAACAGGCACTCTGCTATTTCTACCAGGCCTCATCCTGATATATCAATTTGGCTACTATGATCGTCTCACCGTTCCATTCGAAGGGATGTTCTATATCACGGCGCTACCCTGTATCTTGGGACTGATTTTTCTGCTCGATCTGATATGGCAGAATCATTCATCAAGAGCGATTGAAGCGATTGGCGGGGCAACATTAGAAATGTACTGCCTACAGATATTGATTGGGAGCGAATTGGTTAGCACACTCTTTCGTCTGACGCATAATAAGATACTAACCAATCTACTTAGTTTAACCATCTTAATTCTCTGTTCTTTAGCCTTAGCATGGGGAATATCAGCTGCTCGAAAACTTATCTTTAGCAAGAATAACAGCTAGTAGCATATATAAGATAGTCTGATGAACGGATTATATGAAAACATCAAAACAATAGTTTAGGAGAGAAACAACATGAATATTATAGACTATGCTGAGTCACAAATGGCGGACTTTAAAAATGTTGAGTTTAATCAAGTAGATAGTTTGATTTTATCTAAGTTTATTTATATTAATTTTAATAAAATTGTGCCGATGCTTGAAGAACCTCAAACATCTGTAAGAATTGCAGATTTGTTGAAGGCAGAGTATATCACTCATATGCTACAAAAAGTGGGAGATCAAAAAAATAATTACAGGCTTTTACTTGCTCTAGGAATGAGTCCCAGATTTCGGAATATTCAAATGTGTTTCTTTTCAGAAAGTACAAGTGTAACTGAACAAAAACAATTTGCAGCTGTCACCTACTTACTTGATGATAAAACTGCTTATATTGCCTATCGAGGTACAGATTCGACTATTGTAGGTTGGAAAGAAGACTTAAATATGACATTTATTTCTCCCATACCTGCACAGCTGGAAGGAGTAGCTTATTTGAATACTGTAGCTCAACAGCTTCCTCATGAGTTGATGACAGGAGGACATTCTAAAGGGGGAAACATTGCGGTGTATTCTGCCTTGGATTGCCATCCAAGTATTCAAGACCGTATTGTTGGTATCTACAGCCATGATGGTCCTGGCTTTAAAGATGAAATTTTTGCAAGCGAAAAATACACTAGAATTAAGTCTAAAATAAACAAAACATTACCGCAATCATCTTTGGTAGGAATGCTTTTACAGAATCAGGAGGATTACCTTGTGGTTGAGAGTACGGAGTTTTGGCTTATGCAGCACAATCCATTTTCGTGGGTGGTAAATCAAAATGATTTCCACTATGTACAAGGTATCACAAAAGGGGCTGAGCATATTAATACAACAATTAATCAATGGCTCACATCATTAGATGATGAAAAACGAGAATTATTTATAACAACGCTTTATAACGTAATAGAATCTATCGGCATTGTGAAATTAAGTGATTTTTCGGAGGCTTGGTATAAAAAAGTAGCTATAGCTATGGAAACTGCAAAGGATATCGATGCCGAAACCAAACATTTTATTTTGGAAACCATCAAATCGCTTCTAGCATTATATGTGAAAAATTTCCGTTTTCCCTTTAAAGTGAATGAAAATATCGCATCTGCAGCCAATATCAAAAAAATAATATCGACAAGAGAAGAAGAATCAGAGGTAGAGTAAGCAACATCATAATATTGCCATGAACTGTGGCTTTAGTGGCAAAAGAAACATCATGACCGTATTGCTCTGCAAGGATTAAATTCATCGTAGCTGTTGGTGTAGCAGTAAGCAAAACACAAACTGCTGGCATCACACCTCTAAATCCTAAAAACCATAGGATAATCGCCATAAGTAAAGGTAATATAAACTGACGCAAGACTGTAATAAGGTAACTCCACTTACTATTAATAACATCTCTGAAAGGTATCTTTGCCAAGGTACTACCAACCACAAACATGGATAATGGCCCAGACATATCCCCTAATTGCTTTAATGTGCTAGAAATAAATGTTGGCAACTCAATCGGAGAGAAAAATAAAATCATTGTAATAATCAATGCGATATTGATGGGGGTAATTAGGTATTTTTTCAAAGTGACTTTTTGTTTTCTTAGTCGGCCAATGCCTATAGAATACATGAATATATAAAAAACTAAATTGTACAATACAGCTATCAACAATCCTTGTGAGCCATATAATTGCTGTGTTATTGGAAATCCTATCATACCTACATTGCTGAAAACGACAAGATTCGTAAACAGTTTTTGCCTCTGCAAGTCTAATGGAAGAAATTTGGCAATTCGAGAAAATATAAGTAATGAAACAATATAGTAAACACTAACGATTAAGAGGCACCAGAAAAAATCGCTTTGTTGTAATCCAGATTTTTTCTCATTGCCCGAAGCAATAATTGCCGAAGGCATTACAATTGAAAGAATTACTTTACCCAGTCTGTTCTGGAAGTCATCATTTATAAGATTTCTTTTGCATAAAACATATCCAATTGTGATAAATATTGCTAATTTAAATAACAGTTCACCAATTAAAGAAAGAGCCACGTTTTATTACCTTACATTCATGTATTTTACAAATCAAGATCCTACCATTTTTTACTTATTTAGTTGATTCATATGAAGACCTTTTTCATATAATAGCATAAAGACCATTGGGTTAAGTTCAGTTTTTGTAATCTACAGGATAAAAAATAAATAAAATTAAGGAATTGGATTATTTTCAACCAATATGGCGGACAGTACCTCACATTTATTTGATGAGTGTTGTAGAATAGAGAAAAGTATCTTATGAAATATGGGGGAATAAAAATTGAACATAGAAGATTATCCTTCAAGTAGTCCTGGCTTTATCGGTCTTTGGGATGATGTCGTAGAAAATTATTTTTCTCCTCGGCATGTTGATATTCTTACCGATTTTGATAATGAAAAATCTCTTTGCTATACCTACTTAATTTCATTAAACAAAGGGAATGAAGGGCTTTTTGATGATACCATTGACGATATCATTAAAACAGAAAATGCCTATTTTCTGGAAATTTCTATTTCTAGAGAAAAACCATTGGCAAGCATTTATTACTGGAGATATATTTGGAAAAACGATGAAATAAATCTAGATGTTTCTCAAACACCTTATATTGAAGAACATCAATTAATTGGTGATATTTTTAAAGTCTTTGCTGATGAATACCATCTTCTCATTTTAGATGATGCCACCTTACATGAACAAAATGTGATAGGCGATAAAACAATAAGCATCTATCAACAATATTTTCTTATGCCTGATTAAAAAGATTGATTTTTCATAATACTTTGAGAAACATGACATTGGAAAATTGTTGAAACAATGTATACCAAGAGTGTAGGAACCAAGTGATTGAAATCTTCACTTTTAAACATTCAAATTTCCAATATTTTCTTTGATATAAGCTTATTCTGGATTATATGGATTATATTTAATTTCTACTGACTCACCAACTGCTATATTTTTTTAACTTTGGTTCTTTAATTTGTCCTATGGGTAAAAAACCGATTTTAATAATTTCCGATCTTAATTTCAAAGTTTCTTTAATTTCGTAAATTACGAAATTTACTTCATATTGAACTTTTATTATAGTTGGTGCATCTATACCTTTAGGTTTTATTTCTATAATGATTCCTTGGGTAGTACTAGTACACTTTTCATAATATTTTTTCAGCATACTCTCACCTCATTCTCATAAAATATTAGATGTGTAGTCAGAAATCTTTTAATTATATTAATAAAATAACCAAAAGCTGTTGTTCTTATCTATTGGAAGTAAATGGAAGCAAATTTATCTTTTTACAAATGAAAAATCATATACATTTCTGAATTTTTGTGTAACTCTTTGATTCTTTGTATGACCATTATGATGCGATAACCACACCCATTGTTTAGTTTCTTCTTCTAATTGACAGTCGCGCATTTCACAAAATTCTACAATATCAGCTGGTAAATGATTTGAATTCAAAGCTTCTGTTAATGCCTTTGAAAAGGTGTTTCTATCTTGTCTTATTTTTTGAATATATTTTGTTTTTCTCATATTTTGTTCTGCAGGTGTTGAGTCTATATATGCACGACCTAGCAGAACTGAAATCTCGGGTTGTTGATAATCTAGCATATATCCAAGACGTATATAATATATTATCCCATCCCTCTCAACAAAAGCACTAGATTTTGTAAGATTTGTTTTTTCATTATTTTTTATATACCAAATAGTAATGGGAGCAAGCAAACATATAAGAACCCAAAATAGTATCATTTTCATAAAATACATCGCTAAAACGAATAAAATTCCCCATATCAGAATAATAATACCAAACATCAAATTAGGATGATTTTCATAAATTCTGTGAATTTTTATATCCATTTTTATATACACGTTATCATTTGCATAGTTGTTATTGTCCACAAATCATTCATCTTCAATCTAATCGGTCAAATTCAATTTTTTACTTTTATATAACATAGATATTGTAGCATTTGGGAATGTGATATAATCCTAAACTTAAATTTGTATACATTTGAAACAATCATTTACTCTTAATATAAATTCAATGAGAATATACGATTATATCTTCATCTCACAATGTATTCTTTTTCGATTTCTTTAATTCGCTCATATAAAAATTCATTTGTTGGCACACTGATATCGTGTTTTTTACCGAGTTCTATCACCGTACCTGCAAACAGATCCACCTCGGAGGGTTTTTTATTGACACGATCTTGTGCCATTGAAGGCATACCATCATAACTCAAAGTTCCTAAAATTTTTACATACTCTTCGATATCCCCTTCCGTCAAATTAATACCTTCTGCTATAGCAACCGCCAAAACCTCTCTACAAGCAGCATAGAAAATGCGATTAGATTCACCTTTCTCAAGTACTTGACCATAGGTCTGTCCATATATCATGCAGGTTTGATTAATTCCTACATTTAGCATGAGTTTTCCCCATAATCGATAGAGAATATCTTCTTCAAGCGTGTATGACAGTTGAATTCTAGCAAAGAATTTTATCAACCTATCTAGATTTTCCGGCTTGCCACTTTTCGTTATACCGATTCGAAGTTCACCAGATTGCGTATAGGTAAGCTTATTGTCAAATTTCATGGCATCCATGCCCTGCGCAACAGAATAAATCATGTGCTCAAAGCCATAACGCTCGCCTATCAACCTTTCGCTAGAAATTCCATTCATGACAGAAATAACAATTGTATGTGATCCAATACAGTTTTTCATGTATTCCAGTGCATCCGAAAACCCTGTATATTTGACCGCTACAATCAGTAAATCTGCTTCCTTGGCTTTCTCTGCTGCTATTACACAAAAACGATGCACTTCACCATTCACTTCAAAATCAGTGTCATTATTTTTTATCGCCCGATTCTTGTCTGCTACATAGGTAAGTTCCACCTCGGGTGCATTTTTTTTAATTAGCGTTCCATACATAAGCCCAAGCGCACCCATACCAATGATTGACACTTTTTTCATCTGAAATCGCCTCCTTTTAAGTAACCAACCAACATTTCAAATGATGGTTGGGTTTTTGCCCCATAAGGGTTTTGTTATTTTCCGTTATCCGTTTTTCAAGCAACCGATAAGAATCACATATGCATTATCAGCTCTTTGATATGCATATTTTATGACAAATTCATAGAAAATATCAAAAATACATTTTTTCTGATTTTAATTTTCTAATGTGGAACGATTGCTTTTTGTAAAAAAGGAACGTATGATATTATCAATCAAACATTAGGGGAGTCTGCTGTGCGCGGGCTGAGAGGAAACTACAAAAGTTTCGACCCACAACCTGATTTGGATCATGCCAACGTAGGGAAATATACTGTGAGCTTTACCACAGACATACCGATTTTGGTATATCTGTGGTTTTTTTATGCCTCTCGTTCCCCCAAAAAAAGGAGTTAAGCTGTTATGATCAAATTTTCCAGTGTGATTACAAAAAAATTGCGCCAGTACTATGCCAAAAATATTGACGTTGAATATGGCTCTGTTAACTAAAGATGA
>DIRM01000015.1:5713-30057 GCA_002427545.1 Mageeibacillus sp. UBA5436 | reverse complement strand
ATTTACTTTGGCAATTACTTAAATCATTAATTTTATATCGTTTTTCAAAAAATACAATTGACACTTTAGGTGACAATTGATAAACTTTCAAAGGTTAATAAAAGTGGTCCGCTGCAATTGCGTGCAAGAACACTGGTAATGAGAGGAGGAAACGCAGGTATGGACTTAGTTAAAGCTGTTGAACAACAACAATTAAAGACAGGCCATAAACATGTATCAGTTGGTGATCATGTTAGGGTACATCTCCAAATCAAAGAAGGAACCCGTGAACGTATTCAGATTTATGAAGGTACGGTAATTGCTCGTAAAGGTTCTGGTATTGGTGAGACAATTACTGTTCGCCGTATTTCTTATGGCGTCGGTGTTGAACGTGTATTTGCTATTCATTCGCCAAGAATCGAAAAAATTGAGATTAAGGGCAAAGGAAAAGTTAGAAGAGCAAAATTATATTATTTACGTGATCGCGTTGGTAAGTCGGCAAGAGTTAAATCTCGCCTAATGACTAAAAAAGAACGTGATGATATCAGCGAATAATTACAAATTAAAACCGTTTCTTGAGAAGCGGTTTTTTTAATTCTTTTTATCTACCAATTGGCAAAAAAATAATCAGAAAAATCACACAAAGTGTACGGTTTCTATTTGCGTTCATTTCATCATATAATAAATGAACTTAATGCTGAATTAAGAATGATTAAATAAAAAGGGAAAAATATGTCTAAAATTAATTGGTTTCCAGGTCACATGGCAAAGGGTTTAAAAGGTTTACAAGAAGAAATCAAAAAATGTGATTATTTTATTGAAACTTGTGATTCTCGTCTGCCTGTAATAAGCCGCAACCCTAAGTTTCTAAAACTTTGGGAACAAAAAGAAGGCATGTTATTGTTAACTAAAGCTGATTTAGCAGATCCTGCTCAAACAGAAAAATGGTTATCTTATTATCGTGAACAAGGTTATACGAGTACACTTGCTGTTGATCTACATAATAAAACTGATATTCAAAAAATAAAGAATCAAATTTTAATTGATAATCAAGAAATCATTAAACGTGCCCAAAAAAAAGGTATGCGTATTAGGCCAATAAAAGTCATGATAAACGGCATTCCAAATACTGGAAAATCAACTTTAATTAATAAATTGTCAGGAAAAAAATCAGTACAAACCTCAAACCGTCCTGGTGTGACGAAAGGGAATATTTGGTTACGAGCTGGTAATGATTTTTATTTAATGGACTCACCAGGAATCTTATGGCCTAAATTAGAAACGACTACAGAACAATTATCCTTAGCGATCAGTGGTGCTATTAAAGATGATATTCTCCCAACGATAGAAGTGGCATGTGGCTTAATTATGATTCTTTGCCAACTATACCCAAAACAAATGATAGATAAATTCAATTTGAATTTAAAAGATGAAAAGATTGAAACTTGGATGCAAGCCTATCAAATATTAGAAGAAATTGCCTTTCACTGGCATTTAATCAAAAAGGGCCAAGAAGCTGATTTAGAACGTGCGGCCTCTCGACTGATTATTGATTATAGACAAGGTAAAATGGGTAGATTTAATTTAGAATCATTTGATCAAAAACTTGTTTTACCAGATAATCTTTAATTGCTGAATTCAACGATGTATTTTAAATTAAAATCAATTGTTTTAAAATAAAATTTTGGGGTAAAGGAGAGTTGCATGGCCAGAGAATATCATTTTCGCTTATCTGATATAGATTATCAGCGTTATGAGGAAATGAATCAATATGAGAAAGAACTCCTACAACAAGGCTATCAATTAATTGCAGGGGTAGATGAAGCAGGTAGAGGTCCATTAGCAGGTCCTGTTTCTGTAGCGGCCTGTATTTTAGATCCTCAAAAACCAATCTATGGTCTGAATGATTCGAAAAAATTAACGGAAAAAAGAAGAGAGTATTTATTTGAAGTCATTAAAGAACAATGTTTAGCCTATCAAATGATCTTAATATCTGTTGAACAAATCGAGGAATTAAATATTCTTCAAGCAACAAAAAAGGGTATGGCCGAAGCTTTATTAAGTTTAAATCCTAAACCTGAAATCGCTTTAATTGATGCGGTTCGCCTAGAGGATAGAGAATTTGCAAAACAATTACCTGCACAACGTAGTTTGGTTCATGGTGATGCTAAATCAAATAGTATTGCTGCCGCCTCAGTTCTGGCTAAAGTTAATCGAGATCATTATATGATAGAACAAGCCAAAATTTACCCTGAATTCCAATTTGAAAAGCATAAAGGTTATGCTACCAAAAATCATTATGAAGCAATTGCTAAATATGGAATTACACCTATTCATCGTCTTTCTTTTTTGCATAAATTACAATTGGGTAAAATTAAGCCTGAGTCTAATAGAAGTAAAGGCCATTTTGCTGAACAAATTGTTGCTGAAGATCTTGGGCTTAAAGGCTATCAAATTTTAGAACAAAATTATTGGCTGGCGAATATGGGTGAAATAGATATTATTATGCAAAAAAATAAACGTTTATTGTTTGTTGAAGTGAAAGCTAGACAAAATCAAGATTATGAAGATTTGGGAATTGCTGCATTAAATCAGAAAAAACAATGGACCATTAAACATTTAGCAGAGTACTATTATCGTTCACGACAAATTGATGCAGAGGAAATTATATTTTTATTGGCTACTGCTCGGATTAATCAAGATAATCAGGTGGACAAGATTAAGTATTATAATTTTTAAAAATATTGCCTGAAATATAGCGCAAATATTATCGTGTAATAATGTACAGTATAAAATATTTGCATGACTAAGCTTTAATCGATCTATCAAAGGTACCACAACTAAAGCGTAATTATTACTTTGTTATTACATCTTAATCAGATTTATAACAAAGCATTTTTTCTATGATATGATGTAATTACAATTCAAATTATAATTAAATAAATGTAAAAATCAGAATTTTAAAACTTTATTTTAAATAAAAATAAGGTTGAAAACAATTTTTTGCTTTTATAAATAAAGAATTTTAGTCTAAGGAGATTGATATGAGATTAGATAAACATAGTAGTATTCCTTTATATGCGCAATTGAGGGAAGTATTAGTTGAAGATATTCAAGATGGTGTTTATAAACCAGGTGATCGCATACCCTCAGAGCTTGATTTGTGTAAAGAACATGATTTAAGCAGACCTACAGTAAGACAAGCTATTTCTGATTTAGTTTCTGATGGTATATTAAATATCGAAAAAGGCAAGGGTACCTATGTAGCTTTGGAGCCTGAAAGATTAGTAATTGAGCATTTTAATGCCTTAACCTTTTCTTTTTTAAATTTTGATACCTATGAAGGTGTAGGCCTAAAACCGATTAAGTTAATGGAACCAGATCCTATTCTAGATAAAATGTTTAAATTTCCTGCAGATAAACCACATCCTGGATATTGGCTGGCAGAATGGCCACTTAATATGGAAAAAGAAATTTTAGGTATATGCCAATCATATATTCCAGTTCAAATGTTTCCTGAATTAGGTCAAAGCATTTCGGCTGGTAAGAGAATGGTAGATATTAAATCTAATAAATATGCGATGTTGCCACAAAAAGGCAGTCTTAATATTTTATCGAGACCTGCAAAGAACAAAGAAAGCAAAGCCCTAAATATTCCAAAAAGGACTTTTGTACTAGCTATTGAAGGACCTTTATTTGCAAGAAATAGCCATGTTTGTGAGGTCTTGCGTGTTGCTTTAAGACCAGATTTAGTTCAATTAGAATTGAATTAATTCTAATTTTATTAGAAAATATGATATCAAATATGATATTGCAATCATTATATTTTGAAATTCGAGCCAATTCAATTAAACTGAATTGGCTAATTTAATTAAAGAGGTTTTATTTTGTATTATTTTGACCATACCGCAACAAAATTAATAAATCAGGATATTCTGGATTTTTATAAAAAACAATTAAAAGAAAATAATTATAATCCGGCTGCTATATATACTGCTGGCATAAAAGCGAGCGAATCAATACAAGCTGCATCAAAAAAGATTGCCGAAGATTTAAATTGTTCAATTGATGAAATCATTTATACATCTGGAGCAACGGAATCAATTAATACGGCAATAAAGGGTATTGCCTTTTCTCCTAATCCTAAGCATAAGCGAATTTTGACTTCTGCTGGCGAACATGCAGCGACACTTGAAACTTTAAAATTTCTTGAACAAAAATGTGATTATATTATAGATATCTGTGATTTAAATGAGAATGGTCAAGTTGATATTGAACAATTTGAAAATTATTTACAAAAAAATAAATACGATTTAATTACTTTGATTCATGTCAATAATGTTTTAGGAACGATTAACCCAATCAAAGAAATTGTGAAATTACGTGATCAATATCAAAGAGATTTGCCCATCCATTTGGACTCCGTTCAAGCTTTAGGTAAAATTCTGCTCGATTTACATGCCTTAAAAGTTGAATTAATTTCTTTTTCTTTGCATAAAATTGGAGTACCAAAGGGAATAGGGCTACTTTATAAGGCGAAAAATACAAGAATCGAACCTTTAATTCATGGCGGGGGGCAGCAAAATAATTTGCGTTCAGGTACAGAAAACCCTGCCTTAGCGGTCACAGCAGCCTATGCTATTAATCAAGTTACAATAAACTTGCCAGCAGATCTGGATAAAGTCAGAAAATTAAAAGAATATTTACAACAATCTTTGAGTAAAGCAAATTTTAACTATCATTTTATAATCGATTCTAAGCAAGCTGAAGTGGTCCCACATATCAATGCTATTTTGTTTCCAGATTTGAGAGCGGAGACATTGCTTAATGTTTTAAATGCTGAAAACATTGCAGTTTCTATTGGTTCTGCCTGCTCCAATAAAAAATCAGAACAAAATTTGGTTTTACGAAATTTACAATTAGCAGCCAAGATGGATAAGCATATTCTTAGAATTAGCCTGTCTAGTAGCAATTCAGAACAAGAAATTGATGTTTTAGTCACAAAAATTGCCAAAGCACTTGCTAAATATGCCATATAATCGGTACACTATTCGAGTATAAATTGTTAAAATATATTTTAATTATTATCTTAAAATGTTTATTGATGATTTATACAGAATAATTATGTCTGAAGAGAAATGAGAGAATATGGCAGAATATCAAGAAATTATTCTAATTCGTTTAGGTGAAGTTGCGCTAAAAGGTTTAAATCGCAATAAATTTATTAATCGTTTAATTCGTAATATTCGCTATCGGCTCAAAGATTTAGGTCAATTTAATATTTATCAAAATCAAACAAGAATTTACATAGAGAATAAAAAGGAGTCCACAGAGGATTTTCCGACTAATGAAATTCTTAAAAGAATTAAAGATGTTTTTGGTTATGTTTCAGCTAGTCCTGTTAGGCGTTTTAAAAATGATAAAATAGAACTTTTTAAGCAGGTTGAACAATATGCCACTGAACTTTTCGAAGCAAAAGAGCATTTTACTTTTAAATTTGAAACGAAAAGAATTGATAAAAAATTTCCCATGCGCTCTTATGAAGTGAGTAGTGAATTAGGGGCTTTAGTTTTGGATCAATTTCCTAATATTGCAAAAGTAGATGTCCATCAGCCTGACTTTATTTTACATGTCGAAATTAGAGAAGATATTTATCTTTATCATCACATACAGCCAGCTAGAAGTGGTTTGCCTGTAGGCTCTAGTGGTAAAGGAATGCTGCTCTTATCTGGCGGGATAGATAGTCCGGTTGCTGCTTATCAAATGGCTAGCCGTGGGCTACAATTAGAAGGAATTTATTTCCATACTTTTCCTTATACAAGCGATCAGGCGAAACAGAAAGTAATTGATTTGGCAAAAAGAATTAGTGATTTTTCCGGTCAATTTCATTTGCATATTGTCGATTTTACAGATATTCAATTAGAAATTAATGATAAAGTAGCACCAGAAATGTTGACGATTATTATGCGCCGTATGATGATGCGTATTGCAGATCAACTTGCGGCTGAAAGAAACATCAATTGTTTAATTACTGGTGAAAGTCTTGGTCAAGTTGCGAGTCAAACTGTTGATGCCTTAATGTGCACGAATCAAGTTACCATTCGACCAGTCTTTAGACCTTTGATTGGTATAGACAAAAATACAACGATTGAAATAGCTAAGAATATCGAAACCTATGAAACTTCAATCCTGCCATATGAGGATTGTTGTACCGTCTTTGTGGCGAAACATCCAAAGATCAATCCTAATTTTTTAGATTGTCAACAAGCAGAAAAGAATCTTGATATTGAGAATTTAGTAAATCAAGGCTTAGAAAAAATAGAAACAATTATTGTCTAATAGAGATAAATATTTTGGAGGTATTATAAATGTCGTATGAAATGATCAAAAAAAATGATCCTGAATTGTATGAGGCAATCCATGGTGAATTGAAGCGCCAAAAAGATCATATTGAGCTTATCGCTTCAGAAAACTTTGTCAGCGAAACTGTTTTGGAAGCTCAAGGTTCCATATTAAACAATAAGTATGCTGAAGGCTATCCAGGTCGAAGATATTATGGTGGTTGCGAATATGTTGATATTGCAGAACGTTTGGCAATAGAACGTGCTAAAAAATTATTTGGCGCAGAACATGTCAATGTCCAACCACATTCTGGTGCACAGGCAAATACTGCTGTTTATTTTGCTGTATTAAATCCTGGTGATAAAATCTTAGGTATGGATTTAAGCCATGGTGGGCATTTAACACATGGTATGAAAATTAATATTTCAGGAAAATATTTTGAATCTCATGGCTATCAAGTTGAGCCTGATAGTTGTCAATTAGATTATGATCATGTTTTACAAAGAGCAAAAGAAGTTAAACCTAAGATTATCATTGCTGGTGCTAGTGCCTATCCTAGAAAAATAGATTTTGCTAAATTCAGAGAAATTGCAGATGCTGTTGGCGCTTATCTTTTTGTCGATATGGCTCATATTGCTGGTCTTGTAGCAGCAGGTGAGCACATGAGTCCTGTTCCTTATGCTGACTTTGTTACGACAACAACACATAAAACTTTAAGAGGCCCACGTGGTGGTATGATTTTATGTAAAGCAGAATATGCTAAAAAGATTGATTCAGCCATATTCCCAGGCACACAAGGCGGACCATTAATGCATGTTATAGCAGCTAAAGCTGTGGCTTTTGGTGAAGATTTAAAACCTGAATTTAAAACCTATCAATCGCAAATCATAAAGAATGCTAAAGCTTTAGAAAATGGTTTACGTCAACATAATATTAAAATGGTTTCTGATGGAACAGATAATCATTTGATTTTGATAGATTTGAGAGATACAGGAATTTCAGGAAAAGAATTAGAAACAAGATTGGATGCAGTCAGAATTACAGCCAATAAAAATGGTATTCCATTTGACACAGAAAAACCGACCATTACTAGTGGTTTACGTGTTGGTACACCTGCTGTTACTACGCGTGGTTTGGTTGAAACAGATATGGAAGAAATTGCAGAGTTAATTTCTTTAGCCGTTTATGATTATGAAAATAAAAAAACGGAAATTATCAATCGTGTCGATGCTATTTGCGAAAAATATCCTTTGTATCCCAATCTTGATTAAAAAAATTATTAATTAATAATTGGAGATGATGAATTTAGCTTTATCGTCTCCATTTTTTTAAGGATTATTATTATGAAGCAAAATCAACCTTTAGCTTATTTGATGACACCTAGAGATTTAAACGAATATATTGGTCAAAATCATATTTTAGGCGAAGGTAAAATGTTGCGCCGTATGATTGAAGCGGATCGATTAAGCTCAATTATATTATTTGGTCCACCAGGCACGGGTAAAACCAGTTTAGCAAGAGTAATTGCGGCGACAACAAAAAATCATTTTCAACAAATTAATGCTGTCACTTCTGGCGTTAAAGATATAAAAAATATTATTTCGGATACCAAAAACCTAATTCTAAATCCAAAAGGAAAAACGGTTCTTTTTATAGATGAAATTCACCGTTTTAACAAAGCTCAACAAGATGCGCTTCTTCCTAGCGTTGAAGACGGAACTTTAATTCTGATTGGAGCAACAACAGAAAATCCTTATTTTGAAGTAAATAAAGCTTTAATCTCAAGGTCAACTGTTTTTCAATTATATGCTTTATCTGAAACAGAAATAAAAAAAATTATAGAATCTGCTTTGCAAGATAAGGAAAGAGGATATGGTAATAAAAAAATTATCCTCGAAGAGCAAGTCCTTGATTTTATTGCTGATCTTGCAAATGGTGATGCTAGAATTGCACTTAATGGCCTAGAATTAGCAGTTCTAACGACTTATCCAGATCAGTCAGGAATCATTACAATTACTTTAGACATCATAAAGGATAGTATGCAAAAGCGTAGCCCTGCTTTTGATAAAGGCGGAGAAGCACATTATGATACAATAAGTGCCTTTATAAAATCGATGCGAGGCAGTGATCCAGATGCTACTTTATTTTATCTTGCCAAAGCTTTATATGGTGGTGAAGATATAGAATTTTTAGCCAGACGAATTGTCATTTGCGCAGCTGAAGATGTTGGTTTGGCAAATCCTCAAATGCTAAGTGTTGCTGTTTCGGCATATCAAGCCATTAAAATGATTGGCATGCCAGAAGCAAGAATTATTTTGGCTGAGGCGGCTCTTGCTATTGCAACATCACCCAAGTCTAATTCAGCCTATCTTGGTATTGATGAGGCTTTAAATACAGTCAAAAATCAAAATACTGGAGATATTCCATTTGCTTTACGTAATGCACCAGTCGAGAAAATGCAAGATCTCGGTTATTCTATTGATTATAAATATGCACATGATTTTCCTTATCATTATGCGAATATGCAATTTTTACCTGATAAGATTAAAGATAAGGTTTTCTATCAATCAACCAATATGGGCTATGAGCAAAAAATTCAAAAATGGTTGGACTTTTTATCCAAATTAGATGATTAAATTTTAAATTTCAATTATTTGAATCAAATAAAAATTTTTATAACTTTAATTACAAAAATTACAAACAATATATTATGTTTTCTTTATTACAATTTGAATGCTTCTAATTAGCATTTTTAAATGATTTCTCTATAATAGAGTAGTTGGAAAAAGGAAAGGAAATTATCATGTCAAAAAAAGAAAAAGCAGAAGAATTAAAAGAAAAATTATTTATGAAAAAAGAGAATTGCTGGGATATACAAAGCGATGAAAAAGATCAAATCTTTGATTTTGCTGAAGGCTATAAGCATGCTTTGAATATTGGAAAAACCGAGCGACGCTTTATTGCCTATAGTGTAGAACAATTAGAGAAGGCAGGCTTCCAGGATATTTCACAATTTGAAAAACTAAATGCAGGCGATAAAGTTTATACCACAATGCATGATAAGACCTTAATCGCGGCAATTGTTGGAGAAGAAGAACCAAGTAAAGGCTTTAATATGGTTGGTTCACATGTTGATTCACCACGTCTTGATTTAAAACCTAATCCTTTAATGGAAGAAGAAGAATTGGTTTATTTTAAAACGCATTATTATGGTGGCATCAAAAAATATCAATGGCTATCTACAGCCTTATCCTTACATGGTGTGATTTATTTAAGTGATGGTAAAAAAGTTGAAATTAATGTAGGTGACGATCCACAAGATCCTGTTTTCACCATTACTGATTTATTACCACATTTAGATAAGCATTTACGCTCTAAAAAGGTTTCGGAATTTGTTAATCCAGAAAAAATGAATCTCTTGATTGGCAGTATTCCTTATCCTGATACAGAAGTGAAAGATCGCTTCAAATTGGGAATTCTTAATTTATTAAATGAACAATATGGACTTACAGAAATTGACTTTAATAGAGCAGAAATTGAAATTGTACCTGCACAAATGGCGAGAGATGTTGGTTTTGATCGATCAATGATTGGTGCCTATGGGCAAGATGACCGAGTATGTGCTTATACTTCACTTGAAGCATTAATTAATAGCAAAGCTGGAAAACGTACGATTGCTATTTTATTTGCAGATAAAGAAGAAATTGGTAGTGAAGGCAATACTGGAGCTCAATCAGATATCTTTTTATATCAATTGAATCATTTACATGAAATGATTTTGGGTAGAGAACCAAAACGCAGAGAGATTGAAGAATTTTATATGAATACCAATCTTCTTTCTTCAGATGTTTCTAATGTTTTTGATCCTAATTATGCAGAAGTTTCAGATCCATTAAATAGTTCGTATTTAAGTAAAGGTATCGGCATTAATAAATATACCGGAGCAGCTGGTAAAAGTTCAACCAATGATGCGCATGCTGAATTCGTTTCCTATGTTTTGAATATTTTCGCCGAACATAATATTCCTTATCAAATATCTGAACTTGGAAAAGTTGATTGGGGCGGTGGAGGAACCATTGCTAAATATTTTGCTAAGACTGGTATGAATGTTATTGATAGTGGTGTGGCCATGTTTGCCATGCATTCTTGTTTTGAAATTACTTCAAAAATTGATGTCTATAATACTTATCGTGCTTATTTAGCTTTTTTGAATAATTAGGTTAACACTTATTTCTTTTAATAGAATATTAATGAAAAAGACCAACTGATTTTTTCTAGAGATTACTCTCGTATCAGTTGGTCTTTTATTAATTATTTTTGAATTGCAATGCTTGCTTATTTTAAAATAAAACGGAAGAAATTCTTCTTACCACGACGGATAATAACTTCATTATTTTTAAAATCATTTGCATTCATTAAAGCATTAGGATCTGTAATAGCAATATCATTGAGGTAAACACCACCTTGTTTAATTAAACGACGTCCTTCACTCTTGGATGGAACCATTTTATTTGTGCTTAATAAATCAAGAATGGCAGTATTAAATGCTTCATCTTCAGTTAATTCATATGTCGGCATATTATCAGAACGACCTGCACCCGAAAATAATTGTCTTGCTTGTTTTTGTGCATCAGAAGCGGCTTCTTCTCCATGTACTATCTTAGTTACTTCATATGCTAAGACTTCTTTTGCTTGATTAATTTCTTGGCCTTCTAATTTTTCATATTTAGCAATTTCTTCCAATGGTAAGAAGGTAAGTATTTTCATTGTTTTAATAACCGATGCATCTTCCATATTGCGGAAATATTGATAAAATTCAAAAGGACTTAATTTATCAGCATCAAGCCATAATGCACCTTTAGCTGTTTTTCCCATTTTTTCACCAGCTGAATTTTCAAGCAATTTAAAGGTCATACCATAAGCTTCTTCTTGTTCTACTCTTCGAATTAAATCTACACCAGAAATAATATTTGCCCATTGATCTTGTCCGCCCATTTGTAGACGACAATGATAACGACGGAACAATTCTAAAAAGTCATAACTTTGCAATAAAATATAGCTAAATTCAAAATAAGTTAAGCCATCTTCCAAACGGTTTTTATAAATATCAGTAGCCAACATTTTATTAACTGAAAAATTCACACCAATATCTCGTAAGAATTCAATATAATTAATATTGAGAAGCCAATCAGCATTATTTGCAATGATAGCTTTATCATCAGAAAAATCAATTAAACGAGTCATTTGCTCTTTGAATTTTTCAACATTATGATTAATGGTTTCTGTTGTCATCAATTGACGCATATCTGAACGGCCAGATGGATCGCCAATTCGGCCCGTTCCACCACCCATTAATGCGATAGGGATATGCCCAGCTTTTTGCATATGTGCCATAACCATCATCTGAGTTAAATGACCGATATGGAGGCTATCAGCAGTAGGATCGAAACCAATGTAAAAAACCGCACCCGGTTTGGATAAATATTCTTTAATTTTTTCTGGATGAGTCGCATCAGCAAAATAACCACGTTCGACTAAAGTATCATATACATTCATTTTATTCTCCTGTTATTAATTAAAATTATTTATTATCAAAATAGTAAAAAATTACATTATAAACCAAAAAAATCTTATCGCATTCTCAAAGGGCTGTCAAAGATTTGATTGATAGGTTGATTAGCTATTTCTAACCAAAATCTTGAAGCTCTTAATTCTAAATTTTCTTGCCATAATTCTTTTTTATCGAGCACATTTGAAATATCGCTAAAGTTAGAGACAATCGGTAGATTGGTTTTATCTTGCATCCTTTTTAGTAAATATCGACCTTGTTTGGTAAAACCTAGTAAATGCAAATATTGAGGTTGAAAATTTGGCTTTTCCTCAATATTTAAAATTAAGTTACTTAAAGCACGCTGAACTCTAGTTTTAGGATATTGCTTAGTCATAGCAGATTTGATCAAAACATCCATGGAAGGATAATGATCATCGCTAAAACGCAATGCTTTTTTGAGACGATTGAGTAAAGCTTGATCAAGGTATCGTGTTTTGGCTTGATTGGTATTTTCTAAAATCAAAGAATATATCATATTTAAATTATTTTCTTTTAAGTAGATTTCATTTTGCCAATCATCAAGTAAAATAGCTAAAGCCTTATTTGGTATAAATTTTTGCAAATAAGAAATATCATGTACATTTAAAAAATTGTCTTTTCGTTTGTTTAGAAATTCTCGAATAGCCAATGCTGAAGGAAATATATCTTCAGATAATCCTTCCTGCAGATAATCCGAACCTTGTCTTTTAATTAAAATGGGTTTTAAGTTTAAATTATATTTTTTAATGGCTTTTAAATATTCAATGGCTAAAACTTGATTCGGTTTTTTTAAAAGCTGAGAAAATGAAATACCTAGTTTTTCTGATACAAAATTTTCTCGAGATTTAGCATATGAAATTCCTTCTTTTAGCTGTGGTTCAATATATTCCCATAAAGTTCTTTCTTCTGTAATAAGAAGATCAGCAATTTTTTGTAATTCTTCGAGACTATCTGATTCGGAACCAAAGGCAAGATATTGACAGATACCAGATTTTGCCAAAGAGATAACAGCTGTTTCAGCAAAAATTTCAGCAGAACCTAAAGCAGCATAAGTAGGTAATTGGAAAACAATATCAGCACCACAAGATAAAGCCATAGCTGCTCTAGAATATGGAGGTAAAATAGCAGCTTCACCGCGCTGGCAAAAATATCCAGACATGATTACGATAATAAAAGCTTTTGGATCTCGGCTTTTAATTTGCTCTATTTGATATTGATGACCATTATGAAAAGGATTGTATTCTGCAACAATGCCATAAACTCCCATATGTTTTTTCCTTTTTACTTAATACTTTTATATTTGCATCTTTTCTTTTAAGATATTAGCATATTAAGAAATTTTATGAGGCAAAATATGCAATCTAATAAATTAAAAAAGAACTTAAAAATTGTTTTACCGATATTATTGATCATAATTGTTCTAATCTTATTATTTGTTTTTCCAGGATATTTAAAGAAATCTCATCAAATGCAAGCTTTAGATAATAAAAAACTTAACTTGCGCGATCAGAATAGTTTGGCCGATCGTTTAAGTGAAAAGGATAAAACATTAGAAACGACATTTAAGAATAATTTTATAAAGCCTTTTTTAGATGAAAAAGATGATAGTAAGTATGAAGGTATCATCACCTCTATTGAATTAGACAAGCAAGAAAATAAAACGGGAAATTATGATTTTTTATTAGATGATCAATTGCTTTGGGGAAAATATCTTGTTTTAACGGAACAAAAAAAAGACTTCTCAGATTGGCAGAAGATGATTGAAAAGATTTATCGTTTTGAAGATTCTTGGGTTGTTTCGGTTGATCAAAATGGTAAAGCCCTTGAGACAACGAAGACCACCTGGCCATATGATTTAAAATATGCTGAGGTTTTATTATTGTCTTATAATCAAGAACCTTCACAAGATACATTAGGACAAATCAATCAAATTAAAGATAAATTATTACCTGTATTTACCAAGAGTACATTACCAGCCAATACTACTATGAAAGTAGAGAGAATTCTTTATCCTGAAACCTCGTCTTCAAGCAAACCAACTGAAAATTTAGATTTAATAGATCCATATATGGAAGAAGAATTTATTCAATTATCAGATGTCAATTTATATGTTTTAGAATCCTTTGCACTTTTAGATGAAAACTGGCAAGCACCGTATGATCAATGGTCTGAAATATTTACACAAGCCATAAGTGATTCTGAGAATGTGTTTTTTTATCCCATTGGAATTTCATCCGATTTAGATTATTACATTTCTAGTGGCGAACAAGCTTTTAGTGCTTTAACTTGGGAAAATGTTAAAATCCTATATCAATCTCCAGAAAAATTACAAAACCCAGAATTGAGTGGATTTTATAAAAGACAAATTCTACAAACCAGCTTTTTGAATGAAAAATATCATAATGTTTCCTTACAAAGCCTTTCAAATAATTCTGATGTAGCAAGTATCGCTTTATTTTCTGAATATTTAAATCAATCTCAAGAAAAAACGGCAGACCTTTCAAAACTAAATGAGTCTATTAAAAATGGATTAACGGTTCTTCAATATAAAAATAAATTTAATGATTTAAATGGACTTTTTTCTGAAAATACAGAAGAAGGGAAATTACTTTTTACAGCTAAAAATCAGATTTCAGTATTGAATAGTGGCTTGTTTGAATAAATTTTTAAGTCAATAATTTTGTTCCAATATAAATTTTATGTATTATCAAAAAAGAAAAAGATTATTAATGTTTCACGTACTGGACAAATATGAACAATTTGTTAAAATATATTTAAGCATTTAGACATGAATTGAACATATTATCGAAAGAATATGTTTATTACGGTGCTTTGTAGGAATAATTAGAGGATTTTATGCAAACTATAAAAAATTGGAAAAGCCAATTAAAAGAGCATGAGCTTGATTCTCAGATTCAAAAGCTTTTAATGCTTTCAAATAATGAAATAATATCAAAAGATATATATGATCGATTTTATAATATATTAGATCATTTTATGTCTTCTTTTTTTGCCGATGAAAATACAGAAGTGGCATTCTTTTCATCACCTGGACGGGCTGAATTATTAGGCAATCATACAGATCATCAAGGTGGTAATGTGATAGCCGCAGCCGTTAATATGGATATTTGGGCTTGTGCAAATCCTAATAATCAAAATACCATTTGTTTTCAATCTGAGGGTTGGGATCGTATTGAGATTAGTTTGGATTTGATGGAACCACAAAATGAAGAAAAAGAGACGACAGCAGCTTTATTAAGAGGTGTTGCAGCCAGTTTTGCCCAAAAAGGTTATAAGCCTAGAGGTTTAAATATCTATTGTCAATCGAATGTTCTACCTGGATCAGGGCTTTCTTCCTCAGCGGCAATTGAAGTATTGATTGCAGTTATTCTCAATCACTTTTGGGCGGATGATATTGAAAATTCTGTGACCTGGGCTAAAATGGGGCAATATGCAGAAAATGAATTTTTTGGTAAACCATCTGGTTTGATGGATCAAATGGCTTCAGCTGTGGGCTCAGCCGTTCATATCAATTTTTATGATCCGGAAAATATTAAAATAGAAGCTTTTGATTTGAATTTACAAAAAGAAAAATATGCTCTTTGTATTATAGATTCTGGTGCGGATCATGCTAATTTAACAGATGAATACGCATCGATTACAACTGATATGCAAGCAGTTGCTAATTATTTTGAACAAGATATTTTAAGCCAAGTGCCTGAATCAGATTTTTTTAATAATTTAGCAAAAGTTAGAAAAAAAGTAGGAGATCGGGCGGTATTAAGAGTCATCCATTATTATCAAGAAAATAATCGAGTCTTAAAAGCTGTAGAAGAATTTAAATCAGGTGATTTTTCTGATTTCTTAAAAGAAATACAAAATTCAGGAAATTCATCGTGGACGCAATTACAAAATATTTCTGTGTCTGGTTCAATTAAGCATCAAGAAATGGCTGTAGCTTTAGCATTAGCAGGTGCTTTTCTTGAAGGAGAGGGCGCATATCGTGTGCAAGGCGGAGGGTTTGCCGGTACGATACAAGCTTTTGTTCCTTTAAATAAACTTGATGATTTTAAAATTAAAATTGAAAAAATATTAGGTGATAATACCTGTCATATTGTTCAAATTCGTAATATAGGTGGTTATGTTTTTCAATCTAAAGGGTAAGTCTGAAGGATTTGTGAAAAGCGTATACAGACCATAAAACTGTTTCTATCTGGGAAAATTCCAGTAGATATATAAAACGTTTCTAACATCTTAAAATATAATGATGTTAAAAACATACAATTTTATGCCGAAAGCATAAATAAGGAGGAAAGAATGAAAAAAATCTTAAGTCTTGTCACAGCATTTGCTATGGTAATTATACTCATGGCAGGTTGTGGCGGTGGGTCAACTGCAGAAGAAACAAAAAAAGAAACAGAAGCTGTAGTAGAAACTAAAGAAGATGTAGCTGAAAAAACCGAAGCTTCTCCAGAAGCTGAAGAAACCGAAGCACCTGCAGAAACTGGTGACTTAGCTAATGCGGACAAACCATTAGTTTGGTATAATCGTCAACCTTCCAACAGCTCAACAGGCGATCTTGATATGGAAGCTCTTAATTTCAATGACAAAACATATTATGTTGGATTTGATGCTAATCAAGGTGCTGAATTACAAGGTGAGATGATTGTTGATTATATCAACAAACATGCCGATGAAATTGACCGCAATGGTGATGGCGTTATTGGTTATGTTTTAGCTATTGGTGATATTGGTCATAATGACTCTATCGCACGTACCAGAGGCGCACGTAAAGCTTTACAAACTGCTGTTGAAAAAGACGGTGCTATTATTTCTGACCCAGTTGGTAGTAATGCAGACGGAACTTCTGACGTAGTTAAAGACGGCGAATTAACCGTTGATGGCAAAACTTATGTAGTTCGTGAATTAGCTTCACAAGAAATGAAAAATACGGCTGGTGCAACATGGGATGCTCCTACAGCTGGTAATACCATTGGTACATGGTCTGCTAGTTTAGGCGATCAAATTGATATCGTTGTATCCAACAATGATGGTATGGGTATGGCCATGTTTAATAACTGGTCTAAAGAAAATGGCGTTCCAACATTTGGTTATGATGCAAACAGTGATGCTGTTGCAGCTATTGCTGAAGGTTTTGGTGGCACAATTAGCCAACATGCTGACGTTCAAGCTTATTTAACATTACGTGTATTACGTAACTTATTAGATGGCGTTGATGTAAATACAGGTATTAGCGTTGAAGATGATGCTGGTAATGTATTGACAGATGATGACTATGTTTATGTAGAAGAAGAGCGTTCTTTCTATGCATTAAACTTATCAGTAACCGCTGATAATTATGAAGACTTTATGGATTCTACAGCTGTTTATGCTCCAGTTGGTAATCAATTAGACGAAGCAAGTCATCCAAACAAAAATATTTGGTTAAATATTTATAATTCTTCGGATAACTTCCTAAGCGCAACCTATCAACCATTACTTGAGAATTATGATGATTTACTCAATCTTAATGTAGAGTATATCGGTGGCGATGGTCAGACAGAGTCCAATATTACAAATCGTTTGGGCAATCCTGATCAATATGATGCTTATGCGATTAACATGGTTAAGACAGATAATGCAAGTTCCTATACTTCATTGTTATCTCAATAATTAAATTAATAGCGTACGATCAAGTGGCTAAAGGCTAAAGCTTGATCAATCGTCAGGTTATCAGGAAGCGTTTTGCTTCCTGATAACCATTTTTTGAAATCAGGAGTATTGACGATGAGTGAAAAACAAGAGAATGTCATCCTCTCGATTCGCAATATGTCGAAGGCGTTTGGGCGCAATGTTGTTCTGAATCGCGTTAATTTAGACGTGAAGGAAGGCAGCATAATGGGACTGATGGGCGAAAATGGTGCAGGGAAGTCGACCATGATGAAATGTCTTTTTGGTATTTATCAAAAAGATGAAGGTAATATTTACTTAGATGGAAAGGAAGTTGCTTTTACCGGACCAAAGGATGCTTTAGAAAATGGGATTGCCATGGTACATCAAGAATTAAATCAATGTCTTGATTTGAGTGTTGTGGACAATCTTTTTTTGGGACGTTATCCCTTAAGTTCTTCTGGGTGCATAGACGAAACGCGAATGAAAAAAGAAGCGGCAGAGCTTTTTCGCAGCTTGGGATTGACGGTGAATCTAACCCAACCAATGCGTAAAATGTCTGTTTCTGTGCGCCAAATGTGTGAGATTGCAAAAGCAATTTCCTATCATTCTAAGATTATCGTCTTGGACGAGCCAACCTCGTCTTTAACCCAGCCAGAAGTCGAAAAACTTTTTAAAATGATGCGTAAATTAAAAGAACAAGGTATTTCTTTAATCTATATATCACATAAAATGGATGAAATATTTGAAATTTGTGATCAGGTTTCGGTATTGCGTGATGGTAATATGGTAACGGTCAAAGATACAGTATCAACCAATATGAATGAATTAATTTCGGCAATGGTTGGCCGATCTTTGGATAATCGTTTTCCACCAGTTGATAATGAACCTGGTGATATCATCCTTTCTGTAAAACATCTTTCAACGAAATATGCACCTTATTTGAAAGATGTTTCTTTTGATGTGCGTGAAGGGGAAATATTTGGATTTTATGGACTCGTTGGTGCTGGACGTACTGAATTGTTAGAGACTTTATTTGGTGTTCGAACGAGAGCGGCTGGACGGGTTTATTATGATGGTAAACTCATGAATTTTACAGGCCCATTAGAGGCGATGCAGCACGGATTTGCCATGATTACTGAGGAACGCAAATCAAATGGTTTGTTCCTTAAAGGTGATCTTACATTTAATACAACAATTGCGAATCTTTCACAATATATGCAAGGACCAGCCTTATCCAAATCTAAGATGCAAAAAGCAACCGTACAACAAATTAATTTGATGCGAATCAAAACGATGGGTCCAGAAGAATTGATTTCGAGTCTTTCTGGAGGAAATCAACAAAAAGTTGTATTCAGTAAATGGTTAGAACGAGAACCAATGATTTTTATGATGGATGAGCCAACGCGTGGTATTGACGTTGGTGCAAAATATGAAATTTATGAATTGATCATTAATATGGCAAAAGAAGGCAAAACGATTATATTAGTCTCTTCAGAAATGCCAGAAATTTTAGGCATTACAAATCGTATTGCCGTTATGTCAAATGGTTTTCTATCCGGCATCGTGAATACAAATGAAACAAATCAGGAAGAACTTTTGCGTCTGAGTGCAAAATATCTATAAGAGGAGAGAGAGTATGTCAGAACAAATGCAAAATGAAATGCCGAATAAAATTCTCAGTACTGAAGATGAACAGCAATTGCTTCAGCCTATTACTGACTATGTAGATGGCATTCAAAACAAGATTGATGCATTACGTAAAGACGGTGCAAATCAGGTATTAGCTTTGCGTCGCCATATGCAGCAAGTAAAAGAAGATAAAAATAATACTAAAGCAGAAAAAGAGGAAAAAATCGCCTCAGATAAAAAAGAATTAGAAAAAGCTTTAGTGATAGAAGCGCAAAATAAAGATGAAATTTCTAATTTAATTAAACAAGCTGAAGATTACCTGGACGCACATTATGAGTCCGATTATTATGAACCAGTTCTTGCTAGTTTGGAAATAGAAAAAGCAGAAGCTGTCAAACGGTATGAAGCTCATTTAGTAGAATTAGAAAAAGAGCATGAAGAAAATTTAAAAGAAATAGAGATAGAAAATACTGATCAAAAAACGCAAGAAATCAAAGATGAAAATTATGTTTATAAAAATCGTCTTTTTGATGCTAAATTGATGCACAAATCAGAACTTCAAGGCATTAAGGATCATCGTCATGAAGCTTTTGTGACAAAGTATCATATGATTGACTTGTTGCGTATGTCAAAATTCACTTTTTCGCAATCTCAAAAACAAAAATGGGAATTATATCGCTATTCTTTTAATACAAAAGATTTCTTGCTTAAAAATGGACTTTATATCGTTATCATTTTAATTTTTATCGCTTTGAGTATTCTTGCACCAGCGCTTAAAAATACGCCTTTATTAACTTGGAATAATATTCTTAATATTTTACAACAGGCTTCTCCACGTATTTTCTTAGCATTAGGTGTTGCTGGACTGATTCTTTTAACAGGTACCGACCTTTCGATAGGACGTATCGTTGGTATGGGCATGGTTGCTTCAACCGTTATTATGCATCGTGGTATTAATACGGGTGGCGTATTTGGCCATATTTTTGATTTTACAAACTTGCCATTGGTTGGTAGAGCCTTTTTGGCATTGCTTGTCGGGATCATCCTCTCTGCATTTTTTACTTCCATTGCAGGATTCTTTACGGCGAAGTTTAAGATCCATCCTTTTATTTCCACAATGTCCAATATGTTAATCATTTTTGGATTGAACACATATGCGACAAAAGGTGTTTCATTTGGTGGTATTGAACAAGCCATACCCGAAATGTTTATTCCCAAGATTAATCGTTTCCCAACCATCATTCTTTGGGCGGTTGCGGCCGTAATAATCATTTCCTTTGTCTGGAACAAGACACGTTTTGGTAAATATCTTTATGCGGTTGGTGGCAATTCTGAGGCAGCAGCAGTATCAGGTATATCCGTGTTTGCAGTGACCATGGGAGCCTTTATACTTGCTGGTGTTTTATATGGATTTGGTTCATGGTTAGAATGTATGCGAATGGTTGGTTCTGGCTCAGCGGCTTATGGTCAAGGCTGGGACATGGACGCAATTGCTGCTTGTGTTGTTGGTGGTATTTCTTTTACCGGTGGTATTGGTAAAATTTCTGGTGTTGTAGTCGGTGTTTTAATATTTACTGCTTTAACCTATTCATTGACAGTACTTGGTATTGATACGAATCTCCAATTTGTTTTACAAGGTATCATTATCATATCGGCAGTTACACTTGATAGTTTGAAATATGTTCAAAAGAAATAGGAAGCATTAATGATATGGCAATTTTAGTTTTAGGTGGTGCTGGTTATATTGGATCGCATACGGTTCGTGCTTTAGTTGAAGCCAAACGTGATGTGATCATTATCGATAACTTAGAAACAGGATTTGCTCAGTCTATTCCTCATGAAGTTAAATTTTATCGTGAAGATATTCGAGATAAAAAGGCATTAGATAAAATCTTTGAAAAAGAAAAAATTGAAGGTGTTATTCATTTTGCTGCCTATTCACAAGTTGGGGAATCCATGCAAGATCCTCTAAAATATTATGATAATAATGTTAATGGTACGGCTATTTTATTAAAGAGCATGATTGAACATGATGTAAAGAATATTGTTTTTTCTTCTACGGCTGCAACGTATGGTGAGCCTCAAAGCATTCCTATTTTGGAAAGTGATCCTACCTTGCCAGCTAATTGTTATGGTGATACCAAATTAGCAATGGAAAAAATGATGAAATGGTGTAATCAAGCTTATGGTTTAAACTATGTTGCTTTACGTTATTTTAATGCCGCAGGTGCCCATCCAACAGGTGTCATTGGTGAATCACATCAACCAGAATCACATTTGATTCCTTTGATTTTGCAAGTTGCAAATGAGCAAAGAGATTATATTTCAGTTTTTGGAGATGATTATCCTACACCTGATGGTACTTGTATTAGGGATTATATTCATGTTATGGACTTAGCCTCTGCTCATATTTTAGCTATGGATTATCTTTTAGCAGGTGGCAAAAGTGATGTCTTTAATTTAGGAAATGGCATTGGGTTTTCAGTGCGTGAAGTTATTGATGTTTGCCGTGAAGTTACTGATTTTGATATTCCTGAAAAAATGGTTGCTAGAAGAGCTGGAGATCCTGCTCAGCTAGTAGCTTCTTCAGATAAAGCTCGAAAGGTTTTAAATTGGCAACCACAATATGCTGATCTTAAAACAATCATTTCGACGGCTTGGCAATGGCATAAAAATAATCCTCATGGCTATCTTGAAGAATTTAAATAATAATTATTTAATCGAAAATTAAACGAGAAATAAGATGGCGTTATCAAAAAGATAGCGCCATTATTTTTAAAAAAGAAAAATAAAATAATAAAAGTTACAAAGTCTTTATAACTTCTAAAATAAGATTTGCAATTTTACCAGCGGCTTTATTACCAACATCTATTACTTCAATGCCCGATTGTGAGCTTTCATTAATTCCTGCTGCCATATTAGTAATCATCGATATTCCCAGTACCTGAATCCCGCAATGAGCGGCGGTTAAAGTTTCTGTGACAGTAGACATGCCAACAGCATCGCCACCTAAAATTCGAATAGCCTTAATTTCTGCTGGTGTTTCAAAATTTGGTCCTGGACAAAAATAATAAACACCTGAATGAACAAAACCTGAGTAATCTAATAAAGCTGCTTTTTCTTCTGCTAATTTTAATAATTTAGGCGAGTAAATATGTGTACAATCAAAGAAACGAGGACCAAACTCTTCTAGATTAGGGCCACGCATAGGGCTATCGCCATTTAATTTGATATGATCATTAATTAACATGATATCGCCAACTTGATAATCGAGATTTACCGCGCCAGCGGCATTGGTCACAATTAAAGTTTCGACATTCAATAATTTCATGATGCGAACAGGTTGTGCTAACTCTTCATAACTATAGCCTTCATAATGGTGAAAACGCCCAGACAAAAGCATAACTGGTTGATTGGCGAGTTGACCAAAGATGAATTCTCCCTTGTGTGAAGGAGCGGTCGATTGTAAAAGATGCGGAACATCCTGATAAGGAATAACAATTTTGTCCTCAACCATATCCGTGATTGAACCTAAAGCAGAACCTAAAATAATCGCAATTTTGGGTTTAACCTTTATTTGCTTCAGTATATAATTGGCACTTTCTTGATAAAAAGCATAAGAAAATTTTTCCATACAATATTCACCTTTTTTCATTATTCAAAATCTTGTTTTTTCTTGTTAAACTGTATTGAGTATAGCATTTAATCTTGTTTATCGCTCCAAGATATAGGCGTAATAATAGATAGAGGAATCATGAATAAAGAGATTTTGAAGATAATTGATTTAACAAGCCAAGGCCAAGGTATAGCAAAAACTAAAGATGGTAAAGTAGCGTTTATTCGGCATGCTGTACCAGGTGATAGGATTAAAGCTGACCTTATACCATATAAAAAAAATATTTGGCAGGCAGAGAATATAGAATTTGTAGAGCAATCTGTGGATAGAATTAAGCCACTTTGTCCTTATTTTAATGATTCATTAAGTCTAGAAAAGCCTGGTTGTGGAGGCTGTCAAATTCAACAAATACCATATGATACTTTAGCAGATATCAAAGAAAAACAAGTTTATGATCAGCTTGAACGCATTGCCAAACTTAATTTAGCAGATATTTCATGCGAGAAAATTATTAAAGCAGAGGACCCTTGGCATTATCGTAATCATATTCAATTAAAAATTTCCTATGATGAAAAACAACAAAAGTTTATAAAAGGATTTTATGCAGAACAATCCCATGAAATAGTTGAACATGAAAGTTGTTATATTGCCCCAAAAGTAGAAACGCTTATTTGGCAAAAAATTGAAATGTATCTGGACACGACAAAATATGTTAAGGTTTTCAAATGTCATTTTAAAGAATTGATTATTCGGCTAGGTGTACATACGGGACAATTATTAATTGCTTTTCATTTTGACTCCATTCCATCTGAATTGCAAAAGGACATGGAAAAATTAAAAAATGAGATTGCCGAATTAGCGGATGCCATTAATCAAAACTTGGATCAACAAAAAGTGATGAGTTTTTATTTAATTGAGCAAAATAAACAACAAATTCATCTATGGGGAAAACCCTATTTTATTGAAAAAATCTTAGGTAAACAATTTCAAATATATCCGCAATCATTTTTTCAGGTGAATACATCGCAGGCAGAAAGACTCATTCAGGCTGTCTTGGCGGATGTTAACAAATTGGAAAACAATAAAGATAAATTAGGTACCGTCTATGATTTGTATTGCGGTACGGGTGTAATTGGCATTCTGTTATCAGAATATTTTGAACAAATCAAAGGTGTTGAAATTTCTGCTGACGCCATTCAAAATGCCAAAGAAAATGCAGCACTGAATCAGGTAAAATCATTTGAATTTGAGCAAGGTAAAACTGAAGATTGGTTGTTAAAACAAGTCATCAAAAAACAAGATTTTATTGTTGTGGATCCACCAAGAAAAGGCTTAGCTTCAAAATTAATTGAAACGTTAAATAAAATTGAAGCACAAAATCTCATTTATGTTTCCTGTAATCCCGCAACATTAGCGCGAGATATAGAAATGTTGTCCTCAAAGTGGCAAGTCAAAACGATTCAACCCTTAGACCTTTTCCCTTGGACAATGCACGTTGAGACGGTATGTTTATTG
>DIRM01000015.1:2585-5563 GCA_002427545.1 Mageeibacillus sp. UBA5436 | reverse complement strand
GGTAGTATTGATGTCAAGGGTAGATAAGTAAGAGTGTAATAAGATAAGTAAATAAAGGCTTTCCGTGGTTTGAGGTCTGGTTCTAAGCCGGAAGGATAATCACGGTTTTTTGCTTTGAGGGAAGTTATCCAAGATTGAAGAAATTAAAAAGCCATCAGAAAATACCACTGATGACTAGGTGAGTTGATAAGATAGTTGGCAAAATAATGGCGAGTTGACAAGATGGTTTGTAAGAAGCTGATGACAGCGGATGAACTGACGAGGATGCCTTATGGTCAAGTAGTCGTAATCAGGCAGCGATCATACCCAATTAAGAGCAAGCTAGTGCCCTACTCGCTTTTGTATAAAAAAACGAAAACCAGTCTTGCAGAAATAGCCAAAACAGCGATGGTAAAAATCCCAGTACGTGACACTTTGTATATCTACTCACGAAATGTTTTTCCAGTTAAAGCCGAAGCAAAAAAAGAAAAAACACTAACAGATAAAGAAATTAAACAGCACATTATGATGCTTGATATGAAGAGTATGGGGAAATTAAAAAATGCGATGAAAGATAAAGCCAAAAATGAAATCGCAGAAATAATAACGAAAGAAGGCACGATTGCTGGATTAGGCAAGGACGAAAAACGTGAAATATTTGACTATATCCTCAATATCATAAAAAACAAGTGATCCACGTAAGATTCCCACATGAAAACTCCGAACGCAACCAGAAACAAGTCAAAGGCGAACTGCACAATCTCTTAGTGCGAAGCCGTCAAAGGAGCTTCTGGAAACTCTGCATAAAGAACTGGCAAGGTTCAATCCAGAAGCACCGCTTACCATGCTGTTTGATTATGTGAAAATTCGTTTTCCTACGCTGGATATACAGCACATTATCAAAGATATATTAAAACTGAATATCAATTATATGCTCCATGAAGATTACGGACATTACAGCTATACGGAGCATTATTCTCTTGGGGACATCTTTATCTATACGTCGGCTGACGAAGAAAAAGGTGTCCTTTTAGAGTTAAAAGGGCGTGGTTGCCGACAGTTTGAAAGTTACCTGCTGGCACAGCAAAGAAGCTGGTATGACTTTCTCATGGACGCACTCGTAGATGGTGGCGTGATGAAGCGTATCGACCTTGCTATCAACGACCATACGGGCATTTTGGATATACCAGAGCTTGCGGAGAAATGCAGGAAACGGGAATATATCGGAAAGTCCAGAAGTTATAAGTTTTACCAGTCGGGCGAGCTTATCAAGCACAGAGAGGACGACAGAGAATATATGGGACGTACCCTTTATCTTGGTTCTCTGAAATCAGATGTGTATTTCTGTATCTATGAAAAGGACTATGAGCAGTACGTCAAGTTAGGGACACCGCTTGAAGAAGCCGACATTATCAATCGTTTTGAGATACGGCTTAGAAATGAACGTGCCTATTATGCAGTACGAGATTTGCTGACGTATTATGACGCAGAGCAGACTGCCTTTTCTATCATCAACCAGTATGTGAGGTTTGTTGATGAAGAACCAGACAAGCGAAAAAATGACTGGAAACTCAATGACCGCTGGGCTTGGTTTATCGGCGATAACAGACAGAGCTTGAAGCTGACGACAAAGCCAGAGCCTTACACCTTAGACCGTACATTGCGGTGGGTACAACGGCAGGTAGCACCGACCTTGAAAATGCTGAAAAAGATTGATAAAGGAAACGGTACAGACTACATGGAAACAATCGAACAGCAGGCAAAGCTCACAGAAAAGCATGAAATGATAATCAAACAGCAGACGACCCCTGCAAAAGATTTGGTGGAAAGTTAGGAGTGATAAAAAATGTGGGTATTATTAAAAGACTTCCTGCTGGTATCTATGGGAATGGGTATCGGCGTAGTCTTGATGTGTATTTTGAATGTCGGCAAAGAAGCTGACTATGAAATGAAACAATTAAAAGAAAGCGAGGACAATTAAATGAATTTCGGACAAAATTTGTATCAATGGTTTTTATCAAATGCACAGAGCTTGGTGCTTATGTCGATCGTGGTTATCGGTATCTACTTAGGTTTCAAGCGTGAGTTTTCCAAACTTATCGGCTTCTTGGTAGTTGCCTTAATTGCTGTCGGCTTGGTATTCAATGCTGGCGGTGTGAAAGATGTACTGTTAGAGCTGTTCAATAAGATTATCGGTGCATAAAATATTGAAATTATCTTTAATTGCAGAGCAAAAAATGATATGATAACATAAAATCTTTCATAAAAACAAAATACATTCTTTCGTGCTTTTTAAGATTTTTACTGTATCATTTTATTTGAAATTACTGTGAAAGGACGATTACTATGTTATCTACAATTTATGCTTTGCTATGTATTATAGTTCCTTGTTCCTTATACCAGCTTATCATTTGCAAGCATCAAAACAAAAAACAAGAAAACAAAGCAATTCATTTTGTATGGGTATATATTTTTCTGTTATATATCTACTTGACGTTCTCTGTTGCAGGTATAGGTAGTATTTGGGATATTGGACATTATGATACGATTATAAGATTAGAGGAAATCAATTTATTACCGTTTCAGTCTGAGGGGATAATGACTTATGTTTTAAATATTATAATGTTTTTACCTCTGGGCTTTTTAATTCCTTTAATTTGGAAACGATACAGAAATCCTTTGAAAATTTTTATGATAGGCTTCGGTTTTTCATTATCCATTGAACTTTGCCAGTTATTCAATCGGAGAAATACAGATATTGATGATTTAATGATGAATACGCTAGGGGCAGTTATTGGATATTTTATTTGGAAATTGACAAAAAGGTTATTTAAAAATATTAACCATAAATCTATTTCTCTTTCTAAACTAGAACCTATTGTATATTTAACTCTTGCAGTTTTAGGAGAATTTCTATTATTCAACTGGAGAATTTTTCTCTAGTGCTAACAAAAAATATTTACACAAAAAGCAGTTAGTCTTAGGATTGACTGCTTTTT
>DIRM01000015.1:0-2264 GCA_002427545.1 Mageeibacillus sp. UBA5436 | reverse complement strand
TAGCCGTTTCTACTAAGCTGAAAATCCAAGCACTTGCATCAGCCCCCTTCGGCGTGTTGGCAAACAAGAAGTTCTTTCGGCCGATAACAAATGGTTTTATGGAACGTTCCGCCAAATTGTTGGATATCTCCAACCGCCCATCGTCCAGATACCGACGAAGCGCTTGTTCCTGATTGAGGCAATATGTGACCGCCTGACCAAAGAGGGTTTTCCCGACCGCATCCAGTGACTTCAACCAGCTAAAGAAAGCATCCACCAACGGTTTCGCCTTCGTTTGGCGTAGCTGGTAACGTGCCTGGTCATCCAAGTCTTTCGCATTGCCTTCCAGGCCGAAAAGGGCATCACAACGGCGCTGACCTTCGTAGGCCAGCGATGTTTTTCGATGCTTGGAGGGCTGCACACGACACGCTTCTTCAAACTTGCGACGGGCATGAGCCCAGCACCCTACCAGCGTAATCCCATCTGGCAAGGCCTTATAACCCACATAGCCATCGACATGTAGGTAACCATTAAAATCACGGAGAAATGTTTCCGGTCGTTTCTGTCGGCGATCCGGTTGGTAGTCATAGATCACGAGCGGGGCCGGTTCGTGGATGCCGGTCCGGTACAACCACATATAACTCTTTTGGGCGGCATCTTTCTCGGGTTCTCGTAGGACTTGGATGGTGGTCTCATCGGCGTGCAGCACAGTTGTTTGGCAGAGCCGTTTGTGCATCACATCGATCAAGGGTTTGATGTAGCGCTGACTGCAGGCGAGCAGCCAATTCGACATGGTCTGGCGGGAAATCGGGATCCCCCGAGAAACCCAATCCTGTGCCTGGCGGTACAGGGGCAGATGCAACTGGAACTTTTGGGTCATGACGTGGGCAACCGTCTCGGCCGAAGCGATGCTGCGTGCTAAGAGTGCCGGCGGCATCGGTGCTTCGACAATCGTAGCTGCATCCGTTTGTGCTTCGCAGCAACGACAGACATAGCGATGCGCTTGCTCGCGCACGATCGACACCGTTGCAGGAACTATTTTGATGGTTTCTCGCACGTCCATGCCGATCGTTTCGTAAGCAGATGCACACGTCGGGCAATGTGGATCGTCCAACGTATAGTCAATCACCTCCACCGGACAATCGTCCGGTAGCTGTTCCTTGAAACCTGTCTTTCGTTTTCGCGTATGGGCTTTAATGGTTTGGATACTGGGTTCCGCTTCGCCGGGATCGGCATATGCTTCTGCTTCGTCAAAGAAACTCAGTTGGTTGAAATCACGATCCTGTTCACTACTGCGACCATATTGCTTATGCTTGGACAAGCGGAGTTGCTCAAGCAACCAGTCCAGCTGGGTTTGCATCTCTTTAATCTGCTTCTGTTGGAGCAGAGACGCCTGTTTTTGAGCCAAGAGCTCATCGTATTCAGCTTGCGAAATCGTGATTTTCTTCATGCTTGTATTATACCACAAAAACGCCTGTAAGTGCTGAAATCAAGGCGTTTGAGCGATATTTAATAGACGGAATTTAGCTGAGTTCAATCGAGCGGATTGGTGGAATAGCCTTCGCTTGGTCGACCTGTAAGCCTTCGAGTAACCAGCGATATTGCTGGCGCGTTAGTTGCATCACTTGCTCCTTGGTTCGAGGCCATTGTAAGGCACCCGACTCAAACCGCTTGTATAACAAGAGAAAACCATTCTCATCCCAGTACAGCGCTTTGAAGCGATCGGCTCTTCGACCACAGAATAAAAAAAGTGCGGGACTGAAAGGGTCCAGTTGAAACTCATGCTGAACCAAATAGGCCAGACTGTCGATGCCTTTACGCAGGTCTGTATAACCACAGGCAAGATAGACCGGGATGTGTGCCGGAAAGGACGTCAACATAGGCGATCGATGCTCGCTAGAACGGTTGCCAAAGTGGTGGCATCGACACCGGCTTCCACGGCGATGCTCACTTTCCCCATGTGGATGGTAATGCAACTCGTCACCACCGGCTGATCGCTTGCCGCTAAGGGTAACTGTACAAATTCTGTAGCTGGCCTGGAGCCTTGCTCCGAGACGAGATCCATAACCTGACGTTGTCGATAGTGATACGTGGTCAGATTAATGCCTTCTGCTTGGCACCAGTCGGTGATGGTCAATCCGCTGTTGCGACAGCGCATAACCATGTCAGCCCATACCTGACGGCGTTGTTGTTTATTGATCAGATTTAAGTTCATGACGCTACCTCCATGAAGCGAATGGCAGACCAATCAGGGTAGCGGTGCAGGATTTAAACGACGTTCAAAG
>DIRM01000046.1:12160-77423 GCA_002427545.1 Mageeibacillus sp. UBA5436 | reverse complement strand
CAAAATAAATTTTTGTTTTATCATAAATCATATCCGCAATCAGACTATACCCTTCATTATTGGGATGAATTCCGTCAAAGCAAAGATAATCCTCTGGATGTAATTTTTGTAATATAGCATCTCGACAATTAATAAAAATTGATTGTGTTTCAATCGCTATTTCAGCAATATCATTACTATAGCTTTCATGCCATTGATAAATCCGTTTCACAGAACCTCCTAAAAAAGCAAGCAAGTTTTCTTTGTTCAGGTTTTTACTAAACGTATCAAAATAACGTTTAGGATCTAATGGAGGTAAATTTAGAAGAACTGGTTGCAAGCTTAATTTTTTTAATTTATTAATTAATTCTATGTATTTTTTCTTAAATTCTGCAGGTGGAGTGTTGGGTAAATGTTCTATATTTGGCGTTTTTGCAACTTCTGACCAAGTAAAATCACAATCATTTCCACCAAAATCTAAAATAGCAATTCCATTTTTTTCTAATTTTTTCTGATTTCGCGAAAAAACATTTAGTCCTTTATTAATGGTTGCGCCAAAAACAGAAAAATTTTGAACCTCGGCGTCATATCGATTTGCTAAAATATTAACGAAATTATCATCGGTTATTTCATATTTATTTTTCACTTCATCATAGACAATACCTTTACTAATGGAGTCACCGAAAACATACCAATTGTAAATATTATAATCTTCCATTTTCAATACCATATCTTTCTAATCACAATAGATTTTTTGGTAATTCTTGACCACCAATTAAGTGAAAGTGTAAATGGAAAACTGATTGTCCAGCTTTTTCACCATTGTTAACAACAACACGAAAACAGTCTGCTGTGTCACATATTTCTGCAACTTTAGTAATCGCTTCAGAAACTGCCGATAATATTCTGCTTTTCTCATCGGATTTTCCTAATTCATAAATATTAGAGAAATGAGTTTTTGGTACAATCAATACATGTACTTTAGCAACTGGATTCAAATCATGAAAAGCAATGACGTCTTCATTTTCATAAATGATATTTGAATCAATTTCATGTTTAGCAATTTTACAAAAAATACAATTATCCATGTTTCCTCTTTATAATTCTTTAACTTTATCTCTGATTGAAGCAAAAGCTTGTTCTATTTTTTGGGCATCTTTACCGCCAGCTTGTGCCATATCAGGACGACCACCACCACCACCGCCAGTGATTTTAGCTGCTTCTCGAATTAAATTACCAGCATGTACGCCATGATTTATGGCCTCTTTATTAGCCATAATCAGCCATATTACTTTATTTTTATTTTCAGAAGCAAGGACAATCATATAGGGTTCATCTTGAAAATAATCACGCATTTGATCGCCTGTTTGTCGTAATTGATCTGATTCAGCATTTTGTAATTTAGAAAAAGTCACTTTGATCTCACCTATAGTTTCGACTTGTTTCAGCAATTCATCAGCTATATTAGCAGCTTGCTTTGATTTGAAAGCAGACATTTCTTTTTCTAATTCTTTTTGCTTATCTTGTAATTGTTCAATCCGATCTAAAATTTTATCTGGATTTGTTTTTAATTGATCTGATAAATTCAATAAAATATTATTTTCTTTAACAGCATAATCATAAGCTGCTGTTCCTGTTACTGCTTCAATTCGGCGCACTCCTGCTGCAATACCTGTTTCTGACAAAATTCTCAAACTACCAATTTGAGTACTATATTTTAAATGTGTACCACCACATAATTCTTTACTGAAATTACCAATTGAAACAACACGAACACGATCTGAATACTTTTCGCCAAATAGAGCTCGAGCACCAGATTCTTTTGCTTCTTCCAAATCCATAATTTGAGTTGTAACTGGTAAATCTTCTAAGATAGCATCATTACAAATCTTCTCAATTTGATCCAGCTCGTTTCGATTGATTGGTTGATAATGCTTAAAATCAAAGCGTAAGCGATTTGGTTCAACTAAAGAGCCTGCTTGTTCAACATGATCGCCTAAGACTTGATAAAGTGCTTGATGTAAAACATGTGTCGCTGTGTGATTGCGTTGAGTTGCCATCCGAAGCTCATGATCAACTATGAAATGCATTTGATCGCCGCTATGAATGGTCCCTTCTACAACTTTGCCTTGATGTAAATAAATATTCGAACCGTTTTTGCTTACAGTATGGATTTCGACTTTACTATAATCATTTTTAATCCAACCTTGATCTCCAACTTGACCACCTGATTCAGCATAAAAAGGTGTTTGATTGCTTATAATTAAAACTGGTTCTCCTGCTTCTGCTGACTCAACAATTTCTAAACCATTACCTGTATTCTGTAAAATATAAAGCAATTGACTTTCTGCCTCTAATTGTTCATATCCTAAGAATTTTGTCGGCTGACTTTGATCAATCGTATCTGGCAGACTATTGGCATCCCAAGCCGAATCTGTATTCTCTAAGGTTGCTTTCCTAGCTCTTGCTTTTTGTTCTTGCATCAATTTATTAAAGCCATCTAAATCAATAGCTATATCTTGTTCTGCTGCAATTTCACGAGTTAAATCTACTGGAAAACCATATGTATCATGTAATTTAAAAACTTGTTCCCCGCTCAATTCTTTAGATTTTGTTTTTTTACTCTCTGTCAGATAATCTGCTAGAATTTGTGAGCCTTGTTTGATTGTATTCGCAAAAGCTTTTTCTTCTTGCACAATAACACGAATAATCGAATTTGAACGTTCTGCTAACTCTGGATAAGCCTCTTTTGATTGTTCAATGACGACTTTTGCTAAATCTGCCAAGAAGATATTCTCTACACCCAGTTTTCTTCCATAGCGTGAAGCACGCCTAATCAATCGTCTTAGAACATAGCCACGACGTTCATTTGAAGGTTCTATACCATCGCTAATCATAAATACGGTGCTTCGAATATGATCTGTTATGACTCGAATTGCAATATCCGTTTCTGCATCTTTACCATATTCCACATTTGCCGTTTGGCAAACCGCTTCGATAACAGCTTTAATGGTATCTACCTCAAATATAGTAGCAACATCTTGCATGATACTAGCCAATCTTTCCAGACCGCAGCCTGTATCGATGTTTTTTTGTTTTAAAGGATGATAATTTCCTTCTTCATCTTTTTCAAATTGTGTAAAAACTAAATTCCAAAATTCAATATAGCGATCACATTCACAGCCAACGGTGCAATCTTCTTTGCCACAGCCATATTTTTCACCACGATCATAAAATATCTCTGAGCAAGGTCCACAAGGGCCGGTTCCATGCTCCCAAAAATTATCTTCTTTTCCAAAACGGAAAATCTTTTCTTCGGGTAAGCCAATTTTTTTATGCCAAATATCATAGGCTTCATCATCATCTAAATAGACAGTGACATAAAGTCGTTCAGTAGGCATATTCAAAACTTCTGTACAAAATTCCCAAGCCCAAGTAATAGCTTCTTCTTTAAAATAATCACCAAATGAAAAATTACCTAGCATTTCAAAAAAAGTAGCATGTCTAGCTGTTAAACCAACATTTTCTATATCTTGAGTTCTGACACATTTTTGACAAGTGGTTGCTCTTTTAGCAGGCGGAGTCTCAGCACCTGTAAAATAAGGCTTTAAGGGTGTCATTCCAGCATTAATTAATAAAATAGAAGGATCATTTTTAGGGATTAGAGAAAAACTAGGCATGATTAAATGCTGTTTTGATTCAAAAAATTCCAAGTATTTTGTACGTATTTCATTTAAGCCCATTGCTTTCATACGGGTTCTCCTTAATTAGAAAAAATATTATAAATTATGAATATCATAATCATTTTAAAAAAGCTGAGTCTTTAAAAAATTAACAGAACTCAGCTTTAAATTATAATCTATCAATTTGATTAATCAATGGTCTATTAATCTAAATATTCAGCTGAAACATAACCTTGAATACCATCATCTGTTCGTATTTCATACCAACCATCCGTATCCGTATCTATAATTTCAACTTGTGAACCTTGTGCTAATTGACCCATCAAGTCCCCTTCTGCACTCGCTACAGAACGAATATTCAAGACTTCAATATTAACAGTTCCAATATCACCAACTTGTAAACCATCTGTTGTATTTTTATCTCCATCTGAACTCTCAGTTGGTTCGGTATCCGTCTTTCCACTAGGATCTGCTGTAGTATTTTGAATTGGTGTACGAACATTAGATTCATCTGTTGTATTTACTATTTCTGCAATTGTTGTATTTGTTTCTGATTCAATTGCTTTCTTAGAATCTCCTTTAGAAACGAACATACGTACTAATGCATAGATACATACTAAACAAATTAAAATCAAGATAACATACAGAATATTTCTTTTTACATTTGATGATTTATTATCTTCGTAATAATCTTCATCTTCGTCATATTCATCATCTTCATCATAAGATGCATCATAATCGTTATCATCATTATGCCAATCTGTTTGATCATGAAAACTCTCATCAACAACATCACCAAAATCCTCATCTGCATAATGATGTCCAGCATCAAATGCTTCGCTATTTTGTTTTGATGTTGGCACAACAGGCTCAAAGATTGGTATGTCGTCAAGATCTTCGACTTGATTAAATTCTGTATTGTCGGCAGAAGTTATTTTCTTATCTTCTAAATCCGACAAATCAATATGCTTAAAATCATCTGAAGCTTTTTCAAAACTTTGATTATCATTTTCCGTGATTTCATTTTCGCCTTGTTTGAAAGGCATATCTGTGGAATCAGATTCTGTTTTCGAGCTGATAATTTCTTCTTTTGGTTCATCCTCAAAGCTGGTAGAAGGATATTGTGGTTTAAAGGCAGCATCAGCATCATGATCAGTATCTTTAGTTTTAGATATATGTTCATTATAGTCATTTTGGTTAGCTGAACTGATTGGTTGATATCTCGTTGTTTCTTGAGTTAAAGGATCATTTTGATTCTGAAATAAACCCAGATTTAAACGTCCAGTTCGATCAGCTGGAATGACATCATCTATGTGAGCTAAAAGAATTTGCAATGAATCATTTGAATTATTTTCTCTGGCATTGTCAATAATTTCACTGGCTGCTTCACCAATATCATCATTTTCATAGAGTATTTTAATTAAATCTCTTTGACCTATTGCATCAAAAACTTCTTTATTACAAATAATTAAAATGTCTTGAGTCTGAACTTGTGCAATATTAGAATAACGAATCGTACCTGCAATACCTGCAGCAAAATCTGTCATATGTTCAACTGGATTACCGTGATAATCTGCATTAACTAGATCAGTATCACAAGTTGTTAAAGGGAAAAGTGCATTATTTCTATATAAAAAAGCACAGGCTCCACCTCTTGTAACAGCCGCAATTTCAGATTCTTTAAGTATAATTCCCGCAAAATAAGATTGTCTGACACCTTCTCTAGCAATGGTAGCACGTCCACCGACTTCCACTGCACAATCCGCTAAATCATTAATTTCATCGTCAATTTTATCATTTCCTAATTTAACGGCTTCCAGCATTTTATTCAAAACTGTTGATGTGGCTGAACCTTCTGAAGTATCTATAGAATTATTTGCAAAAATCGAAAAAAAGAAACCTCGATCCTCACCTATATTGGTAACATCAGCACCGTTTTCTTCTCGTTTTTTGGCTAATCTGCCGTCTAGATAAAAAGAATCTTGTACATCATCATTCTTTCTATAATCAGCAATGAGACTAGCTGATATTCTAGTTGTTGCAAAACGTGAAACTTTTGCCATATTATCCTCCCATATAGTAAATATTTACTATATTTCATTTTAGTTAATCTATATTATAACATATTATTTATTCATTGTATCAAGAATTCGCTCAGCTATGAGACGGTCTTGAGGTAGAGTTATTTTAATATTATTAATATGTCCAAAATAGATTTTAGCTGGAATTTCTGCATATCGTAATACAGAAATATCATCTGTTGCTTGAAAGTTGTTTGCTTTGGCCAAGCGATGTGCGAATAATAATTGTTCAAACAAAGCCCCTTGTGGTGTTTGAATGGCAATAAGATTGGCTCTATCTGGAGTATTAATAATATTTTGATTTTGATCTATCATATGAATCGTATCATTAATTGGAACGGCAACACCAATACCACAATGGTTTGTTTTTATTTCCTCAATGCATTGTTGAATGGTTGATTTCTCAATTAAAGGCCGAGCTCCATCATGAATCAAACAAATCATTTCATTTTTTACAGATTTTGTTACTTCTTTAAAATCCAGAGCAATTTTTTCTAATCCATTTAAAATGGATTCTTGTCTTGTTTGACCACCAATCACAAATCTTAATTTATTTGAACCATCAAGATTCTTTAATTCATCTTGCATTTTATTTAATTCTTGAGATTGTACTGTAAGATAAAGCCTTTCAATTGAATTAATTTTCAAAAAAGTTTGAACCGTACGTTGAATAATGCTCATCCCTTTTATCTTTAGGAATAATTTATTTTCTGTATGATTCATCCTTTGACCATTGCCTGCGGCAGTGATAAGGGCAATTGTTTTATTCATAAATATCAACTTTTCTTTCTTTATTCATTTACATGAAATAATCAAATTTTAAAGCCTGACTAAAAAAACATAATATCTAGAGCTTCTTGCAAAAGTCCTGCATATATTATTTCGCAATCTTTAGGAATATCAAGAATTTTAAGATTTTGTTGCGAACTAGCAGGAACAATAAATTTTCTCCAACCCAAACTAATGGCTTCTAAAACACGTTTTTCAATATTGGGAACATTGCGAATTTCGCCTGAGAGTCCTAATTCACCAATTAAAATTAGATTAGGATCAATTGGTTTTTCTTGAATGCTAGATACGATTGCCATGACGACAGCTAAATCTGCAGCCGTTTCATTAATTTTCATTCCACCAGTCACATTGACATAAGCATCGTAAAGGCCTGTTTTTATTTGACAAGATTTCTGCAAAATGGCTAATAACATAATCAATCTGAGTCGATCAATGCCTTGTGTATTGCGAATCGGTTGATTAAAATCCGTTAAATTGAGTAAAGCTTGAATTTCTAAAAGAATGACTCTTGTCCCTTCGAGACATGCGGTTATGGTTGTACCAGGTACATTTAAAGGTCTACCTATAAGTAAAGCTTCACCCGGATTTTTTACGGATTGAAGACCACTTTGTGTCATCTCAAATATACCAATTTCATCAGTTGTTCCAAACCGATTTTTAACTGAGCGTAAAATACGATATTGGCCAGATCTTTCGCCTTCGAAATAAAGAACAGCATCTACCATATGTTCCAATATTCTAGGCCCTGCAATACCCCCTTCTTTTGTAACATGTCCAACTAAAACAATGGCAATGTTTAGACGTTTTGCTAATCGCAATAAGCCTGCCGTCGTCTCACGAATTTGTGAAACCGTACCAGGAGCTGAGCTCAAATCTTCATCATAAATAGTTTGTATCGAATCAATAACGGCAAAATCAGGCTTTTCTTTGCTTAAAACTTGAGCGATATCGGTAAATGAAGTTCCTGTAAATATTCTGGCCGTATTTGTATTTTCGCCCAAACGATCTGCTCGCATTTTTATTTGGGCAGGAGATTCTTCACCAGAGATATATAATGTCTCGTTTTGATAATTTAACTTGCCTAAAACTTGTAAAAGTAAAGTTGATTTACCAATACCTGGATCGCCGCCAACTAAAACTAAAGAACCTTTAACAAAACCTCCACCTAATACGCGATCTAATTCTTTGATACCTGTCTGCAAACGATCTTGGCTTTGTCCAGAAATTTCTTCTAAATTAACAATTTCATTTTTCTCAATTTTTTGATTAGAATCAAGCCAAGATCTATTGGAGCCATTGGTTGTTTTATCCATTTGAAATTCTTGAAAGCTATTCCAAGATTGGCAATTGGGACATTTTCCCAGCCAACCAGTTGATTCATAACCACATTCTGAACAAATATAAATCGTTTTCTTCTTTGCCATTTTTATTTTTCTCTTTTTTATGAAAGATAAGGAATTAAGTCTAATGGTTTTTCTAATAGAATTTCACAGCCATTAGCAATTAATTCTTCTTTATTTCGAAATCCCCAAGATGCCCCTACAGAAACCATATTGGCATTTTTGGCAGTTTGCATATCAGCATCGCTATCTCCCATAAAAATAACCTCTCTTGTATTTTCTGCCCCAAGAATTTTTGCAATATGAAGAGCAGCTGTCGGATCTGGCTTTCTAGGAAAATCTGAATTTTGTCCTTGAATGAAGGCAAAAGTATCTTTATCAAATGAAGTGTCCAAAACTTTGCCTGTTACTTGATGTGGTTTATTCGTTAATACGGCTAATTGAATGTTTTTTTCTTTCATGTTTTTTAGTAATTCTAAAATACCAGGATATGGTTCCACATTATAGACACAATAATCCTCAAAATACTTCATATATATTTGATAAGCTTCCTCTAATTGTTGAGCCTTTTCGTCCCCGGATGCAATCAATAAACTTTTAACCAAATTTTTAGCACCGTAACCAACAAACTGTTGGTATTCGGATTTTTCTCTTGAGGCATATCCCAAATCATTCAGCATCGCATTGCCTGTCTTTATTAAAGATTCAATTGTATTTAATAATGTGCCATCTAAATCAAAGATTGCGTATTTAATCTTCATTTTCCTTAACTTTCTCTTTTTGTTAAAAATTTCATTTATTTTTAATTTTAACATACAAGCATTCAAACATCAGTCAATTTAATATAAAAATGAGCAAAAGGCATAAACAACAAAAAAATGTGTATAATAATTCTTATGAGTCAAATAAGTTTAAGACATATTGATAAATCTTATTATGAAAAAGCAGTACTGAATGATGTGGAATTACAAATCAATGCAGGCGATAAAATTGCCATTATTGGTGAAAACGGTGCAGGTAAAACCACTTTATTTCGTATTATTCTTGGATTAGAAAAACCTGATTCTGAAAATGCTGAAATTATAATCGCCAAAAATATCATCATTGGTTATCTCAATCAAGAATTAAGTATTGATCCTGGTGAGAATGATGCGCTTTATGATGCTGAAATTTATAAAATAGAAGCTGAAATGAATGATTTATTAGAACAAATTTCTAAAAGGAATGATAATTATCAAAATTTATTAAGAGAATATACTGAATTAACAGCTAAATTTGAAAGTCTGGATGGTTATCATTATCGTCATAAATTAAAATCCATATTGTCTGGTTTAGGTATTTCAGAAAAAACTGCGCATCTAAATTTAAGTGATTTATCAGGCGGAGAAAGAATGCGTGTTGCATTAGCCAGGCTACTTTTGAAAGAGCCTGATGTCATGCTCTTAGATGAGCCAACAAATCATCTCGATTATATTGCTACAGAGTGGCTAGAAGATTTTTTGATTTCAACAAAATCTACTGTTTTAGTGATTTCTCATGATCGTGCTTTTATCAATCGCATAGCTAATAAAACTGCTGAATTAGAACATGGCACATTAAATATTTACAATGGTAATTTTTCTAATTATTTAACTTTAAAAAAAGAACGTGATAATTTTGTAAAAAAAGAAATACATAAATTAGAAAATCAAGTTAAAAGACAAAATGAGATTACACAAACGATGCTTTCACATCGAAAGATAAGCTCATATCATTCTAGCCAAAAGAAATCTGAAAAATTAGAAAATAGATTAAAGAATTTAAAAAGTAAGAAGCAAAAAGATCCTACCGCTTTAAAATTTAATATATTAAAAGGCATAGATTTAGGGGATCCAAATAAAATCATATTGAACGTTAAGGATTTGAGTGTTTCTTTTCCTGGACAGGATCAGCCCTTATTTAAACCATTTTCATTTTCTTTAAGAGGCAAAGAAAAAATTATTATTGCTGGTCAAAATGGATGTGGTAAGACAACTTTAATTAATGCTTTATTAGGTGAAGAAAAGAATGCCAGCGGCATCGTACAATTAACCAAAGATATACAATATGGTGTTTTGCATCAATTAGTTGAATTTCAAGATGAAAATCAAACGGTTATCCAAAGTTTACAATGTGTCGATCCACATTTGACAGATGCTTATGCTAGAAATTTACTTGCACAATATGGTTTTCGCAATATCGATGTTTTTAAAAGATTAAATACGCTCTCAGGTGGTGAAAGACGGCGTTTATATTTATGTCATTTATTAACAGAAAAACCAGATATTTTATTTTTAGATGAACCAACCAATCATCTAGATATTAACTCAAGTGAAATTTTAGAAAATGCTTTATTAAACTATACAGGAGCTATTTTAGCGGTTAGCCATGATCGTTATTTTATTGAAAAAATCGGACAATCCATCCTTGGTTTTATTGATCGTGAAATTAAAACCTATCCTAATTATAAAAATTTTCGTCTTGCTGAAAAAGAAGCTAATTTGATTAAAACAGGCTATCAAGTTAACTCTCCATTAGAAAATAACAGGATGAATGATAAAGAGAAAAACTCTAAACTTCAAACGGCACAGTCGGAAAATGATTTTTCTAATTTAAGTTCTTCTCAAAAGCAACAAAATTTAGTAAAAGATAAAGAAAATGGCTATGATCAAAAATTTGAATTTTTGTTCACCGAACAAGAAATTAAATTACAAAACGGATTAAAGACGATCAATCAATTTCCGATTAATCCTATTCAAATTAGACGTTTTAAGGCAGTCTCTGAACAATCCATATCAGATATAGAAAATAAGATGGAAATTTGTGAAGCAAAGAAATTGGAATATGAGGCTAATTTTAGTGAGGCTAAAGATAATAAAATATATACTGAATATCAGCAATTACTTAATTTATTGCAAAATTATGAAACCTTGTATTTAAAAATTCTCGAAATTCAAGAACAAATTAATAATCTTTAATCATTGTTAAAATTAATATTAATAATGATTTCTGATTTCAATTTAATAGGCTGATTTTAATTGTCCTGCTAAATAGCCACTTGTCCAAGCCCATTGCAAATTAAAGCCGCCAGTTTTACCATCAATATCTAGCAATTCACCACAAATATATATATTAGGATTTTTTTTGAGACTAAAGCTAGGAAAATCTATTTGTTCTAAAATTACGCCACCCGCCATAATTTGTGCTTTTTCTGCAGATAATGTCCCTATTACTTCGAATTTCAAGGCTTTTAAATTTTCAATTAATTCTTGATAAGAATTTGTATTTTCAGCGATATATTCTGCAATATTTTTACGAACAAATCCTTTTGCCAAACTTGAAAAATCTTTTTCTTTTATTTTCTCAGATTGTCTTAAAATGAATTCTTTGAGTTCTTGTTCATTTAAATCAGGAATAAAATCAATGGTAATGTGATATTTAGAATTTTTTTCAATATATCTGGCTATTTCCATAGCTGCAATACCTGAAAGGCCTTTTTCAGTAAATAAAAATTCACCAGCTGTTTTAAAAATCAATTTTTGATTTTTATATAATATAGCTTGACCTTTGAAACGTTGCCCTTTTAAAGTTTTCAATTTTTCTTCTTTAGCTAAAATCAAAGGCACTAAAGCTGGACGCAAATCAGTTATTTTCACATTTAATTGATGCAATAATTCATAACCAGCATGACTACCACCTAATTTTTTTGCGGCACTACTTCCACAAGCTAAAATCAGTTTTTCACAAACAATATTTGTTTGATCAAATTTAGATTTTAAATTTTTATTTTTTTGAGATTTTGGTAATCTTTTCTGTAAGTGTAATTTAAAGTTTGTCCTTTTATCTTGATCCGTTTTTATAGGATTTTCTTCAATCATTTTAATTTCATCTAAATCTGAATTAAGTAAAACTTTAACTTTTAATTGATCCAAATACGCTGATAAAAAATCAATCACTAATTCTGCTTGTTCAGCATATGGATAAGCTCTACCCTCTTCATCTATTCTTAAAAATAAGCCGAGATCTGAAAAAAAGTCTTTTGTATCTTGAAAATTAAATTGATTGATTGATGTTTGTACAAATTTATTTTTTTGTTTTTCTGAAGATTGAATTGAATAAAAATTACTTGGAAATAAATTTTTATTTGAAAGATTGCAACGTCCATTACCTGAGGCTCGGACTTTGCTTAATATCTTGTCTTGCCTATCCAGTAGAAGAACCTTTTTTTCTGGGTGATGTAATTTTACAGAAATTGCGGCCATCACCCCTGATGCACCTGCACCAACAACTACAATATCATAATAATTCATTTTAATTGATCCGCTATTGCTATCGCCCTTCCGTACTTACTCTGACGCATGGGAACCAAAGGAAGATGTTCTAATAATATTCCTTTTAAGGCCACTAAATCCTCACCCTTGCCAGATAATAGTTCAAATTCTAATTCAGAGAATTGCTCTATCTTTTCAGAAGTACCTAAATAACCTTCATCAAAACAAATTTCAAAATGGCTAGTTCTAAATGCAAAAGCATAAGAAGTTCTCGTATAATCGGCTACGCAAACTTCATGTAATGGCTGTTTTTCTGCCAATTTAAGTAATTGTATTAAATCTTGACTGTAAGTATCTATGCCATTTTCATTTAAACGTTGCAAAAACCAGTTCGAATTTAAACCAAGACTTAGATCAATTGCTTTATCTCTTTCCTGTAATTCAAATTCATATTCTTGTCGTTCAAAATATCCTTCACTATGTTCTAAAGGTTTTAAAATCGGCATTTTTAAAGTGACATAGAAGCGCTCATTTTGACGTCGTAAACGTAAAACAGCCATTCTGCGTCTAAAAAATTCGTCGCTCGTATCATAGTAAGAGGAGCGCATTGCATATGACATATTTCCTGCTTTTAATAAATTATTAGCAATGAAAGAGGCATTAATAATATCGAATTGTGAAAAGCCTTCTTTGTACTTGAACTTTAATTCTGCTTCCATATTTCTTCCTCATAAAGATTTATTTGAATAACAATTAAAAACTAATGCTCTTTATACTATTATCCGTTATTAATATCAATTTATTATTTAAAATATTCATTTTTAATATATCTGTATCAATATATTGATCTAATATAATACTTTTTTCACTTTTATTAATTAATAGAATATGGTTGTTTTGACTCATTGCAATAAAAGAATCATTGTATGCAAATTGATCAATTTGACTTAATAAGGTTAAATCATTCTCAATAAATTTTTGTTCACTTTCTGACCATTCTATTAGAAAATTTCCATCATCAATACGATCTGATACTAAAATATCAATTTTATCCCCTGGTATCATTTGAATAATTCGGCCAACATTGTATTCAGCTAAGACTTCATTTTTATTAAAATCTAAAACTAAAAGACTGCCTGGTCCCGCTAATATAAGATTTTCATTTTTATCATAATAAATTTGAGCATAAAGATTAGGATATTCCGTTAATTTAATTTGTCCCAATTGTTTTCCTGAAAAATCATAACGATTGATGATCGTTTGTAAATTAGACCCAGATGTATTTGATAATAAAACATCAAAGTATTCTAGATTTTTATCAAAGACAATACTCAAAGGATAACCTGATTCAAAAAACTGTAAAGTTAATAAAACTTGTCCATCATCTACGGAAACAATATGAACAAAACCTGATTTATTCGAATTCTCTTCAATGATTGCTATATATTTTTCATTTGCAAAATAGGCTCCTGCAAAAACACCATCAAGATCTAGAGAAAATTGTTTGCCTTGATGAGATAAAACAATAATTTTGCCTGATTCTCGATCAGAAGCTAAAAAGTATTCATTATTTTGAATATTAACTGGTCGATTAAAATCGAGATTTTCATTATATATATTTTCATTTTTTTGATTTAATAATTGAATGCGGTTTTGAGATAAATATACAAATTGATTATCAAAAGGATAATAATTTTTTCCTTCATTATTATTAAAAGTCATGATTGCCTGATAATCCGCTATCGCAATTGTTTCGTTTTCTCCGTTTAATGCGATTTTGGGCTGATCGGGTATTTTAATAATCACAATAATAAGAAGAATAAAAAACAACAAAATTAATAAAGCAATAATCATCAAACTAATTTTTTGATTTTTGTTGCTTTTCATTTTTTTCTTTGATTTCGCAATTTTAGGATTTAGAATATTCTTTTGCGAATCATCAGATTTATTATTATCATTTTTTGTATCAAAGCCAAAATTTTGTATTCGATTATCTTTATCCTTTTTCATCTGTAACAGTATAATTGGTGATGCATTTAAATTCAATCTTTTAGCAAAACCAATATAAAAAATGGCTTTATCATAAGGATAAAGCCATCTCTTTTGTTTATTTAGAACAAATTTATTAAAATCTATTAATACATACCTTGTGGAACAGCTGGTTGTGCTGCTTCGGGTTCTGGAATATTACCAACAACAACTTCAGTTGTTAACATAGTAGAAGCTATAGAAGCTGCATTTTGTAAAGCAGAACGAGTTACTTTTGCTGGATCGACAATACCTTGACTGTTCATATCAACAATGGTCTCACTTAATACATCAAAACCTTGACCATGTTTTGCATTTTTAACTCTTTCAACGATAACAGAACCATCAAATCCTGCATTAGCAGCTATTTGATAAACTGGAGCTTCTAAAGCTTTTAATACAATTTCTGCACCTGTTCTGACATCACCAGTTAATTCTTCAATAACTTTTTTAACATCATCCATAGCGTCAATATAAGCTGCACCACCGCCTGAGATAATGCCTTCTTCAACTGCAGCTCTTGTAGCAGCTAAAGCATCTTCTATTCTTAATTTCTTTTCTTTCATTTCTGTTTCTGTAGCAGCACCAACTTTGATAACAGCAACACCACCAGATAATTTTGCTAAACGTTCTTGAAGTTTTTCACGATCAAAATCTGATGTTTCTTCTTCAATTTGATTGCGAATTCCTTGAATACGCTCTTGGATTGCTTCCTTATCACCATCTCCATCGACAATGGTTGTTGTATCTTTTGTAACAATCACAGTACCGGCACGACCTAAATCACTGAGTTGAACGTCTTTTAATTCCATTCCTAGATCATCTGCAATAAATGTACCATTGGTTAAAATAGCGATATCTTGTAAGTTTTCTTTACGACGATCGCCAAAGCCAGGTGCTTTAACTGCTATACAGTTAAATGTTCCACGTAATTTATTTAAAATTAAAGTTGATAAAGCTTCGCCTTCAACATCTTCAGCAATGATAACCAATTTTTGACCATTTTTTACAACTTCTTCAAGTAAAGGTAGAATATCCTGAACAGAAGAAATCTTTTTATCGGTAATTAAGATATGGGCATCATCATAAACAGCTTCCATCTTATCCGTATCAGTTACCATATAAGCAGAAACATAGCCGCGATCAAATTCCATTCCTTCAACAACTTCGAGTTCAGTTCCCATAGTTTGGGATTCCTCAACAGTAATAACGCCATCGTTGCTTACTTTTTCCATCGCATCTGCAATTAGGCTACCGACTTCTTTATCGTCAGCAGAAATAGAAGCGACACGTGAAATATCATCTTTACCTTCAACTGCTTTTGAATCGCGTTTAATTGATGCAACTGCTGTATCTACAGCTTTTGCAATACCTTGTTTTAGAATAATTGGATTGGCACCAGCAGCAATATTTCTTAAGCCTTCACGATAAATAGCTTGTGCTAATAGCGTTGCGGTTGTTGTACCATCACCTGCGACATCTTGTGTCTTTGTAGCAACTTCTTTTAATAATTGAGCACCGGTATTTTCAAAACGATCTTCAAGCTCAATTTCACGTGCTATTGAAACACCGTCATTCGTAATTAAAGGTGTACCATATTCTTTATCTAAGATAACATTTCTGCCTTTTGGTCCTAATGTGATTTTTACTGTATCTGCTAACTTGTCAACACCTGCTAACAATTTTGTACGTGCTTCATTATCAAATTTTAATTCTTTAGCCATATATTCCCCCTAAATTTTATGTTCTGATCGTTTAGTCAACAATTGCTAAAATATCACTTTGCTTGAGTATCGTATATTCAACATCATCAAATTTGAATTCAGTACCTGCATATTGACTGATTAAAACATGATCACCAACTTCAACTTCCATAATGATATCTTTGCCGTCAATGACACCACCAGGACCAACAGCAACAATTTCTGCTACTTGTGGTTTTTCTTTTGCACTACCTGGTAAAACTATACCGCTTTTTGTGGTTTCTTCGGCTTCCAACATTTTTATTACAACACGATCACCCAAAGGTTTAATATTCATGTTGACCTCCTTTTTTCATATATATAATTTATTTTTTGATTATTTTAGCACTCTTTACATCCGAGTGCTAAAGCTAATATAAATTCTTGTTATTCTTTTGTCAAGAAATTTAAAAAGAAGAATTATGACCAAATTTGAAGAAAATATGAAATTAATTATTAATTAAAATTTTGAATGAAATAATATTGATTTCTCTAAAATCATTTTAATTTCAGTAGATAAGGGCGCAAATGCCTTAAGAAGGCTAATGGCAGCAAAAATCACAATGATGGCCAATAAGCCTGCTAAAGTACTACCTAAAATTCGATTAAGTAAGCCAATGATTGGTATTTTATGTAAAATTTTTGTGAGATTCTTGATTATAAAATACAAAATTGACTTAGACACAATAAACAAAAGCCAAATCAAAAGAATATAAACTATGTTTTGCAAAAAAACTTTTTTAAAAAAGGTGAATATCACAAAAATCAAAATTAAGGAAATAATGCTAATAATGAAACGCAAAAGTACATCAACAAAACCTTGGCGCCAGCCAAAGATAATTTGATAAATAAAATAAAGAATTACTACAATATCAAACATTAAGATATCCTTTTCCTAATTAAATCATGATGCCTTACTTTAATTTTAATATACGGGTCCGTCCATCGGTTGATCGGCCACCGTATTTTCAATAGCAGGTGCTTCTGTTGGCAGAGGGTCTGTAATAACAGGATCTGTCACATTTTCTGTTGGATAATAATTTGGAGCATCATATGTCGTCTCTAATGGTAAATTTTGATTTGGATCATAATATTGCGTTGGTTCATAATACTCTGTTGGTCCATAGTATTCTTCATAATATTCTGGATTTGTTACCCATTCATCAACTGGAACATCATCAATTTCACTTGAACTATTAGGTGCACCTGGAATTTCAGGAACGGGATCAAAGTCAAATGTTTTACCATATATAAATTCTTGAATCAGTGGAATCATGCCATTAAAATCACATAAATTAAGCCAAACCTCACCACTGTATTCTGTATTATATCCTTCAATTGGAACAGTTAAAGTCTCTATTTCCTCATCCACAATTGGTAAAACAGATTGCATCATACCTAATATTTCAGTCTCACTTAAATTGGTAGTAACACAGCTCATTCCTTCTTTTACAACTTCTAATTTTTGGGTTAAATTAACATCCAAAAATTTCGTAAGCATTGCTTGTACTACCTCTCTTTGATAGCCCATACGATCATAATCTGAACCTGCAGTGGAACGATTACGTGCATATGCAACACTTTGACGTCCATTTAAAACTTGTAAACCTGATTTTGTAACATAAGGAGAAGCTGGTGTATCTGAAAAAACATTATTTTGTTCATCAATAATGGGATCAAGAAATCCATATGCTTCTTCAGGAACATCAATTTCTATTCCATCAAGTTTATCAATAATTTTTTCTAGATTTCTCATATTTACAACAACATAACGATCAATATCTAATCTTAAAATATCATTAATCGTTTGTATCATATATTCTGGTCCACCATAGACATTAGCATGTGTTAATTTATCCATTTCATCTGTATCAGGCAATGGTACAAGCATATCTCTTTGCAAGGAAGTTAATTTAAGTTTCTTTTGTTTTTGATTTACGGTTAAAATCATTATCGTATCAGAACGTGTATTAATCTCATCTGGATCTCGTGAATCAATACCCAATAATAAAATATTGGTTATTTCTTTATCATAAGAAATTGGATTTTTTGATATTTCTTTTTCTAGAACATTAATATCACTATCTTTAATATTAGTATTAGCCTTTGCATTAAGCCGATTTATTTGTCCAAAAGTACTTTGCCATAGAGCATTCACACTAAATGATAAAATCATAACAAAAGCTAAAACGATTGATATAGCTGCAAACCATGGTTGTTTATAGAAAGGTATTTTCATTTTTATAAAATATTCCTCTTTTTATTTATCTCAACTTAAATTATTAAGCTGTTATTCGTATCCTTTTATTCTTAAACTTTGATTTTATTAGATTCGTCATATTTTAGCAAGAAACCTTAACTTTATTAAAACAGAATTTTGAAATTATCGCATTTAATTAGTCTGTTTCTTAATTTGACTATCTTTATTTATTCTATTCTTTTTTAATGGGAAATTTCTCTGGAATAAACTCAATTTTTGCATAAGGTTGCTCCAAATGATGATTCATCAGAAATTGTCGAATCAGCTTATAGATACGATCTCTTTCTTCCATAAAAAAGCTATAAGTTGTATTCGATATATAATAACGGACATAATATTTAATAAAATCTTTTTCTATTGACTCAATCGATAAATATTGGGATTCTGGTAGAATGTTTTCTGCCTGCTTCAAGTAATCTTTAATATACTCAGACAATTGCTCAATCTTTTCATTTTTAATTGAAAGTGGTAAATAAACATAAAGATCTACTCTACGTTTACCCATCCTAGAATAATTAATGACATAATTTTCTGTTAATTTTGAATTAGGTACAATAATAAGGCTTTCATTTCCTGCTCTTATTTTAGATTGACGAAATTTAATATCTTCTACGGTTCCTTCTATCTCTGGATTTGCGATATAGTCACCTATTTCAAAAATTTGCTCGGTCATAATGGTAAATCCACCAATCAAATTAGCAATGATATCTTTTGCTGCCATTGAAACAGCTAAACCACCAATACCAAGACCCGTAATCAAGGCTGCAACATTGATATTAAAGGAATTCAAAACCATGATGATTCCTAACATAATCAAACAGCCACGAATAATTTGCATCAAAGCAGAATAAATTGTCTCATTAATATATTCTGATTTTCTTTGTGACAAATAATGGATAAACTCATGAATGATAATTTCACTGAAAATTAATAACCAAATAATAGTTAATGAGAGCAATATCGGATTAATAATTTGATAAAAAGCTACATCCGTTTTAAACCAAAGTAAGCTTACAAGCCTTATCGCTAGCAATGGAAATATCCAAGAAAGAGTCTTTTTTAATTTATCTTCTGTCTTTAATCCAATATGCTTGAACAATGTTTTCTTTAAAATATACACAAAAAATTTAGCCAAAGAATTTTTTATTGAAAAAGCTAAAACAATGAGCAAAACAGCTAAAATCCAGCTAATTAAACTATGATCAAAAAATGTATATTTAAAAAAATCAGGAATCGTTATAAATGCAGTAAACATTTTGTCCTTTCACCTACTTCAAATAAGTTAAATGAATTTAAAACTTGTCTAAATTAAACATTATAATTATACAACAAATTTTCTATATTTTTGATTAGTCCTTATTAATGCTATCTTATTTAGCTAATCTAGAATAGTTTTAAATATAATCTTAGGCAATTTGTGATTAAAGCTCTTGAATCTTTATTTAGTTGAATGTATTTTTATGTTATCATATATATCGTTTTTAAAGATTTCTAAATCTTTTTTTCGGGCGATTAGCTCAGCTGGTTAGAGCGCTCGCGTCACATGCGAGAGGTCGCGGGTTCAAATCCCTCATCGCCCACCACATTATAACTAGCAAGGCCAATTTAATGAATAAAAAGAAAAAAACATTTCAACATTTTTTTAGTTTTTATCGCGATGAAAGATTTCTTTTTTTTAGCGCAATTATTGCGATTATCCTCGCTGCTCTAATTGCAATGCTATTACCTTTAATCATCGGTTATACCGTTGATAATCTTTTGCTTGGCGAAGATTCCCAAACTTCAAACATAGTCATGAAGTTTTTTGCTCATTTTGGTGACCGCGAATATCTTTTAAAAAATTTAATAATTGTTGGCATTGTCTTAATTGCAGTTACTGCTTTACAGGGATTATGCGAGTTAATCTCTGATATTTGTATAGCTAAAACAGCTGAAAACGGAGCAGAAAAAATGCGTCGCACGCTTTTTTCTCATTTACAAAAGCTGCCATATGCTTGGCATGCAAAAGCCGAAACTGGCGATTTAGTTCAAAGATGTACTAGTGATGTAGAGGTAATCCGACGCTTTTTACAAGTACAATTTTTACAAATTGTTAGCTGTATTACTGTCGTTCTGACATCGGTTATCGTTATGGTTAATTTAGACCTGCCGCTTAGTGGTGTCGCTCTTTCTGTAACTCCTATTCTCTTCATAGCCTCATTAATTTATTTTAGAAAAAGAAGAAGTAGTTTTGAATTGTGGGATATAACCGAAGGAGAATTATCTAATCGTTTACAAGAAAATTTATCTGGTATGCGCATCATTAAAGCCTTTGGTAGAAAAGAATATGAATTAGAACAATTAGAAAAAAGCCATCGAACATTATTTGATTATAGCATTAAGCAATATCGTGTCATGGGAAATTTTTGGTTTCTTTCCGATTTATTATCAAATGGTGAATTGGCTTTAATTGTTATCATTGGCACAATACGAGTGATCAAATATGGCATGAGTATTGGCGTTCTTATTATTTTCATATCATATGCAGATCGTTTGCTCGTTCATTTAAGGATTTTAGCCAGAGTTTTAGCTGATGTTGGTAAAGCACAAATTTCTTTTAATCGATTAAAAGAAATCCTTGATGCCGAACCCGAGCCAGATGATAAAGGTTTATTAGAACCAGAATTAACGGGTAATATTTGTTTTAATGATGTGACCTTTCAATATCCTGATGGTAATGAACCCGTTATTCAAAATATCAAGATGCAAATAAAAGCTGGGCAAACGATTGGAATCTTAGGTCCAACTGGTTCTGGAAAATCAAGTCTTTTACTATTATTACAAAAACTTTATGAACCAGATTCTGGTGAATTAACTTTTGACGATATTCCTGTAGAAAAAATTAATCGCTATAGCCTACGTAGACAAGTCGGTCTTATTTTGCAAGAATCTTATATTTATTCACGAAGTATTGCAGAAAACATCCGCATTTCTAAACCAAATGCTTCTGAAAAAAGAATTCAGCAATATGCCAAAATCGCTCATTTAGATGAAGATATTAAGGAATTTAGTCAAGGTTATGAAACTGTAGTTGGTGAAAGAGGTGTGACCTTGTCAGGAGGTCAAAGACAAAGATTGGCCATAGCGAGAACCTTGATTCGAGATTGTCCGATTTTAATTTTTGATGATTCTCTTTCAGCTGTTGATACAGAAACTGATCGCGAGATTAGAAAATCTCTAAGTAATCGGCCTTCTGATACCACAACAATTATTGTTTCACATCGAATTTCGAGTCTTTATGAAGCAGATCAAATTTATGTTATGGAAGATGGAAAAATCACTCAATCTGGAAAACATCAAGATTTGATTAAAGAATCTGGCTTATATCAAAGAGTTTATGAAATCCAATATAATTGGTTAGATGATACTGAATAATTAAAGAGAAAAATATGAGTTCTAAAAATACAAAAACAACAAAAAAAATCGATCAGCAAGATCAAAAAATTCACTTTAGTACCTGGGTTAATTTTATTAAATTATCAGCACCACCCAAGGGTGTATTTTGGAGTTTGTTTATTTCCCTTACTATTTTATCTGTTTTAGAAAATATTTCTCCACTGATGATCCGATTTGCTATCGATTATTTTATTGAAGGTAATATCACGGATGGTCTTGTACTCTTTTCTGCCATTTATTTTATTATTATAATTGCAATTGCTTTTAATACGAGACATTGGTTAATTATGTCTGGATATTTTGAATCTGAAATTTCTTATAATGTTCGAAAAAAAGGTTTTGAGCATTTACAGAATTTATCTTTTAGTTTTTACGATAAATGGCCAATTGGTTGGCTATTATCACGTATGATTAACGATGTTACCAGATTAAGTGAAGTAATCTCTGCTAGTTTAATTGATTTAACTTGGGGCGGTTTTTCAATTATTTTCACCTTAATCGCTATGCTCATCTTAAATTATAAATTAGCTTTAATAGCCATTGTTGCAATACCACTTATTGTTGCTATCACCGTTTTTTTTCAAAAGAAATTATTACATACACAAAGAGAAATCAGGCGCCTAAACTCTGAAATAACAGGCGAATTTACGGAAGGCATTACCGGAGCGAAAACCACAAAAACATTATTAAGAGAAAAAGAAAATGAAGTGGAATTTTTTGATACTGCTCACAAAATGAAAATAAGTTCCATGAAAGCTGCTAAAGCTTCTGCTTTCTTTTTACCAATTGTTTCCTTAATTGGCATTGTCGTTGCGGCTCTCATCCTCACCATTGGTGGTGAAAATTATCAACAGAATCTTATAGAAATCGGGACTTTATATGCCCTTTTCACTTATGCTTTAAGGGTTTGGGATCCGATTCGTCAAGTGGCAAATGTTTTTCGTGAAATACAGTCTGCACAAGCTGCAGCTGAAAGAGTCATTACCCTAATTAATCAGCCTGTAGAAATCACTGATAGTGAAGATGTCATTAAAGAATATGGGCTCAAAGATGGTGAAGGGGAAAAACGTTGGCCTATTTTAAAAGGAGAAATACAGTTTAAGAATGTCAGCTTCTTTTATAATGAAAATGAACCTATTATCGAAAATTTAAATTTAACAATTAAAGCAGGAGAGACCATTGCTATTGTAGGTGAAACTGGTGCAGGTAAAACTACTTTAGTCAATTTGGCTTGTCGGTTTTATGAACCTCAAAAAGGTCAAATTCTCCTTGATGGTATTGATATACAAAATTTACCTCAAGCTTTTATATATCAAAATTTAGGATATGTTTTACAAACACCATATCTATTCAGTGGTACCATTGCTGACAATATTCGTTATGGACGTCTTGACGCAACAAAGCTGGAAATTGAGGCTGCAGCTAAATTGGTGCATGCTGATAAATTCATTCAAAAATTAGAAAAAGGATATGATACACCAGCCGGAGAAGGCGGTAATCGTTTATCAACTGGAGAAAAGCAATTAATTTCTTTTGCTAGAGCTTTTATTGCTGATCCAGCTATTTTTGTTTTGGATGAAGCCACTTCTTCTATCGATACAGAAACCGAAAAGCAGATTCAAAAAGCAATTGAAGAAGTTCTTAAAGATAGAACTTCCTTGATTATTGCTCATCGTCTCTCAACTGTAAAAAATGCCGACCGAATTCTTGTCATGCAAGATGGTAAAATTATTGAACAGGGTTCACATCAAGAATTAATTGAGAAAAAAGGTCAATATTTTAATTTATATACTGGTCAATTTATTATAGATAAAAATATTTAGGTTCTTAAGATTTTATTTGCAATCTAGATTAATATTATAAAGTAGTATTTTTATCAAAAGGAGAAGGATAGAAATGAATCAAGAAAATTATTCTGATGCTAGTTTAATTATGTTAGCTATTATTGAGATGTTGCCTAATTCGACTCGTGAATCTATTATTGACAGTTCTATCAATTCATTATATCTAGATTATTTTTCAGCGGCAGAGACATTAGAAAGTTTACTTAAGCATAATTTAGTGCATGCTTCAATCAATAAAGGAGAAGCTGAAACAACAGCCTCAGGCAAACCTGTTTATCGTTTAAACATCACAAATGAAGGACATGCCATTCTCAAAGCTCTTAAGAATACAATTCCCAAACAGGTCTTTGAATTTTTAACTCAATTAAGTGAAAAGAAAGCCAAAAAAGAGCAATTAATTGCTAAATATGAAATTAATGCAAATCATAATTTTATTATTACTTTAGGACAGGAAAATAATAGGGAAAAAGTAATATCATTGACTTTAACTGTTCCAACCGAACAAATGGCAAAACAAATATGTCAGAAATGGCAAAATGAAGCTAATACGATCTATCAAGAAATATTTCAACTATTAATTGAAGATTAATTTATTTTCAGAAATAAAAAGACCCTAAAGAATCATCTTTAGAGTCATTTTAAGTCTTAAATCGTGTTTTTTACAAATCAATTAATCAACAACTGAAAAATCTTCTTTGCCAGCACCACATAATGGGCATAACCAATCAGCTGGTACATCTTCAAAAGCAGTACCTGGTTTTACTCCATTATCTGGATCTCCTTCTGCAGGATCATAGATATAGCCACAAACGTCACATACATAAGATTTCATAATTTAGTTCCTTCCACATGTTTATTAAGCTTTTGCTTATATTCTTAGAGAATTCTATCATCTCATATTAAAAACTTCAACCTTATCAAGGTATCGGAAATTCTTACGGATACTTTCAATAATATCATTTCCGAATTTTTCTAGTATTGAATAATCAAAAATCATTTTAAAAGAAATAGATCTTTACACCCAAAAATCTTTTCTTTTTAATTTTCATCAAACCATTGAAATTCCATATCACCAATTTTAACCCAATCCCCATCTTTTAAGCCAGCATCATATAAGGCTTGTTCTAAACCTTTGCGTTTAATCAAGCGTTGAAAATAGTGAAATGAATCATAATCATCAAAATTAATCGAACGAATAATTCTTTCCCATTGATCACTTTTAACCTGATAATAACCATCTGATTCTAATATTGAAAAATCATCAGATAGATTGTCTTCTTTATCTGTATCAACTTGTTGATCGGATTCAAATATTTTAATAGCTGGTAATTCTGATATATATTGTGCTGTTTTAGCAATCAATTTATCTACATTCTTTTTGCTAGCAGCACTAATTAGGAAAACCTCAAAACCTTGTTTTTCAATTTCATTTTTAATCTTTTCGACCAAATCAGGATCCGCAATATCAATTTTATTGATTGCAATTAAACGTGGTCGTTCCAGTAAATCCATTTGATATTTGCTTAGTTCAATTTCGATCATTTTAAATTGATCCATGACAGTTTCAAAATCACTAAAAGACGGGTCAATCACTTGAATAAACATTCTTGTACGCTCGATATGTCTTAGGAAGTCATGACCCAAGCCAATGCCTTCTGAAGCTCCTTCAATGAGACCTGGCATATCTGCCATGACAAATGAAATAGTATCATAATTAACAACACCCAATTGCGGAATCAAAGTCGTAAAAGGATAATTTGCAATTTTAGGTTTTGCTGAAGTGACAACGGAAAGCAAAGTTGATTTGCCAACATTTGGAAAACCAATCAAACCGACATCAGCAATTAATTTTAATTCTAATCGCAATTTGCGAGTTTCACCTTTTCCACCTGCTCGGGCAAAACGTGGTGCTTGCCTGACTGACGTTTTAAAGTGATTATTACCTAATCCCCCTTGTCCGCCTTTAGCAATCAAGAGTTCTTGATCTTTTTGGGTTAAATCTGCAAGTAATTCATCTGTATTGGCATCATAAACTAAAGTTCCTATTGGAACATCTAAATATAAAGTTTCGGCAGATTTTCCATAGCATAAGCTGCCCATGCCATTTTCGCCAGATTCGGCTTTGAAAGTTCTTTGGAAGCGATATTTTTGTAATGTATTGTCTTGTTCATTAACACGCAAAACAATATCCCCACCTGTACCTCCATCTCCACCATCTGGACCTCCTTCTGGTACGTATTTTTCACGTCTAAAAGAAACGATTCCATCACCGCCATTGCCTGCTGTTACTTCGATTGTTACATGATCAAAAAACAAAATATCCTACTTTCTGTCAATAATAGATAATCTATTATGCTAACTTTTCATAATAAAAAACCCGACTAAAAAAGCCGGGTGATCTTGTTTAAATTAATTTATTTGTTTTAGTGAATTATTCAGCTGGATATACGCTAACTTTTGTATGTTTGCGTCCCATTCTTTCATAACGTACTTGACCATCAATCGTAGCAAACAAAGTATCATCTTTACCTTTGCCAACATTTTCTCCTGGATGGATTTTGGTACCACGTTGACGATAGATAATATTTCCGGCTAAGCAATATTGTCCATCACCAAGTTTAGCACCTAAACGTTTGGATCTTGAATCACGACCATTTTTTGTACTTCCAACACCTTTTTTACTGGCTAATAATTGTAAATTAACTCTAATCATGAATATTCCTCTTCTTTCAAAACGGACAAATATTTTTGTCCTTCTATCATCTCAATTTGTTTTAAACCTATATAGGCTGATAACATTAAACTTTCTGCTCTAATCTGTTTTTCTTTTGATAATTCGTGATAATTTAAAATCTGACATTCTATCTCACCAGAATTTAATGTATAAATAAATTCTTTTCCTGGTTTTAAAAATTCTGTCAAAGTTCCAATCACTGTTTGAGCAATGGCTGATATCGCACTACAATAGATATCTTTTCCTATGGTTGAAAAATCTGCATGGCCTGTCAAATGAAAATCATTAACTCTTTGTTTTTCATCAAAACAAAACCTTGCCTTTATCATCGTATATTATCCTATACTATTGATTTTAACTTTGGTATAAGGTTGACGATGACCTGTTTTATTACGGTATGTTTTTTTAGGTTTATACTTAAAGATAACAATCTTTTTACCTTTACCATGTTTAACAATCTCACCGCTCACTGTTGCATTTTCAACAAATGGTGAGCCAATCGATAATCCCTCGTCCTTAGAAACAGCTAATACTTCATTAAAGTTTACTGTATCTCCAGCTTCACCTTCAAGTTTTTCAATAAAAATCTCATCGCCTTCGGTAACTTTATATTGTTTACCACCGGTTTTAATAATTGCGTACATTCATTTTCCTCCCTGAAATCAGTCTCGCCTTTGAGGGTGGCTTTTAAGCACTTGAAATAACCCGTCTTCGTGCGGTCGCCTTGGTATATTAGCATTTTACAAAAGAATAAGTCAAACTAGTTTTTAAATCTTTTAAAAAATTATAGCTAAGAAGTAAATACTTAATTATTATCATAATATCAAGATTTAAAAATTAAAGAAATTTTTATCACAATCTGTAACAATCGAATATTCTTTTCCTTAAATTAGTATGTTAACATTTTTCTATGTTATTATTTCAGTTAATATAAATTAATTTAAAGTAATAATTATACGCACTTAAAACATATTTTTGCTTTTTCAATAGTTTATTATATAAAAGGAAGTGTTTATTATGAATAAAAATATTATTGATACGATTGGCAAGTCACCATTAATCAATTTGAATAAAATTGGTGCGGGGCGTATTTATGTCAAAATTGAAAAAACGAATCCTGCTGGAAGTATCAAGGATAGACCTGCTTATACTATGCTCAAAACTGCTATTGATGACGGTGAATTAAGGCCTGGTATGAAAATCGTTGAGTCAACTTCAGGCAATATGGGTATTGCCTTAGCCATGCTTGGTTCTCAATTAAATTATGAAGTTGTATTAATCATGCCTGATACAATGAGTATAGAAAGAAGAAAACTCATGGAAGCTTATGGAGCAAGAATTATTTTGACTCCAGGTTCTGAAGGTATGAAAGGCGCAAATGATAAAGCTGCTGAATTATTATCTGAAGGTAATTATTATATGCCCAATCAATTTAATAATCCTGCTAATCCACTCAGTCATGAAAAAGGTACTGGTTCAGAAATCATCGATGCTTTACCAGATATTTCTGGTTTTGTAGCAGGTGTTGGTACAGGTGGAACAGTCACGGGTATCGGAAGAGCCTTAAAAAAATACAATGATCAAGTTAAAGTTTGGGCTATGGAACCTGCTGAATCCCCTTTGATTACTACAGGCAAAGCTGGAGCACATAAAATTCAAGGTATTGGCGCCAATTTTATTCCAAAAAATCTTGATTTGAGTATAATAGATAAAACCATTACTGTAAGCAGTGATGATGCTATTGAGATGACAAAAAGATTAGGAAAAGAAGAAGGTCTATTAGTTGGTATTTCATCTGGAGCCAATGTTGTGGCTGCTCTACAGATGGCTAAAGAAGTATCTGGCAAAATAGTGACCGTTTTACCAGATACGGCAGAGAGATATTTATCAACTGTCCTTTTTGAGGATTAATACATGTTAAAAAATTGGCAAAAAAGAGTAACCATTGGTAAACATATTTTAAGAGAAGACCCTGCCTGTAAAACCTTATTTGAAGCTATGTTTATGTATCCAATGGTCAGTGCTTTATTGAGCCATAACAGGGCACATCAACTTTACAAAAGCGGCCATAATACCCTAGCTCGTTGGATTTCTCAAAGAAATAGAAAAAAAACTGGAATTGAAATTCATCCAGGTGCGGTGATTGGTGATAATCTTTTTATTGATCATGGCATGGGTGTCGTTATCGGTGAAACTGCTATTATTGGAGACAATGTTACTATCTTTCATGGAGTTACTTTAGGCGGAACAGGAAAAGAAAAAGATTGTAAAAGGCATCCAACAGTTGGTAATAATTGTATTTTGGGAGCAGGCTCTACAATGCTTGGACCTATTATAATTGGCGATAATGCTAAAGTTGGTGCCGGTGCCGTTGTGATTCATGATGTACCAGAAGGAGCTACAGCAGTCGGAGTTTCAGCCAGAAATATCATTCGTGATAAAAACGGAGAACGTATTTCAGTTGAATAAAACATAGTAAAATTTCGTTGACTATTCAAAACATAATTATTTATTTAAACCGTTTGGCTTTCTCAAACGGTTTTTTATTACTCTTGAAAATTAAAGTTATCATTTTCATGATTTTTAATAAAAGTTAAAACTTTACTATATATCTTAAAGTTTTCTCAATTTTATCTGTTTTTAATAATGTTATACTTATAATATATTTTTATATTACTTTTATAGTTAATGATCATATCTGAGACTATAATAAATTTTAATTTTTCAATACAAATTTTTTAATTATTGAGATATTAAAAAACATGAAAGGCATTAAAATTTATGATTAAAAGGAAGAAGAAAATAAACTTTGGTTTTATTTTTCTATTAAGTTTTATTGCTATCTTATTAGCCATTTTCTGTATTAAAAATAATCAAGTAAATCAAATACATTCAACCTTAGGAAAACAAGGTCAACAATTTCAGAAAAAAACGATTGAAGCATTGATTTTTAGCTCTGATGAAATTAGTAAAATTCAAAATGCTGAAGGAGATGAAAAGTTATTAAATGAAATTATTGATGACATGGCCGAAAACCATTGGCGAAAGCTATCATCAGAAATTAAACCTATGTTGGCTGATGAAACATTACTTGAAAATCAAAAAAAATCTCTTAAAGCCTTAATTGAAAAATCAATATTAAGTCAAAAATACATCGTCAATTATAATTATGAAAGTCTTGGCTCTGAAATTAATTGGAATCTCTTGGGACGAATCAAAGTAACAAATAATGCTGATATTGAATTTATCTTTGATGAAGATGTTGGTTACACTTCTAATGGATCTTATTATAATCAATCAGAAATTTATTGGATAAAGTCTAATGATAATTGGAAAATTGTACAATCTCCCATAATAATTCCAGATGAATTCTGGAATTATTATGGTAAAAGCTATTGAGTACGATCTATTCAGTACAATGCTTATAGAGAAGAGAAGAATTATTTAGCTCAGGTGTAATATGGAAAAAGAAGTTTATCTTTCTGTAAATAATCTTTATAAATTTTTCGGAGAAAAAGAAGTCATTCACGATTTATCTTTTGATATACATAGTGGTGAAATACTTGGCTTTCTTGGTCCAAATGGTGCTGGCAAAAGCACTACTATTAAAATGATTATGGGCTTTCTTTCAGTTGATCATGGCAGTATTACTATTTTAGGAAAAGATCATCAAAAAAATTATGAAGCAGCCATGGCAGAAATTGGCGGAATTGTTGAAAATCCAGAAATGTATTTTAATTTGTCAGGACGTTTAAATTTAGAAATGTATCGCCGCTTACACCCTAATGTCCCTATATCTCGTATTGATGAAGTTCTCAAATTATTGCATTTAGAAAAACGAGCTAATGAAAAAGTCAAAAATTATTCGCTTGGTATGAAGCAAAGAATTTGCATTGCACAAGCTTTATTGCATAAACCCAAAGTTCTAATTTTAGACGAACCTACTAATGGTCTTGACCCTTCAGGTATTCTTGAATTACGAGATTTACTAATTGATTTGTCACATGAAAAAGGTATGGCCATTTTAATTTCAAGCCATCAATTAAGTGAAATCCAAAAAATATGTGATCGAGTTATTATTATTAACAAAGGAATTCTAATAGACAATCAATCAATAAATCATTTGATTAAACAAAACGAAAAAAATTTAACTTCAATTAAGTTTGTTGATCAAAAAACAAGACGACAAGCAATGGAATTACTTGATATTAATTCTGAATTTAAATTAACTCCATATCAAGAAGCAAGCTTAATTCTGGCAATTGAAGAAAAACAAATACCCGAAATCATATTTCGTTTAAGTCAAGCACATTTAGCAATTTTATCTATTTGCCCCTATCAAACCAATCTGGAAGAAGTCTACATTTCAGTAACTGGAGGAGGTACTACCATTGAATAAACTTATTGCTTTATCAAGAAATGAATGGACAAAAACAATTCATCATATAATTGTTTATGTTATATTACTTTTTATTTTACTTGGTATTTTGGGTATTGCTTCTATTTATCGAGTTATTAACAATTCTAATCAACAAAATTATGAAATACGAAATTTTTCTGAGGTGCAATCAGAAATAGAGGACAATCAAACTGATTTAATCAATCGAATTGATGCTTTAGAAAAAAAGATTCAAAAAGCATCTGAAAACGGCTTAAATCAGGAAAATGATGATTTTTTAGATATGAAGTTAGAATGGCAATACAATAAAAGTGAATTAATGACTTATCAATTAGCTATTGAAAATCAAGTCAATATTTATAATCAAGATTATTTAAGTGATTTAATTTATGAATTAAAAGATTTGATTCTTGCATTAAAATCTCAAGAGATGGCTCCTAATTCTGAATCTGATAACTTTATTGATAATTTAGAATCTGACTTTTTATTAGAATATGGCAGTTTTCCAATGAATAATTTTGGTTATTTAAATGAAGAGCAAATAAAAACTCGAATAAATCAAGTTACTCAATTATTAGAACAACCTAATTATTCGAAATACATTTCATTAGAAAAAAAGCATATTTTAGAAAACTCTCTGCTATCTGAAATGCAGAAACAGGATCAATTGTTTGATCTTGATCTCAAATTAAAAACAAACCCTAATGGTTTAAATTATTATCCTGGGTTTGAACAAATCTCAAATTGGAAAAACATAAGAGATGAATCAAGGCAATCTTTAGCATTAGGTTACAATCAAAATTTTGAACCATTAAATCAAGAACAAATGCAAAAAGCAGAAAACGATTTAAATATTGTCTTATCATACTTGGATGAAACCATACTAAATGATCAAACTGCATTTACATCCAATTACAGTATCAGTTATTTTTGTCTGGATTATGGTACTTATATGATTATCTTTTTAATAATCATTTTAGCAGGTGGTGCCATAGCTCATGAAATTTCAAGCGGTTCAATTAAGGGTTTAATAATAGCACCAGTCAAAAGGTCTAAAATCTTTTTTGCAAAATTATTTAACACCATGCTTATTGGCCTGGTGGGAATGTTGTTTGTCTATTTTATCACTTTGATTAGCTCTTTGACTCTCCTTCATATTCCCAATAATTTTCCATATGGCAATTTTAGTTTCCCCATTTATTTATTGTTTCGAGCTTTATCTAAATTACCTTTTATTTGGATTGCTGGTTTTTTTGCACTATGTTTGTCTGCAATCACTAGAAATACTTCAATAGCAGTTGGTTTTTCAATGATTCTACAATTTGGCGTTTGGGGAATATATCATTTTATTAAATTAATAACTAATAATATACATGCTATTTTTGCTTTTTTACCTATGGAGTATCTAGATTTATCCAATTATTTAATTGAAGATTTGCCAAAATTTTTGTCTAATTCTTATTTGCTTGATACAAATCAAAATTTCTTTACTTTTCAGGTTCCGATATGGATCCCTTTTCTTTATTGGATTTTTCTGTCATTAGCATTAATTTGGATTGCTCGTGATTCTTTTGTTCAGAAAGATTTATGATTTAAAACTTAATTTCATTTTCTTTATGAGATATTTTTGAAGAACATTTGTTAATTATGAACTTTTTTATTGATATTGTAATATTTCCTTCTTGTCTAATTCGTATTCCTCAACTATTCTATTAATAGAATCTGAAAAATATTTAATAGTTAGGAGTTTTGTCTAATGATTAATAAACAGATTAAAAAAATTCTGCTGGATCATGAAAATCCAATCATGATTTCATCAGAAAATGTGGCAACGGTACGAGGCGAGAATAGTCTAATACATGCGATGATGATCTTATCAAATGTTGGTTATAGCTCTATCCCCGTTGTTGATAATCAGCATCATTTATTAGGAACCGCTTCCATCCCAAATATTGTTGAGGGTATAAAAGATCAAGTTTGTTATAATTGGGATTTACTAGGAGAAAAAACAGTTGAAGAGATTGTTTGTCGCGATTATTCTACCTGTTTAGAAGGCAGCGATATAGAAGAAATTATGAGAAATTTAATTGACCATAATTATGTTTCTGTTGTAGACGAGAATAACGTTTTTAAAGGTATTATTACCAGAAAAACAATCATGCAAAAAATGAATCATTTGATACATGAAATAGATAATCACTTTGAACTTATTCCTAAAGAAGATTTGCTTTATGCTAAGCATCAAGCTATTTAACTTATCTTGTTAAAAAAGGTGTTTGCTACCAAATTGGAATTTGGTTATCAGACACCTTTATTTTCGTATTTTTATGTATATTTATTTATATTATTGTAATTTTATGTAATTTTTTTATTCAACGCATTATAATAACTTATTGTTGATTTTTTCGAAAAATCAAAGCAGCCCAATCATTTTCATGATATTCTTCGATTAGTTTTAAATTTTGTTGTTTAAATGCTTGTTTTACTTCAGCCTCGCGACTTGCAATAATGCCTGAAACAATTAAAAGACCATTTTCATTCAATTTTTCTGTGTATAAAGAGCTTAGATCCAAATGAATCGCTGCTATTAAATTAGCTAAAATCAAATCATATTTTTGGTTTAAATCTTTCAGTTCAGCTGTTTCAAAATGAATTTTACAATTATTTTTTACCGCATTTTCTCTCGCGACCTCAATAGCATGTTCGTCAATATCAATAGCGGTGATTTGACTGTCCGTAAAAATTTTTTTAGCTGTAATAGCCAAGATACCGCTTCCTGTCCCTAAATCAAGTATATTTTTACCAGGCAAATCAATTTGGTCAAATTCACTCAAAATTTTTAATATAAGGGAAGTAGATTCATGCGTACCAGTTCCAAAAGCTGAACCTGGATCAAGATTTAGAACGATTTCATCGTCGTTGGCTTCATAATCTATCCAGCTGGGATTAATAATAATCCGGCCAAATTTTTGTGTTTTATAATATTCTTTCCAATTATTTTGCCAATCTTCATTTTGTAAAATACGATAAGACAAATACCCTTTTCCTATTGGTGAAATTTCAGCTATATTCTCAAGTGTATTTTTTATAATCTGTTCAAATTCTGAAATAGAAATCCATTTTTCAGAATTAATTTGACCAAATTCAGTTATAAGAGGATCCTTATTCACTTGTAATTGATTGTTTTCAAATAAAAAATAAGCTTCAATTTTTACATCAAAGCTTAAATTTTCTAGATAATCAGCAATAATAACATCCGGTCTCTTTTGTTCTTCAAATGTTTTTAAAAAATCGGCTTTATCTTCTACCGTAATTCCTTCTGCCCCTTGCATTTGTAAAAACTGCTCAATCGCATAAGCAGATTCATGATTGGTAGAAAAACTGAAAATAATCCATTTTTTATTTTCGTCCATATTATCTTTCCGCATCTTTAAATAAATTTTTCAACTTATTTAAAAAGCCTTTTCTCTTTTTATAATTATCTTCATTCATACTAGCCTCAAATTTTTCTAATAATTCGCTTTGCTCCTTATTGAGGTTTTGAGGGACTTCTAATTCAACTTGTAATTTATGATCTCCACGTAAATTAGGACGATTTATATAAGGAATTCCTTTATTGCGTATGGTAATAATATCGCCTGGCTGCGTACCTGTTTTTAATTTATAAGTTTCACTTCCATCTATTGTAGGTACCGTTATTTCAAGGCCTAAAGCAGCTTGGGCAAAAGTTACAGGCACAGTGCAAAAGGTCGTATTTCCTTGTCTGGAAAAGATAGGATGTGGTTTAATATGGATTTCTACATATAAATCCCCATAAGGTGCTCCTTGAGTCCCTGGTTCACCTTCACCAGATAATGTGAGCATTTCTCGCTCATTGATACCAGCTGGAATCTTAACACTTAACTTTTTGTTAATCATCTTTCTGCCAGTACCTTTACATACAGAGCATGGATCCGTTATTTTTTTGCCTGAACCGTGACAAGTGGGACATGTTTGATTGGTTCTAACCTGACCAAACATCGTTCTTTGTACACCCATTACTTGGCCAGAACCGTGACAGGTTTCACAAATTGGAGCTTCAGACCCATCTGCTGTTCCATTGCCATGACAGCGTGTACAAAGATCTTCTTTTCTGATCTTAATTTCACGCTCGGTTCCAAAAGCAGCTTCCATAAAGTCTAAGTTCATACGATATCGTAAATTTGCTCCTGGTATAGAACCTTGCCTACCGCTCGTTCTACCACCAAAGCCACCCATACCGAAATCACCAAAAATCGAGTTAAAGATATCCTCTAGATTAATGTCAAAACCAAATCCATCACCAGCAAATCCTTGACCATCAACGCCAGCATGACCAAATTGATCATATCTTTGACGTTTTTCTTTGTCGCTTAATACTTCATAAGCTTCATTCGCTTCTTTGAAATTTTTTTCAGCATCTGGATCGTCTTGATTAACATCTGGATGATATTTTTTTGCAAGTTTCCAAAAGGCTCGTTTAATTTGGTTTTCATCAGCGTCTTTTGGGACACCTAAAACTTCATAATAATCTCGTTTAGCCGACACTGATCATAACCTCCTTATTATGTATTGGCTGATAAATCCCGCTATCCGTTGCCGAATAGCGGGCTTAAAATCTCACTGAATTAGTATTGTAGCATTTTAAGCTTTTCTTCTTCAACTATTCAGCTTTTTATATTTTTTATTTATTCTTCTACTATTAATTATTCGTCGTCAGAACCAGCATCTTTAAAGTCAGCTTCATAAGTTCCGCCTGGATTTCCACCGCTTTGATCAGGGTTAGCATTTTGATGTACATCAGCTTCTGGCGCCTGTTCTTGATATAATTTCTCTGAAACTTTATAAAAGGCTTGTTGTACAGATTCCATTGCTGTTTTCATTTCATCTGTATCATCTTTTTCAATCGCTTTTTTCAATACTTCAATTTCTTTTTCGACGGATTCTTTTTCTGACGCATCAATCTTATCACCTAATTCATTTAAGGTTTTTTCTGTTTGATAAACCGTACTGTCTGCCTGGTTTTTCACTTCAATTTTTTCTTTACGTTTCTTGTCTTCTTCAGCAAATTTTTCTGCATCTTGAACAGCCTTATTAATTTCATCTTCATTTAAATTAGAAGAAGCTGTGATTGTAATCTTTTGCTCGCGATTCGTACCTTTGTCTATAGCTGATACATTAACAATACCATTAGCATCAATATCAAAAGTAACTTCAATTTGAGGAATGCCTCTTGCTGCAGGAGCAATACCGTCTAAAACAAAATTACCTAAAGTTTTATTATCTTTGGCAAATTCTCTTTCACCTTGTAAGACATGAACTTCAACTTGAGTTTGACCGTCTTGAGCCGTTGAGAAAACTTGGCTTTTCTTGGTTGGAATGGTTGTATTTCGATCGATGATTTTTGTCATCACGCCGCCTAAGGTTTCAATTCCTAAAGATAATGGTGTCACGTCAAGTAATAGTAAATCTTTGACATCACCTGATAAAACGCCTGCTTGAATAGCTGCACCCATGGCAACACATTCATCAGGATTAATGCCCTTGAATGGTTCTTTACCAAAATATTTATTTACATTATCTTGAACGGCAGGAATTCTAGTTGAACCACCTACCAAGAGAATTTTTCCTACTTCGGATGGTTTTAAATCTGCATCTTTTAAAGCTTGTTTTAAAGGGTCCATTGTTTTTTGAACTAAATCATCTGTTAATTCATCAAATTTTGATCTGGTCAAAGTAACATCCAAATGTTTTGGACCATCAGCACCCGCTGTAATATAAGGTAGGTTGATATTTGTCGAGTTAACGCCTGACAATTCAATTTTAGCTTTTTCAGCCGCTTCTTTTAATCTTTGTAAAGCTAATTTATCTTTACTCAAATCAATACCTTGATCACGTTTCATCTCAGCGATTAAATATTGAACGATTCTTTCATCAAAATCATCGCCACCTAGACGATTATTACCTGATGTAGCTAAAACTTCAAAAACGCCATCACCAATTTCCATTACAGATACATCAAATGTACCACCACCTAAGTCAAAGACAACAATTTTTTGATCACTTTCTTTATCTAGTCCATAAGCTAATGAAGCTGCTGTTGGTTCATTGATAATACGAAGTACTTCTAAGCCAGCAATTTTACCAGCATCTTGTGTTGCTTGTCTTTGCGCATCACTGAAATAAGCAGGTACGGTAACAACAGCTTGTGTTACTGTTTCACCTAAATATTCTTCTGCATCTGATTTCATTTTTTGTAAAATCATTGCGGAGATTTCTTGTGGTGAATATTGTTTATTATCAATATTCACACGAAAATCTGAACCCATTTCACGTTTAATAGATGTAATCGTACGATCTGGATTACTGGTTGCTTGACGTTTGGCAATAGCGCCAATTAAACGTTCGCCGTCTTTACTAAATGCTACTACGGATGGTGTTGTTCTGGCACCCTCTGGATTGGGTATGACAACTGGCTCTCCGCCTTCTAATACTGCTACACATGAATTTGTTGTTCCTAAATCAATTCCTATTACTCTAGACATAATGTCCCTCCGATTATTTATTCAAAAATTTATTTTGTTTATTTTTTTATAATACTTCAATTTATTTAATATTTCTGTTTAATTTGCTACACAAACAACGCTATGACGAATCACTGTGTCACCTTTGATATAGCCTTTTTTTATAACTTCAAAAATTTCATCTTCGCCATATTCAGGATTATCTACATGAGCAATGGCTTCATGATATTGTGGATCAAAGCGTTCTCCAAGGCTCTTGATTTCCTTAACTCCTAATTGCTCCATAGCATCATTAGCTTGCTTTTGCACCATGGCTAGACCTTCTGACATTTGTTCGCTTTCAGAACTTTCCAATTTATCTAAAGCCTCAACGGCACGATCTAAATTATCTAAAACGGGTAACCAAACTTTGCAAACGTCAATTAAAGATGAATTATAGAGCATATCTTTTTCTTTACGTGTCCGTTTCCTAAAGTTGTCATATTCAGCTACTAAGCGAATATATTTATCTTGTAAATCTGAATATGCTTCATTTGATTCTTGCTCTGGACTTATTTGTTTAAGATCTTCTTCTTTACTTTCTTCAGAGCAATTTGCTGCTTGTTCAAAATCCGTTTCATTGTTAATTTCAGTTTGTTCTTCATCTATCTCAGTTTTTATATCTTGCTTTAAATCGTCATTATTCTGAGATTGTTCTGTTTGCGCCTTTTTGCTTTGTTTTTTATTATTTGACATTCTTATCCTCCTCTGGATCGCAAGTTTGTGTTAATTCTAAAATTTCCTTGTCTAATGTATGATTAACAAAATTAATTTGAGCAATTATCTTGTCATAGGACATTCTTTTAGGACCAACAACACCTATGCGGCCAGTAATTTTATCTGAAACTTTATAAGTCGCGGTAATAAAGCTACAATCCTCTAAACCCTGCAAAGCGATCTCTTGACCAATTCTTACCATATAGGATGGTCTTTTATTAATTTCTTCATAATAATTGGTTTTTTCTTGATCATTTTGAAATTTTGGTTCAATTGATGCTAATAATTTGTCGTTATCCCATTCACTCATATAACCAGCTACCACGCCTTTATGATGCATGGTTTCTAAAAATTTTTGAGCGGTACTTATTTCTTTAAATTCTGGTTGTGAAAGTAAACGATGGGTACCTTCTATATAGAATTCTATATTCTCTGCCTGTTTAATAGAAATATATGCTTCAAATAAGATTTGATTTAATATAGGTTCCGGAATAGGAGCATTCTCTGCGGCAGCAGAAACTGATATTAGGGTTATTTGCTCAACTTTTTTCCCTGTCAATTGTTCTTCAATCATCTGATTAATTAATGATAATTGAGACTGATTCAAGACAGTTGGAACTCGAATTAAACGATCTTTAACAATACCTGGTGATAAGACAACTACAATGAGAACTTTACCTGGCTCAATCATCAAAAATTTGATTTGTTCGAGGCTGGATTCTTTATGATAAGGAGATACCATCATTGCTGGAAAACTAGTTTGCTCTGATAAAACATTGACCGAACGTTTAATTAAAGTCATTATTTCGGACATATGATCATTAAAGAAACTCTCTATTTCTTTTTGTTCATTGACACTAATTGGCTTTACTTGTAACAAATAATCAACATAAGCACGATAGCCTTTATCCGATGGTATTCTGCCGGAAGAAGTATGTGTTTTATCTAAATAACCAAGCTCCTCCAGTTCGCTCATTTCATTGCGGACTGTAGCCGAGCTGATATGAAGATTATGTCCTTCTACCAAAGCTTTTGAACCAACCGGTTCAGCTGTAGTAACATAGTCATCTACTATGGCTTTAAGTATTTGTTTTTGACGTTCTGTTAACAATCTTTTCTCCTTTAGCACTCAATCATTCCGAGTGCTAAAACAACTTTAGCATTCACGTCATTGACTGTCAACCAAATGAAAACGAAAAATTATGACAAAATGTGAACGATATGCAAGCATATAATTTCAAAGATAGAAATTTTGAATTTATAAAAACATTAGAGAAATTCCATGAAAACAAGATTTGCAAAATCAAGACCTTTGGGATTTAAATAATATTGTTCAAATTGCTGATCTTTAACAATTAGTCCCTGTTCTATTAGGTTTTTAAGTTCTTTTTCAAAAGGATTTTTTATTAAGAAACGCTTTTCAAATTTTTCCACAGAAAATCCTTCATTTAGGCGAAAAGCTAACATAGCGTATTCACGCATCGCTAAATCAAAATCAATTTCTTCTATTTCTGCACTTTTCCAAGGATCTAATGCCCAATCTTTAATGGAACGTATGTTACCTTTACGTATACCATTAAAATATGAATGAGCACCTGGGCCTAAACCTAAATAAGGTTTTGTTGACCAATAATTATAATTATGGCGAGAAAAGTAATTGTCTTTGGCCACACTGGATAATTCATAATATTGATATTGATTAGATTCAAATATATTTAAGAGCTGACGATACATCTCTCTTTCTGAATCTTCACTGGGTAATAATTCTGGATGTTTGGCATATTTTTTATAAAACAATGTGTTTTCTTCCAAAATTAAAGAATAAAAGCTGATATGAGGAATTTGCAAATCAATTAACGTTTGAGCACTTATTAGCGCTTCTTCTATATTTTGATCAGGTAAACCAAACATTAAATCACAACTTATATTTTTGATACCTTGTTCTCTAATTAAATCTAACATTCTCAAAAAATCTTGATAAGAATGTAATCGACCGATTTTTTTTAATAAATGATCTTGTTTAGCCTGAAAACCTAATGAAATTCGATTGACTCCAGTTTTTATCCCAGCTAAAACTGTCTCTTGACCGATTGGTTCTGGATTAACTTCCATTGTTATTTCAATATCTGAAGCAAAACCAATCTCAGATTCAAAATAATTAATCAGTTGAGTCAAGATTTGAGGAGACAAAACAGAAGGCGTTCCGCCTCCAAAGTACAATGTTTTAAGTGGACGTAATGGATTATGATTTTTTTCAAGATAATTCTTTGTTATTTTCCATTCTTTTTTAATGGCCTCTAAAAAAGATTCATAATCTGCAGTTTGACTTACAATAGAGTAATAATCACAATAACCACATTTTTTATGACAAAAAGGTACATGAATATATAAATTTTCAATGGGATCATCTATATTAGGATTTTTCTGCAATTTTAACATTTTGCCTTTTCTCTTCTACCCAATTTAAGACTTGACACATTCTTTTGACAAAGTCTTGAAAGCTTGGTGATTTATTATGATGTATTTGCATATATGGAGCTATCTTTTCTGCCCAATGATATTTATAAATTCCTACAGCTGGATAACCTGCTTCTATTAAATTATCTGCCTTTTGGTCTAAAATAACTTCTGCCAAAATTTCCCATGTATGTCCTATACCATCCTGTTGATATTGATTTAACACATTTTGATTAGCATTAGGATATGCACTCAATAAGGCCTCTTTATCGCCCAATAGCCAGGCTTCCATCTCTTCAATACAAATACCAATAACGAAATATTTATTAGGGGATTCACTACGAAAAACATATTCAATGCTCTTATATAATTCACTGAGATTTTGATCATCGAGATCTAAAACAACAATAAAAATGATTTCTTCATCTTTATACGATTTATCATAGGCTCTAATTTTAGCAGGTAAAAGATCAAGCAAAGAACTCGTGGAAGATTTTGGCTTTTCCTTAATATTATCAGGTAATTTTCCCTTGCCACGATGCGGATAAATATGTATTTGATTAACAAATTGATAATTTTGCAATATTTTTTGCAAAATATGATTTAAAACAGGAACTGATGATTTGTCTTCGCATAAAACTTCAAGCAACATAATTATTATTTATTTTTATCCAAATATCCACTATATAATAAAGAGCCTAATCCAATCCCCTCCTGATACATGGCGGTAATAACTGAATTAAATCCTAAATATCGTGTTTTAATTTGATCAATGCCTTGTTCATTTTGAATGCGATCAAACGACCAAACTTCATAAGGAGAAAAATTTTCTAACATATTTGTATTATGAGTTGCAATAAAAATTTGAGGATTTTCATTGCGTAATGTATAGTCTCGAAATTCTAAAGCTAGTGAATCACTCATTTCATAATATAGTCCATTATCTGGATTATCGAAAGCAATTAAAGGTTTATCATCAGACAAAATTAAATAAGAAATTAAATATCTAATTTGCGCTTCATTGTCTAGCTTATCTAATTGATTTAAATCAATACTATTGTGATTGTGTAAGTTTTGATTAAGTCTTTTTTGTAAATCTTTATACTCTTTCGGTTTTCGCTTTTTTAAATAGTAAATTACATTTTCGACATTTGAATAACTGGCATTTAAGTGTTTATGTCCACCAGTTTTTTGAGTTTTACTCACTTTTCTTGGTAATTGTTTATAATCTGCATAATAAAAATGGGAGATTTGATAATATAAAAATCCAATATCCTCATATTCTTTTTGTCTTCCAAAAATATTGATGGCAGAAACTTTTCTTTCAGTTAATTGAATAGGCTTAAAGAATTGTTTGTTTAAACTATCAACTTGTAAAATTTTTCCTTCTTTAGATTCTATTTCTAATAATAATTGTTCATGCATTTGAGCTTTATTAAAAACATATTTTGTTAATTTTTCTTTGGCAAAATATGGGCGTGAAAATTCATCTGATGATATTTTCAGATAATAATTTAGCCATTCTCCTAATTTTTTTTCATAAATAAGATCAAATTCTAAATCATATTCTTCAGGTTGATAATTAAAAATTAAATCAGAATAACTGCCTTGTTTAGATTGATTGCTCGCAATATGAACATTTAAAGATATTGCTTCAGATAAAAACCTTAAGGCTTCAAAAAAAGTAGACTTACCACTAGCATTCTTACCAATAAAAACACTTAATGGATTTAAGGCAGGTAATTTTCGCCTTTCTTTCAAATTTGTAAGACCAAGAAGATCTTGCAAATCAAGACCTAATGAAAATTCTTGCAATAAGCCAAAGTTTTTGATTTTTACGCCTATTAACATTTGATTCCTTTCTAATTATTTAATTGTTCATTCTCAATCTATTTTTCACTTTTTGTATTATCTGGCGTATCTGAAAACATTTCTTTTAAAGTAATACCAGCTGTAGCAAGGCTTTGTAACTCACTTGGTATAATTATTTTTGTTGCTTTTCCATCCGCGACTTTTTCCATCGCTTCTAGGCCTCTCAAAGTAATAACATTTTTATCAGCAGCAACCGCTTTAATCATGGCTAAGCCATCTGCTTTTGCTTTTTGAATTTTTAAAATTGCTTGTGCCTCACCATCAGCTTCACGAATGGCCTGTTCTCTTTTAGCATCGGCTCTCAAAATAGCGGCTTCTTTCTCACCTTCAGCTATACGAATTTGAGATTCTTTTTTTCCTTCTGCAATCAAAATACTTTCACGTTTTTCACGTTCTGCCTTCATCTGTCTTTCCATCGCATTTTGAATATCTTGGGGTGGAATAATATTTTTGAGCTCAACTCGGTTTACTTTGATGCCCCAAGGATCAGTTGCCTCATCCAATAAGATACGCATTTGCGTGTTTATGGTATCTCTTGATGTTAGGGTTTCGTCTAATTCCAAGTCACCAATAATATTACGTAATGTCGTTGCAGATAAATTGTCAATTGCATTAATTGGATTTTCTATGCCGTATGAATAAAGTACAGGATCAACTATTTGATAGAAGAGAACCGTATCAATTTGCATGGTTACATTATCTTTTGTGATAACAAATTGAGGTGCAAAATCGGCAACCTTTTCTTTCAAAGAAATTTTGCGAGAAATGCGATCAATAAAAGGAACTTTTAAATGCAAGCCTGTTCCCCAGGCAACTTTAAAGCCACCCAATCTTTCTAAAACAAAAACATGGGCTTGCGGTACAACAATGACATTGCGAATAATCAATAATAAGATGAGAAAAATGAGAATAACGAATGGTATCATAATTGCTACACTAGATAAAACGGTTAATTGAAGTATATATGGATTAAACATAAAAAATTCTCCTTTAGTTATTAGTTTTTGGGAATAACAATTGCCCTCACACCTTTGATTTCTTTTACTATTATGATCGTATCTTTTTCGATAATTTGTTCTTCATAAGAATTTGCACTCCATGTTTGACCTTTAACTTTGATCAAGCCTGTATTTTCAATTGGATTAATGGTTTGTATCACAATACCCTCTTGTTCTAAAATTCGATCTGCATTAGTTCTTTCTATAATTTTATCATTGCGGGTCAACCTTTGCTTAATCCAAACCAAATAAATGATTAAACCGATAGTAGAAATAACGATAAAAGAGATAATTTGCCAAGTTACCGTACCTCCAAATAAAGATACAAACATTGCTACTAAAGAGCCTACGATAAACCAAACCGAAATCATACTAACCGTTAAAGCTTCAGCAATAGTAAAAAATATGATTGCAATAAGCCAATATAGCCAAGCCATTGTCACCTCATTTCTATGTTCTTAAATGAAATTTTATTCTGATATTCGAATATGATTAAGATAATTAATCATTTAAATCATAATCTGATCCAGCATAACGAGAACATTCTAATAATAAAAAAGCGACATTATTAACGCGCCTTTCTAGACGATCGATATTTTTATTTTGCTTCAAATTTTCAAGCGAAATAATTTGAGTAACTCCAGATTCTGTATCTTCTTGACTTTCAGAAGAATCGACAAACACCTCTTCGGTTTCTTCTAATTCAGCTGCTTCAAAATAAGTATTCAGATAATTACTTGAATCCAAATTCGAAAAATCAATGATCCCATTTACATTTGCAAAATAAGAGTCCGTTGTTTCTTTACCTAATTCAGCATAACTATCGACATCATATTCAAATGATTCAATAAAGACAATTGGAATGTCTGCTTCATCAAATACAGTATGATCACCTATATGGGTTGTCCATTCACGAAAAAGTGCTGATTCACCTGTTGCTGGAGAATCTACTGAGAATATGTTTTGATTTGTATAAAGCGCAAAATCATTATTAGTCAATAAAAGATTATTATAATAAACATCTGTCATTTCATATAATTTTTGTCTTTTTTCATAATCTTTTTCATATTCACTTATTATCGAATTCACACCAGAATGAGCATAAACTTTGTCCCCAGCGTAAATTCGATCAACATTGTACATCACTTCCAAGGAACTTTTTTCTTCTTCTGTCATATTCTCAAAATAAGCTATTGAGCCTGCAAAGTTTGCTTCACCTGCACCAAAGAAAATTAATTTGGTTGTATAGCCGGGTGGTAAATCTTTCATTTGTTGGGCTAAAGTTATTAAACTCGCTACACCAGCCGCATTATTATGGATACCATCTCCATCACCTGATTCCTGAATCACATTAGTTTTAATTGGAGTATCATAATGTGCACCAATGATAATGTAATTTTTATTCACATCTTGTTCAATCGACTTTGACTCTGTATTGTCTGATTGCGTCATGGTTGATTCGGAATTTTCATCTTCATCATCTAAGTGAAATCCCATACCTGCAATTTCAACTATCACATTTTGTGATTCAATGCCATTACCATCTGAATCTATTGCAGAAAAGTTCTGTATTTGTGGTTCATAACCTAAATCCTCCAATTCTGAGACAAGCCAATTAGCAGCTTGTTCTTCTTGATCTGAACCAGGAAATCTTTCAGGAAATTTTTCTGCCAATTCATTAGCTATGTTTCTACCAAATTCGCCATATCTCGCAGGTAAATTAGAATCATCATCTACTTCTTGATCACAAGCAGTTAGGAAAAAACAAAATATGAGGACAATATTTACTATAATCAATAGATTTTTTTGTTTCATTTTCATAATCTTATTTTAACCTTTTTAATATCCACCTGCAATCATCTAAAAAAGATGAATAAAATTTCAAAATAAGCTAATTCAATATTATACTATCTATGATAAGATAAATAGTAAATTATTTAATAAATATGCAGGAGGCATAGATGAATACAATTATTCGAACCAGATTTGCGCCAAGTCCAACTGGTTTTATGCATGTTGGAAATCTTCGTTCTGCCCTATACGAATTTTTAGTAGCTAAAAGCCAAGGTGGGCAATTTGTTTTACGTATTGAAGATACTGATCAAGAAAGATTGGTAGAAGGTGCCACAGACAGAATATATCAAACATTAGAACAAGTTAATTTGCTGGCTGATGAAGGACCCAATGTAGGCGGCCCTTATGCTCCATATATACAAAGTGAGCGTCTTGACCATTATTTACCATATGCTAAACAATTGATTGAAGAAGATAAAGCTTATTATTGTTTTTGTTCAAAAGAACGCTTAAGCTCTTTACATGAAAACAGTGAATTTTCTGGCTATGATCGTCATTGTCGTAATTTAAGTGATTTTGAAATCAAAGAAAATCTTGATTTAGGCAAGCCTTATGTTATTCGTCAAAAGATGCCTTTAGATGGCAAAACAACTTTTCATGATGAAATTTTTGGTGATATTTCAGTAGAGAATAAAGAATTAGAAGATCAGATTTTAATCAAATCAGATGGTTATCCAACTTATAATTTTGCGAATGTTATCGATGATCATGAAATGCATATTACGCATGTCATTAGAGGTTCCGAATATTTATCCTCCACACCAAAATACAATTTACTCTATGAAGCATTGGGTTGGGAAATTCCTAAATATATTCATTTACCTTTAATCATAGGTAAAGATGGCATTAAATTATCTAAAAGACATGGTGCAACAACTTTTGAAGCTCTAGTTGAACAAGGTTATTTAACTGAAGCCATCATCAATTATATTGCCTTTTTAGGTTGGGCTCCAAGCAAAGATGAAAGAGAAATTTTCAGTTTAGATGAATTAATCGAAATTTTCTCAATTTCTGGAATAAGTAAATCACCAGCAGTTTTCGATTATGATAAACTTGATTGGTATAATGAACAATATATTCGCAAGTTATCTGTTGACGATTTTAAAGCCTGGATCAAAGATGAAGCTGACAAATTTTTTGAAGGAAAAGAATACGATTTAGATTTGATTGCTGAAATGTTGCAATCCAGAATAACGAAAAAAAGCGATTTGCCCCAAATGCTTGATTTTGTTAAAACACCAGATGCATTTAATCCAGAAATGTATTGGCATAAACGCAGTAAATTGAATCCAGAAATAGCTCAAAAAGTTTTGGAAGCCGTACTCAATGAAATACAATCACTTGAATTTGATCATGATACGATTCACACAGCATTGATGGATTTAGGCAAAAAGTTGGAATTAAAGACAGGTACTATTATGAATCCGATTCGCATTGCTTTATCTGGACGTCAAGTTACGCCTGGAGGTTCCATCGAATTATTATTGCTCTTAGGAAAAGAAGAATCAATACTAAGAATTCAAAAAATCATAGTTGAATTAGATTCCTATAATAAAAATCAAATTAAAGATGAAGCTTGAGATAAACAAAAAAACAAGAAAATTTCGAGGTATAAAATGTCTGAAAATAAAATAAATCAATTAGAAAATCCTTCTGAAATGCCTGGTAATTTCATTCATGATTTTATTGATGAAGATCTTGCCGAGGGTGGTCAATACGAAGGACGAACTGTTCATACTAGATTTCCCCCAGAACCAAATGGTTATTTACATATTGGTCATGCTAAAGCCATTTACATAGATTTTGCTACTGCTGCTAAATATAATGGAATTTGTAATTTACGTATGGATGATACCAACCCTATTCGTGAAGATGTGGAATATGTTGATGCCATCATAGAAGATGTTCATTGGCTAGGTTATGACTGGGATGATCGTTTTTACTTTGCTTCTGATTATTTTGAAGATATGTATCAATATGCAGTAGAATTAATTGAAAAAGGTCTTGCTTTCGTCTGCGAATTAACTCCTGATCAAATTCGAGAAACGCGTGGTACTTTGACAGAGCCAGGTACCAATAGCCCTTATCGTGATCGATCAATCGCTGAAAATCTTGATTTATTTAAACGTATGCGTGCTGGTGAATTTGAAAATGGCAAAATGACTTTACGAGCCAAAATTGACATGTCTGCTGGTAATATGAATATGCGTGACCCTGTCATTTATCGTATTGCCCATGAAACTCATCATCGTACTGGCGATACCTGGTGCATCTATCCTATGTATGATTTTGCTCATCCTATTGAAGATGCCATTGAAGGAATTACGCATTCACTTTGTTCATTAGAATTCGAAGATCATCGTCCTTTATATAATTGGTTTGTAGAAAATTGTAGCGTTCCTTATAAACCACGCCAAATTGAATTTTCTCGTTTAAATATTGAAAATACAGTTCTGAGCAAAAGAAAATTGCGTACTTTAGTTGAAGAAAATATAGTCAATGGTTGGGATGATCCACGTATGCCAACCATTGGTGGTTTGCGTCGCCGTGGTTATACAGCACAATCGATTCGTAATTTTTGTGAAAGAGTTGGTATCTCTAAAGTTGATTCTATGGTCAGTCATGACTTTTTAGAATTTTGTTTACGTGAAGATTTAAATGATCATGCTTTACGTGGTTCTGCTGTACTCGATCCTATTAAATTAATTATCACCAATTATCCAGAAGAGCAAAAGGAATCTGTAGAAGTACAAAACTTTCCTTATAAACCTGAGCTTGGAAGCCATGAAATGACTTTCTCAAAAGAGATTTGGATTGAAAAAAATGACTATGCGATTGATCCACCAAAGAAATATCATCGTCTTTATGAAGGTAATGAAGTTCGTTTACGCGGTGCTTATATCGTTAAATGTACAGGCCATATCACAGATGATTCTGGTAATATTGTAGCTGTAACAGCTGAATATGATCCTGAATCAAAAGGTGGTAAGGCAACTGATGGTCGAAAAATCAGAGGTACTATTCATTGGGTTGGCACAGAGGATGCTGTTGATTCAGAAATTCGCATTTATGAAAATCTGTTTTCTGTTGCAGATCCCGGTAGTTCAGATCAAGATTATCATGAATTGATTAATCCAGAGTCCTTAACTATTATTCAAAATGCTAAAATTGAACCATGGATTTTAAATGAAGAAAACAAAGGCAAGGCATTCCAATTTATGAGACAAGGTTATTTTATTGAAGATAATAAAGACTCTACTCCAGATAAACCCGTATTTAATCGGGCTGTTTCCCTAAGAGAAACTTATAAACCCAATAAATAATAAAAATTTTTACTAACAAAAAGCCGAAAGAAAATTCTTTCGGCTTTATTTGTTAACTTAAATAATATTAACTTATTCTTTAACTGAGAATCGATATTCGGTTTCAAAATGTTGTGGTTTATCTGCTGTTAAATAAGGACTTGGAAAGTTTTGATGATTAACAGCATCTGGGTAAAATTGTGTTTCAAAGCAAACACCTGCTCTATGTGGATATGCATAACCTTCTTTTCCCACAAATTGCCCATTTATACCATTGCCTGTATAAAATTGTACTCCTGGACTATTCGTAAATACGTCCATTTCAATGCCTGTTTCAGGAGAATAAACCGTTATTTGTGCTTCATCACTTGCATCTAAAACATAATTATGATCGTAGCCTCCTGCATTTTTCAAAAGATAATTATCATCATCAATATTTTGTCCAATCGCTTTAGGCTGAGTAAAATCAAATGCTGTGCCAGTAATATCTTTAATTTCACCTGTTGGTATAGAATCTGCATCGACATCCGTAATTTTATTTGAATTGATTTTTACAATATGATTTAGAATATTCGAATTATTTGAAGCATTTAAATTAAAGTAAGAATGATTGGTCAGATTAGCAACAGTTTCTGTTTTTGTTTTTGCAGAATATTCTATAATTAATCCATTATTTTCTGTCAATTGATAGGTTACCTGACAATCAATATCACCTGGATAATTTCCTTCACCGTCTGGCGCTTGAATTCCAAAGGTAATGCTATCTGTATTAAACTGTAGTTCTTGCCATACACGATAATTAAACCCTACCGATTCACTATGCAAATGATGATTAACTGAATTTTTTTCTAATTCAATTTTTTTACCATGAAAATCAAAGGTTGCATTTCCAATTCGATTGGCATAACGTCCTATAATCGCCCCTTGATAAGTTGGGTTTTGTTCGTATGTTTCAACTTTTTCATGTCCTAAAATAACATCAATTGAATTTCCATTTTTATCGGGAACATAAATAGATAGTAAACAGGCTCCAAGATTCAGGAGATCAACTTGCATTCCATTTTGATTTTTTAAAGTGTACTGATAAACTTCTTCATTTTGATTTGTTTTAAAAATTAATTTTTTTGTCATAATAAACCTCTAACTATTTGACATGCTATTAACAATAGCCCTAGCAAAAAAAGACTATTGTCTAATTGAAAATATTTTAAGTTAGCTAATTAATAATCATACTTATTAATTTAACAGTTTAATGAAATTACGACAATATAAAAAGAAAAAACATTAAATCAATTCATCTTTAAATTGACTGTTATAAATATGTTTAAACAAAGTATCCTTTTGCATTAAAGATTTGAAATTGCCTTTTTCAACAATATTTCCTTCATTCATCACAAGGATTATTTCTGCATCCAAGATTGTGGAAAGTCTATGAGCAATAATAAAGCTAGTGCGATTTTGCATCATTTTATCAAAAGCTTTTTGAACACGCATCTCTGTCACTGTATCAATTGCTGATGTTGCCTCATCTAAAATAACCATTTTAGGATTTTGAATCATGACACGAGCCACAGTCAATAATTGCTTTTGCCCTTGTGATAAAGATGTTTTGGCATTAATAACAGTATCATAACCATTCTCTAAGCGGCGAATAAAGGAATCTGCTTCCATATCTTTACAGATTTGAATAACTTTTTCTCTTGGGACATCCGGATTAGCAAATGTTAAATTCTCAAAAACAGTTCCTTCAAAAAGCCAAACTTCTTGTAAAACCATACCAAAAGATTTTCGGATACTATCTCTAGTTACATTCGAAATGGATTGACCGTCAACAATAATTTGACCTTGATCAAGCTCATAAAAGCGCATTAATAAATTAACTAATGTTGTCTTACCCGCCCCTGTTGGTCCAACAATAGCGACTTTTGATTTGGCCGGGATTTTAATATTTAAATTCTTAATCAAGGGCTCAGTTGGTATATAAGAAAAATAAACTTGTTCAAAATCAATCTCGCCATTTTCAAATTGAAATTTCGGTGTTTCTTTATTTTCTATTTCTGTTGGTTCAACTTGTAATAATTCATAGATTCTATAAGCAGAAGCCAAAGAAGCTTGAACTTGTGAAATAATTTCTGTAATAAGATTAATGGGTTTAGAAAATTGATTTGTATAAAATAATAAGCTACCAACTTGACCGACTGTCAATTCGCCACGAATAGCCAAAATCGCTGCAAAACTACCACATGAAATATAAGAAATAGCGTTAATTAAGCGAGTTGACGGATTAACTAAAGCAGAATAAAATTGCGCTTTTTGTCCATAGGTATAAAGTTCTTCATTCATTTCTTTATATTGGGGTATAACGTCTTTTGAAGCTTGCAAAGTTCTTGCTAATTTATGTTCTGTAATAATTTCTTCAGAAAAACCATTTAGCCTTGCTCTTTGTTCGGCCTCAAGTCGATACATATTAAAGGAATTCCTACTAATCATTTCAGAAACAAAAGAAATGGCTGGAATTAAGCAAATGATGACCAAAGCAACTTTCCAACTTATGCTAAACATAAAATAGATAGAGCCAATTAAACTTACAATACCAGAAAAAAGTTGAGGTAATCCATTAATTAAGCCATCATTAACTTGATCGATATCCGTACTCATCATAGCCGTTATATCGCCATATGACGTATGATGGAAAAAATTAAGTGAAAGATAATTTAGATGATAGTATATTTCTTTTCTCAAATCTTTTATAACATTTGCAGATATTAAACTACTAATATGTCCAAGTAACCATTGAAAAAAGGAAGCCAATACATAAATAATAATTAATATGCCCAATAATTTCCAAAGCTCATTGGAAATATACCCTTTATCTTGAGCTAGCATATCTATAGCATCACCCATTAATTTAGGGCCTAAAAGTATGAGGATATTTCCTAATAAAGCAAATAATATTATAGAAAAAAGTTTAAATGGGTATTTAAACATTCTCTTCATTAAAAAGTTAAGCGCAGTTGACTGTTGTTTATTTTCTTTTTGCATTTGCCAACTCCACTATATTTTCATCATAATTTTTTTCTTGTGCAATTTGAGAATCATAAATTTCTTGATATAAAGTATTATTTTCTAATAATTCCTGATGACTGCCAAAGCCAACCTTTTCACCATTATCTAACAATAAAATGAGATCTGAACGTCTGGCAGTTGAAATTCTTTGTGTGATGGTAATAAAACAATAATCCTTAAATTGCGGACTGTTACGCAAAGCTTTTTGAAGAGCTGCATCTGTTGCTAAGTCCAATGCACTCGACGTATCATCAAATACAATTACTTTTGTTTTTCTTAATAAAGCTCTGGCAATCGCTAATCGTTGTTTTTGACCTCCCGAAAAATTGCTACCACCTCTTTGAACGACTTTGTTTAAGCCAGAAACATCTTTCTTAACAAAGTCAGCCGCCTGCGCAATCTCTAAGGCCTGCCATATTTGTTCATCTTCTATATCGGACATACCTAAACACAAACTCTCTCTTAATGTACCTGAAAATAAATAAGAAGCTTGTGGAACAATTTGAATGGTATTCAATAATTCGGTTTCCGTATATTGACGAATTTCTTTGCCCAGAATATCTATGGCACCAGATTGAATATCATATTGTCTTTCTAATATATAAGCCAAACTTGATTTACCAGAACCAGTCGGACCGATTATACTTAATGATTTACCTGCAGGCAAAGTAAAAGAAAAGTTTTCAAACAAAAACTCAGGGCTATCAGGAAAAGCAAAATTTACATTTGTAAATTTTATACTATTCTCAAATGGTTCTTGAATAGATGTTTCTTTTGGTTCTGAAGATTCTTCTAAATCAAAACTCGGTCTTTCTACAGTTAACAAAGCTTCTTCTAAACGAGCAGAACTAGCAAAAACTCTTGTATAAAGTAAGACCAAATTCAAAAATACTGTTAAAGCAGTCAATAACATAGTCAAGTAATTAATCAAAGCAATAATATCACCACTTCGTAAATTACCTATTCGCATCTGATAGCCTGACATCCATAAAATAAATACACCGATTAAATTCAATGCTAATAATGTCAATGGATTAAGTAAAGCAGAATAAAAACCGATTTTTTCCATAATCGCTGCTATCTCATCATTCAAATCATAAAATTGTTTGCCTTTTTCTTCACTTTTGACAACGGCACGAATAATTTTAATACCAGACAATAATTCAATCACACGATTAATCAAACCGTCCGTTTGCTTTTGTGATGTTTTAATTAAAGGCAACATTTTTCTCGTAATTAAAATAATAATAAAAACAAAAATTAGAACAGCCAGTAAAAAAGCCCAAATAAATTTAGGATTAATAAAGCCAACCATGATAATGATTCCTATACAAAGGAAAGGCGTACGTGGCACGAGACGAATCAACATGGCCACGCCCTGTTGTAGCGTTTGAATATCAGATGTCAATCTAGTAATTAAAGATGAACGTCCCATTTTAGAAACATCTTTTACTTGCATTTTTAAAATGTGAGAAAAAAGATCATTTCTTAATTCAGTACCGTAAGATTGAGAAACAACAGAAGCCTGATATTGGCAAACGAGAGCTGAGCATAATCCTAATATGGCTAATCCAAGGCAGATAAATGCATATTTGATAATTAAATTTTGATCACGATTGCTAATTCCTAAATCAACCATTTTACCTATTAAAAGTGGAACAATTAATTCTAGGATAACCTCTGTAAACTTAAAAATTTGGCCCAATATTATTCTGCCATGATATGGTTTTAATCGATTTATACAAGTTTTCATAATAAAACATGTTAAAAAATAATGTATTTATTCTTTATTTAATACTTGCTCAATATTATCTATTAAGCTTGGATTGGCATAGAGATCAAAGCTTGTGGCTATTTGAAAAACATTTAAATCTTTAGAGACGAAAAATGAAGGAACGTATTTTAATTCCAGCATGTCAATTAAATCTTTTGCTTCAGTAACATCTACTACGCAAACCAGAAGTTTATCTTGATAATGATCCGCAATGCCGTATAAATAGGGCAATGATTCTTGTGCAGGTTTTGAATAATCTGCTATACATTCAAACAAAACAGGTTTTTTTTGTTCTGAAAGCCAATTTGCAAAAGGATAGTCCATAGGAACAGATACCAATTCTTTATCTTGTTTCAAAATTAAATGGATCCCTTTATTGTCTTTACTTTTTTCTAAATCACCTATTTCGGTTTGATCCCTTATTATTGAATCAATCATATCAGCATCCGTGATTTCTTTAACGGTATCAATTGGCTCAACTTGTGTATCCAATTTTTTTTCTTGAGGTATCAAGTCAGCTGAATCACTTTCTTGATTTTGTTCCGATGGATTAGATTCAATACTATCAGATTTTTCTTTACTACATGCAACTAAACTAAAACACAAAATTAATGTTATAAAGAGCAAGCTAAGTCTTCTGACATTAATTGTGTTTTTTAGTTTTAATATATTCATAAATTTGCCTTCTTTCATGAAAGTTATTTTAATCTTAAATGATTCCATAATGAAAACATATTTTACCTAATTTTACGGATTAATTCTAGATGACAGAAAGGAAGTTAGAATGTCTAAACAAAAAAAGCTCGATACCATGGTACCGAGCTAAAGAAATTCAATAAAATAAATTATGCACGTTCAACTTTATCAGAACGGAGGCAACGAGTACATACATTCATTTTACGTGGTGTACCGTCTACCATGACGCTAACACGCTTAACATTGGCATGTTGTTGTCTAAGTGCACGACGTGAAATTTGAGAACGTGTAATTCTTATCTTTCTACCATAATTAATATCTTTTTGGCATATCTCACATTTAGCCATTTATTCCACCTCCACTCCATATATTCAAAAAGTAGTTTTTTCTTAATAGTCAAACAAAATAGCCTGTATTACACAAGGCGTACAGGCTATTAGTTGGTGACCCGTAGGGGAATCGAACCCCTGATTCCGCCGTGAAAGGGCGGTGTCTTAACCTCTTGACCAACGGGCCATTTTGGTAGCGGCGGTAAGATTTGAACTTACGACCGTCCGGGTATGAACCGAGTGCTCTGGCCAGCTGAGCTACGCCGCCGTGCCTATGCATTTTTAAAACGCTTAATGATAATACCAATGAAATCAAGTCTTGTCAAATCTTTTTTTGATTTACTTGACTTCTTTTTTTGTTATTTTTGGAAATCTAATCTTCAGATATAACTTATTCAAATAATCTGCGGACAACTTGTAATTCTTTAAATAATTTTTCATTACTATTCAAACTAACAATTTCAATTTTACTCTGATTACCAAAGCCATACAGAATATTATCTTCTCCCAAAAAAACACCAACCGATTCTATTTTTTTACCAGATGAATCCGAAAAGAAAAGTAAATCACCAACTTTAAAACCTTCAATATAAGGGAAATTATCTGTATCTCTTTCAAAAGAAATTTGATATCCAGATTCGGCCTGTTCTTCGATTAAACGGGGCATATCCAGCCCATTAGTATAAGCAGCAAGATAAATAACACCTGGCATATCAATGCCGTCTAAACTCAATCCAAAGGGTATATATGGCACATTAAGAAACTTGAGTGCACTAGATGTAAAAATATCGGCTTGTTTTTCTTCAGCGGCTGGAATTTTTTCATTTATGGAAAAAACGACTACATTTTCTCGATTGAGCCAACCAATTTGATTATCTGGTAAAACAACTCGTACAACTTGTTCCGTTACATAATCTGCATAAAGTATACTTCCCATCGGTGCAACAGCCATAATATTACCATTAGATGCATCCGATAAAATTGATTTATCCCCATTTACAACAATCACCTGATTTGTAATGCTATCTGATTGAATAGAATTAAGATCAAATGTTATATTCTTTTCTTGAATATATCCTTCTATGCCATCATAGGTTTTAACAGCATAAAATCCGTTTTCTTTTTTTTCTGAAATTAATTTAAGCGGTTCATTAAATAAAACAGTAATTATTGTATTGCCTTCCACAGAGGGGTTATTATAAATTCTAGCATATTTACTCTGAACAACAGAATTTGCATTTATCAAAAAATCATTTTGTATAGAATTTTGTTCTTCTGATTTTGTTTGATAAATATTAATATATTTGGGCAAAAGGAAAATTAACAAAGCTAAAATCAGCAAAATAAAAAATAAAGGAAATAACCAAGCTGGTACCTTTTTTTTGTCTATTTCATTAATATTATATTCAGACTTAACAAAATCTAAATTTTTATCTTTGTCCTTTTGATTTTTTACAAATACATTTTGTTTTTTCATTTTTTAATTTTCTGCTAAGATAACACAAAAAGCAATGGCATATTTTTTTTCATGTGAAATACTAATATCAATATCAATACCATGCATTTCTTCAAATTTGACCTTCGCCTCATTTTTCAATTCAACTTCTGGCTTACCTAGATCATTATGACTTATGCAAAAATCATGCCATTCTATTTTTTTTTGCCAAATACCTGTACCAAGTGCTTTAGAAATAGCTTCTTTTGCTGCAAATAAGGCTGCTAAGCTTTGTGTCCTTTGTTTAGCTGTTTCAATTTCTTGTTCATCCAAAAAAAATTCCAAGAAACTATCCCCTTTTTTTATTAGTTTTTCACTAAATCTATTTATTTCGATGATATCAACACCGCTGTATATTTTCATTTTACGGCCTTTTATTTTTTCGCGTCTGCGCCATTTCTCTACGAACATCCTTACCTTCAAATGGAGTTAAATCATAATTTCCAGTAATTCTGCTACCTATTCTTTCATCATATTCGTTTGCTAATTCCTTTGGTTTTAAATTTGATGTTATGAGCGTTGATAAGCCAGAGTTTAAGCGTTCGTCTAAAAGCGCAATAAAGTCTGCATAAGTATTTGATATACCTTTGGCTCCTAAACCTAAATCATCAATACATAGAATTTCTGATTTCCAAATCAAGTCTATTATCCGTCGAACCGTGTCTTGTTCAACTGGATCTGGATTAAAACTATTAAGCAAAATACGTCTTTTAGCCATAATTTCAAATAACTGAACCGCTTTGATAAAAATAACATTTATACCTTTTTCGCGTAAAGCATTTGCTACGCAAGCCATCATAAATGTTTTTCCTGTACCTGGACTTCCAAACAAATAAAAATTTTTAAAATTTTGATCAAAATTATCAATAAAAACCGTAAACATTTTTTTTATGCCTTTGATCGCCTCGTTTGGTGAAATATTACCAGAAAAAAACTCTTTTTCTCTTTTATCCGAAAATATACTTGCATCAAAAGCAGAAAAAACCATGTTTTCTGGTGGAGCAAAAGGATTATCTTGTTGATTTAAAATTTTCAAAGCAGCTTCTGTGCATACACAATAATCATTATGATACCAGCCTGTATCTTGACAAAAAGAGCATTCGTATTTTATTTTTTCATAATCTAAAGGAATATTATTCTCTTGTAAAAATATATTTAATTGCTGATCAATCTCAAGAATTTGTTCCGTGTAATATTGGACTTTTTGATTTTCACGTTTAATATTAGCTCTAATTTTATTCAAGCTATATTCTGTTCTCTTATTTTCAAAATCCTTAATTTCAGGATAGTCTTGATATAATCCTTCTAAATACTGAGCATGTTTTTTTTCAGCTATTGTTCTTTTCAGTTCATAATATCTTTGCAAGCGTTTTTTGATATTTTCATCTAAGCTGCGCATCTTTATTCATCCTCTTGTTCAGCATAATATTGAATGAGATCAATATTATATAAATCTTCTTCAGGCACATCTAATTTAGCTTGCGCATCACTTTTAAATTTTTTTGTTTTCGAACTTTTGGAACTCGAATGTGATTTCTTTTTCTTTTGTTCTTGATATTCTCTTTTATATTGTTTTATTTCATCTACTGTTTGTAAATTATTTTGATGCCAGTCCTCTAAAATTTTATCAATATATTTTAGATTAGGAGAATTAATATTGATGGTTTCTTTTAAAGCTAATTCAATAATTGGAAAGTCAAATTGAAATTCATTAATCCATTTATTAACAAGCGTTTCCTGATATGAAGTAAAATTTGATTTTATATTTAATTTTTGTTTTATTTTGAAAATAATCTCTTTTCGTTTTTCAAATTCTTTATAATATTGATTTAATTGTTGATAATTTTTAATGCCTGCACGGCCCCAATTATCGGCAATGCCATTGACATATCCTGTATTTGCCAATTTTCCATTTCCAGCAGCTTCAGAAAAAATAGCATAAACCACTTCTGGCTCAAATTGATATTTATGGAACCATTCATCTATTTTCGTATAGAAACCAAGTCCCATCACGCCTTGAAAAAATGTATCATTGATTTGTTTAACGATTGTTTCGCGCTGTGAAACCGTTTTTTCATCTTCTTTTTCTGAATCTTGATTAAATGCATTATCATTATAATGTCTTTTTATCTCTAAAAATTTTAGATCTGCTATATCGAGATGCCCACTTTGTATCACAATTAATTGTAATTGTTGCAATTCACTTAAAGCTTTTTGGATTTCGGATTCATTACTATCAAGCCTTTGTGCTATTTCCGTCACATTAATTTTACGATTTCCATGTTGAAAAGTTTGCAATAAAATTAAATAACATCGAATAGCATGACCGCTTAAGCGATTAATATAATTCGAAATAAATACATCTGATACCAATGTATCTGATAAATGTAAAGTCAAATTATGATTTAATTTCACGCCATTCTCCTTTTATTATTTATGTGAGATCAGATTTGGTATAGTTAAAAAATCCCCGTAAATTTCTCTACGGGGATTAATTATAACATATAGTTTAAAATGATTTCAGTCTATTGACTATTCTTCATCACCATATTTTGCTTCAGACAAACGAATATAATTCTCATAACGTTCTTTCGCCGCTTCAGCACTCTTAGCATAAATTTCATCAACTTTTTCTTGATCATATTTTCTCTTTAAGGAAGTATAACGCACTTCTTTTTCTAAGAATTCTCTATAATCTCTTGTTGGTGGTTTGGATGTTAAGGTAAATGGATTCTCACCTTTTTCGGCTTTTCTTGGATCAAAATTCCAAAGATGCCAGTAACCTGTTTCAACTGCGTCTTTCTCTCTGGTTTGAGAAATCGTTAAGCCACCACGAATACCATGAGAAATACATGGAGCATAAGCGATAATAATAGATGGACCATTATAAGCTTCTGCTTCTGCAATAACTCTTAAGGTATGTGCTTGATTTGCACCCATAGCAATTTGACCAACGTATACATAGCCATAAGTCGTTGCCATTAAGCCAAGATCTTTTTTCTTGACTGGTTTACCACCAGCAGCAAATTCTGCAATCGCACCAAGTGGTGTTGATTTTGAAGCCTGACCGCCTGTATTGGAATAAATTTCTGTATCTAAGACAAAGACATTAATATCTTCTCCAGAGGCTAGAACATGATCTAATCCACCATAACCGATATCGTATGCCCAACCATCACCACCGATAATCCATGATGAACGTTTCATCAAATAATCTTTTAAATCTAAGATAGACTCAATATATTTTTTAGCTTCAGCATTATCACCTGAGTAATCAGATAATGCGGCAATTAAATCATCAGACAATGCACGAGATTTTTCGCCATTTTCATAATCAGCGAACCAAGCATCAGCTGTTTCTTTAATCTTGGCATCAACATCCAGATCAAGTAATTGTTTTAGCGTATGAGAAGCTCTCTCACGAATTTGTTTTGCACCCATATGCATGCCCATTCCATGTTCAGCAGCATCTTCAAATAATGAATTTGACCAAGCTGGACCATGACCATCATGGTTCTTAGTATATGGAGTGGATGGTGATGAGGCGCCCCAAATTGAGCTACAGCCAGTAGCATTTGAGATTTGCATTCTATCGCCAAATAATTGTGTTAATAGTTTAATATATGGTGTTTCACCACAACCTGCACAAGCTCCTGAGAATTCGAGTAATGGTGTTTCAAATTGTGAACCTTTTACTGTTGTTTTCTTCATTGGATTAGCTTTTGGTTTAACTTCTTTTTGTGCAAAGTCCCAATATTCAGCTTCAACCATATGATTTTCAATTGGCTCCATTTCAAGAGCATCTTTAGGACATACATTGGCGCATGAACCACAGCCAGTACAGTCTAAAATTGAAACTTGAATACGATATTGGAATTTATCATAAGGTTTTGAACCACCAATTGTAATAAAGCCTTCTGGTGCTTTGTCTGCTTCTTCGTCATCTAATAGTACTGGTCTAATGACAGCATGTGGACATACAAAAGAGCATTGATTACATTGAATACATTTGTCTGGTTTCCAAGAAGGAATATTGATTGCAATACCACGTTTTTCATATTGAGCGGTTCCAGAAGGAATATGACCATCTTCACGATCTACAAAAGCAGATACTGGTAGACTGTCACCTTCTTGACGATTCATTATATCAGCAATATTTTTAATGAAATCAGGTGCTTCACGAACTGGTAAAGCTTCATCTTCTAAATTTGCCCATTCTGCCGGAACATCAATTTTTACAACATTTTCTACACCTGTATCAACAGCAGCATAGTTCATGTCAATGATATCTTGCCCCTTATTACCATAAGATTTAACAATCATTTCTTTCATATATTTGACTGCTTCATCAACAGGCATAACTTCTGTAATTTTGAAATAAGCTGCTTGGCAAATGGTATTAATTCTTGAACCTAAGCCAATTTCACCAGCTAAATCAACCGCATCAATTGTGTAAAAGTTAATATCATTTTGGGCAATAAAGCGTTTCATTTTGTTAGGTAAATGTTCATTTAATTCTTCAGCATTCCATTGCGTATTTAATAAGAATGAACCACCCTTTTTTAATGGAGCCAACATATCGTAGTTATCAACATATGATTGATTATGACAAGCGATAAAGTCTGCTTTATCAACTAAATATGGTGCACGAATTGGTTGATGGCCAAAACGCAAGTCAGAAATAGTGATACCACCAGATTTTTTAGAGTCATAGCTGAAATATGCTTGTGCATACATGTCTGTATGATCACCAATAATTTTAATAGAGTTTTTATTAGCACCAACTGTACCATCTGAGCCTAAACCCCAGAAACGAGCAGCTACTGTGCCTTCTTTGGTAACATCGATAGAATCACCAAGAGGTAATGATAAATGAGTAACATCATCATTAATACCAATCGTAAATCTTTCTAAAGGTTGATCATTATGTAAGTTAGTAAAGACGGCATTAATTTGATCTGGAGTCGTGTCTTTTGAACCTAAACCATAACGTCCACCAACAATAATTGGAGCATTAGGATCGCCTTTAAAAGCACTAATAACATCTAAGTATAAAGGCTCACCTTGTGAACCAGGTTCTTTAGTACGATCTAAGACTGCAATTTTTTTAACAGTAGATGGGATAGTTTCACGAATGCGCTCAATCGAGAATGGACGATATAAGTAAACATGGATAACACCAACTTTACGGCCATGTGCATTTAAATAGTCAACTGTTTCGCGCGCTGTTTCATAAACAGAACCCATACAAATGATAATTTCTTCTGCATCTTCTGCACCATAATATCCAAATGGTTTATATTCGCGACCGGTTAAATCACTAATCTTTGCCATATAATCTTCTATAATAGGTAATAAATTATCATAGAAAGGATTTGATGCTTCTCTTGCTTGGAAATTGATATCTGGATTTTGAGCCGTACCGCGAATAACTGGATCATTTGGACTCAAACTACGTTTGCGGAAAGCTTCAATTGCATCCATATCAACTAATTCTTTGAGATCTTCATAGTCCATGATTTCAATTTTTTGAATTTCATGAGAGGTTCTAAATCCATCAAAGAAATGTAGGAAAGGGACACGACCTTTAATGGCTGCTAAATGCGCGATTGCTGCTACTTCATGAGCTTCTTGTACGCTAGATGAAGCTAACATAGCAAAACCAGTTTGTCGGCAAGCCATAACATCAGATTGATCCCCAAATATGGATAAAGCTTGGCCAGCAACAGCTCTAGCTGAAACGTGGAAAACGCCTGGCAATAATTCACCAGCAATTTTATACATATTTGGTATCATTAACAGCAAACCTTGAGAAGCGGTATAAGTAGTTGTTAATGCTCCTGTTGCTAAAGAACCATGCACAAATCCTGCAGCACCTGCTTCGGATTGCATTTCAATAACATTGACTGTTTGTCCAAAAATATTTTTTCTTCCTTCTTGTGACCATTGATCAACATAGTCAGCCATCGGTGATGATGGAGTAATTGGATAAATACCAGCAACTTCTGAAAATGCGTAAGAAGTATACGCACAAGCTGTATTTCCATCCATCGTCATAAACTTTTTGTTTTTTGTCATATTTCTCTCCTTTTACTGAAAAATAAAACGGTTTTTTTATTAATTTAGTATTTTTAATTATAGCATAACTTTACCCTTTTTATATGAATATCCACAAAAAGAGCTATAATCACCCTATGATTTTATATCTATTATGAAAAGTTTTTAGATTTCTATTTTTTGTTTGAAATTACTTTAATTATAAATGATTAAAAACATTAGGCTCAAGTTAACTTGAGCCTAATGTTATGTCGATACATTTATGCAAAACAAATTACTTTGAAATCATTTGGTTTTAAGGATGCGCCTCCAACTAAACCGCCGTCAATGTCTGGTTGACCAAATAAGCTTTCAGCATTTTTGGCATTAACAGAACCACCATATAATATTCTTAAGGCATCCGCGATTTCTTGATCATATAATTCAGCTACCAGTTTTCTGATATAAGCACAAACTTCTTGAGCTTGTTCATCACTTGCTGTTTTTCCAGTACCGATTGCCCAAATAGGTTCATAGGCAATAGTAATGAAGCTCATTTTTTCTGCTGGAATATCTTTTAAACCTTCTGTTATCTGTTCCTTAATCCAATCAAATGTTTGACCAGATTCTCTTTGTTCAAGTGTTTCACCACAACAAACAATAGGTCTAACGCCCCAATTTAATGCTGCTTTTGCTTTTAAATTAACAGTTTCATTTGTTTCATTAAAATATTCTCTGCGTTCTGAATGGCCGATAATAACAAAAGGCACTTTCATTTCAGCTAACATTTTGGCAGATACTTCACCAGTGTAAGCACCTTTATCTTCATAATGGCAATTTTCTGCTGCAATTTTAACATTTGAATAGGCTGTTACTTCTAATGCTTTACTAATTGCTGTAAATGGAACACCAATTACAATTTCATTAGCAGCATCTTTTACCAATGGTAATAATTCCGTTAATAATTTTTCAGCATCAGCTGGAACACCAGCATTCATTTTCCAATTACCAGCTGCCATTGTTCGTCTAGCACCAGCATTTTGAATTGCATCAATACCAGGCAAAACTTTTCCTTCTAATAATTCTAAAGAAGCTCCGCCTCCAGTAGAAATATGAGTTATTTTATCTGCATAGCCCAATAATTCAACAGCTGCTGCAGAATCACCACCGCCAACAATACTAATAGCATCTGAATTGGCCAAAGCTTCTGCCACTGCTTTTGTACCTTTAGCAAATTCTTCAAATTCAAAAACGCCCATTGGGCCATTCCAAACTACTGTACCAGCATTTTTAACTGTATTAGAAAATAGTTCGATTGTTTTAGGTCCAATATCGAGGCCCATGCGGTCAGCAGGCATTTTGTCAGCATCAACAATTTCATAATCAGCATCAGCTGCAAATTTTGTTGCTGCTACAATATCAACTGGTAATAATAAAGAAACATTCTTAGCTTCAGCTTCTTCTAATAAAATTTTTGCTAATTCGATTTTATCTTCTTCTAATAAAGATGTTCCAACTTCATAGCCTTTTGCTTTTAAGAAAGTAAAAGCCATACCACCACCGACAATCAATGTTTCAACCTTATTTAACAGATTGCGAATAACACCAATTTTATCAGAAACTTTTGCTCCACCTAAAATAGCAACAAATGGTTGTTTTGGATCAGAAATTGCTCCACCCATGACATCAATTTCTTTTTGAATTAAATATCCTGCATAAGCTGGTAAATAATTAGCTACACCTGCAGTTGAAGCATGAGCTCTATGGGCTGTTCCAAAAGCATCATTTACATAAATTTCTGCTAATGAAGCTAATTCACGTGCAAAAGCAGGGTCATTTTTTGTTTCTTCAGCATGATAGCGAAGATTTTCTAGCATTAAGATTTCACCAGATTTTAAGCTCTCGGCTTTTGTTTTGGCATCTTCACCTACAACATCATCAGACAAAATAACATCTTTATTAATCAATTCAGATAAACGTTTTGCCGCGATTGACATTGATAATTTTGGATCTACACCTTTTGGTCTGCCCATATGAGACATGAGAATAACTTTTGCTCCTTGATCAACTAAATATTGAATAGTTGGCAAAGCGGCTCTAATTCTTTTATCATCTGTAATTTCATTTGTTTGTTTATCGACTGGAACATTAAAGTCGACACGTACTAACACTTTCTTGTCTTTGACATTTACATCTTCAATGTTTTTCTTTCTTACGGCCATAATTTTCCCCTTATCATCTAAATAAATTGTGTTACAATTATTTGTAATTAACTTATATTATTGTATATCGATTATAAGTTATTGACAAATATAATGGACGATCTTAATAGAATAAGCAGAGTGAAGAATTATAAAATAAAAGTAGTTTATAATATATAATATATAATCATGAATATAGCATTAGGAAGTTTTTTAAATAATTTAACCAAGCAAGGTAGTATTGATTTACATGTGCATTCTACGGCTTCAGATGGTAGTTTTTCGCCTGAGGAAGTCTTTATTTTAGCCAAAGAAAATCAATTAAATTGTTTGGCATTGACCGACCATGACACTAATGAGGGTGTTCTAGAATTAATGGACAATCATGTTAGCCTTGATCAATACATGCAAGATCAACAAATGAATTTGTGGAAATTATCAAAACAAATCGAATCTCAGAATTTGCTAAAATCTCCTTTAATTATCCCCGGAATCGAATTGAATGTTGAATTTGAAAAACAAAACGTTCATTTATTAGCCTATTTTTCTGGTTATCAAATTAAAAATTTAAATAGCTTTTTAAAATTGCAAAGAAAAAATCGTTTTGAACGAAATAAAAAGATGATAAATAAATTACAGGAATTAAATATCCCTATTCCTTCAAACACTTTAGATCCAACTTTTTCAGAACCTGTGCCTGGTCGTGTAAAAACAGCTAAATGGTTAGTCAAGAATGATTATGTAAACTCCATACAAGAGGCATTTGATTTTTATCTCGGTGATAATAAAGCTGCCTATGTACCACGTGAAAAAGTTAAAATAGAAGAAGCGTTACAAGTAATAGATGAGGCGAATGGTTTTCCCGTAATTGCACATCCGCATCAATATGGTTGGTGTCAAAGTCAAGAATTATTGAATCAAAAGATTCAACATCTATTAAAAATAACTCAACTTGGTATAGAAGTTTTTCATAGCGATGCATCACTCGAGCAACAAATTCTCTTATGGCAATGTGCAGAGGAAAACAATTTATTCTTCACTGCAGGTAGTGATTTTCATGGTGCTAATAAAGAAGGACATGATATGTATACTGCTTCTGATTCCCCTTTTAATCATTACGGGAAAAAATAAAATCCAAACTTTTTTATTCAAAAGTCTGGATTATTTTTTTAATTTCTAATTCTACAATATTATAATGTTTTGATATTCATATTAAGATTTCATGTATTTATGGCTCAGATGTTTCTCCTGATGTATCTGGATCAACTGGCAATGGTGG